>JBHGBG010000035.1:0-25806 GCA_041946875.1 Bathyarchaeia archaeon
ACTTCCAAGCCGCGCACGATGCATTCTACGTCTGGTCCAGCGTTCCCGCCACCTACCCAAACGCCTTCTTTGTACACGACTTCTTCGGACTTTATGCCCAAGACTTTTGTGGCGAATTCGTGGTGGTATCTTACGGTTTGGTCTTTCCAGTATATCTCCTTGTTAGGGTAGTTGAAGGCATGGTGTCCGCCCATTTCGAAAATTGTCAGGTGCCTGCCGAACGTGGGTCCAGTGTTCGAGATGTCCACGAGTCGGATGCAGGGTTGCGAGATGACGAGTGGGTTTGCGGGTGGAGGCGAAATTCCCTCGGTCACGTAGGGTTGGAAGTCGATGATGCTGGCGTGCGTGAGATAGATGTCACTTCTCCAGCGCGCCACAACGGGGTATGGTTTGACGCGTGTGTGCTTGTATTTCTCGAAAAAGGACAGAAACGCTTCGCGCATCTCGGGCAGCGTGTAGCTGCGTTTCGTCGGTGGATTGTTCAGGAACGTGTAGTATCCGCATTCGTCGCTGTTGGACTCTTCGCATGTTTTCTGGTCTGCGTTCTGGGTCCAGAAGTGTTCGCCGCATTTGGGGCAGAGTTTCCTGACGAAACCTTCTTCCTTGAAGAAGGGCAATTGGTACATTTCGGGCGGGAATTCCTTCAACTTTGAAGCCTCATGGTCTGCGCTTTTTTGGTGTTCTTTGAGGGTTTACTGCCTTCACGGATTTAAATCATTTCGCCAACCGCTGCCGCAGCAGCGTTCACGGAAAATGCCATGGCGCAATCAGGGGTTTGTTTTCGCGAGACTGTTTTTCCATGCCGTAGCGGCGAAGCGGCTTCGTGAGGTGACGCTGTGAACGTGTGGAGGTCACGTACAATCCTGGTTTGAGTTCGCGTTCTACGGCGAGTTCGGTTTTCTCTGCGTTTGGGTATCTTGTTCCGCATTTTTCGCATCTGTAGCCCTGGTTTTTTCCCATGGATTTGAGGCGTTTACAGCAGATTGGGCAGACTGGGTTCTGCTTGAATATTTTTTGGGCGAGTTGGAGCAAGCTGATTTTCTCCAAGTTAATCGTCATCGGCTTGCCGTGGGCTGGTTTGCGCACTGCACCGTAGACTTCCACGCTGTCGCCGACTGCGAGTTTTCTGGCTACTTTGCGCAGGTTGCCTGTGGGTTCGTAGGCTGCGCAGTCCACTTCCGCTGTGCCATCTGTGATGGTGAAGACGACGTGTCGGAGCGGAACAATTCGCGGGTTCTGAGAGACTGTGCCCTTAGCGATTATGGAGGTGTATGGTTGCAGTCTGTTGAGCATGGTTGCATGCGTGAGGTGGGCGTCTGTGCCTTGGTTGCTTCGGAAGATTATCCAGCGTTCTATGGGTTCGAGCGGTTTGACTAATGTAAAGGCTTTTCGGACGGTTTCGGGTGTTTCGCCTCTGATGCCGAAGAGGATGGGGTCCGCGCCTCTTGGGGTGATGATGACTCTGCGTTTTTCCATGTCGACATTGTTGAATGTGTACGGTTTCAGCGCGTCGTCCATGTGGAAGATTGATTCTTCGTCGACTCTGCGTTTTGTGCCGAGGTTTTCGGGTGTCCGGTAGGCGACGAGTTCGAACGTGTGGTCTTGGTTAAGGGTTTCGCCGATGGCTGCGAGTGCGCCGATGATTCCGCGTTGCGTGTTGTAGCCCAGTGCCTCGGCGTGGAATTTGCGGGTTAGCTGCACGGCTTCTTTCAGGGTTACGATGCTTGTAATGACTTTCTTCGAGAAGTCGGTGAGTTCCGTTGGAACGTCTGTTGCGTTGAGGAAGACGATTCCTGGGTCTGTTCCCTTCCAGCTAAGGTCCGAGTTGGCTTCCACTAGGCGTATCGTGGTTTCCTTTATCGTGGCTTCTTGGGTTTCGTCGTGCTCGATTCTGAGGCAGAGTGCGCCGTTGCCTCTGGTTTTCCAAGGCACGTTGGGGTTTAACCTGACTAAGTTTGGGTAGTCGAGGAATGTCGCGCCCAGTTTCTCCAACTCTTCCACGAGGAGGGCTGCGATGTACGTGGTGCAGCCTTTTCGCGTTGAGTCTGTGTCGTCGAGGCCGATGTGCATGCGCCTTTTCTTCGTGTCTGGCAAGGTTTGTCCGAGGACTATGGGTAACGTGCGTACGCTAAAAACGTTGTTCACAGTCTGCTCGGCGGCAGTCGTCTATAGCCGCCTTATTTAAAGGCTGGAGCATAGAGTGAACTTCTAGCTGTCTGCACTTGGTGGGCTGAGTGGGTTACTACGTAAATTCGAGGTTCACTTTTGCAGGCGGTATTTTGGTGCTTCGTACATGGAGGAATTGGTGTTTAGGTAGTAAACCGCGTTGTCCAAACGAAGACGTAGCAGAATGTCTGCGGCTACAGCGCGACCTCTCCCTTTATAGAGAGAGGAGAGGCTGCAATCCAGCAAGCAAAGTTTCATAAGCCTCCGCATTCACCATTCTAAACGGCAGTGACTCATCATGGTTGTGGCAGGAAAAATCTTCAAACTCTCCAACCCCATGTCCACCCCAGACATTGCCGCGAAACTCGACGGCTACCATGTCGAAGAGCCCTACGAGGAAGGCGACTACAACTTTACGCTTGTCACCGAAGTCGTCGGGCTAGTCTCGAAGGGTAACATGCTCACGGGCGTGTATAGCAACGACTACGTGATCCATGTCTTCCACCGCGGCAAAAGCGCACCACTGCCTCGCACGGTTGAAGCTGTCTTCAGCTTTGCCGAGCAAAAAGGCGCTGTGTTCCTCACGGTCGTGGAGAAGAAGCGCGTCGCCAACTTCGTCGCCAACAAGCTGAGCGAAATCCTCTTCGACAAAGTCGGCGTCATCGTTGAAGCCCGCATCCCACCCGAGACCCTTAGGGAATTCCATAACAAGAACCGCGAGGACACGAAGATAACCTTCTTCGACAACGTCGACATACCCAACGTCGAGAAACTCTCGCTCTACGGACCCGACCTGATTAACACGTCGCTGTTCGAGGACTACACCAAGCACGGAGACCTCTGGTACGTTGTCGCACGGTCCAAGCAGACGGGCTACGTCGTCGGCATCACCCGAGACGCCTCAGTCACCATATTCAACTTGGCAGACAAGCCCAAGTACCTGGAGTACGTGACGAAAGAGGTCTATCCGATAATTCCCACGGGCGCCAAGTAGCCTCTCAAAAAATCTTGACGCTCGCAAAGGCTACGCTGCCTGGATTCTAACGGAACCGCGGCAGAGCACTGAGCGTCTACTTCTTCAGTCCCTTAGCCAAGTCTTGAGCCCAGTTCTTCACCTTTTCAAGCTCGCCATCCCTCAGACGCCACATGTTTTGGCTACCGCTACCCTGCACGTAGGCCACCAACGGAGCAGAGGCAAGTTTAAGCCCCAAACCCTTAAGCTTGCCCTCAATGCCCTTGACCGCACTGCCACTAAGGAATGATTTCAACTGCGTGTCAAACGCCGCCGCGAGCTTTCCCGAGACCTCACTGGCTTGCAGATTGTCAAGGAACTGCATTATCCCAGGGGCTGTTCGGAACGCCATCGTGGGCGCACCCGCGAGGAGGCAGTCGTAGTCCTTCATCACCGTCTTGTCAGCGTCGCCAACGTAGAAAGAATCGACCTCCAAGCCTTCTTGCCTCAGGACTTCGCCAATCGCTCTGGCTACCTGCTCGGTGACTCTCGAGGGGGAAACGGTGTCGTAGACTATCAAAACTTTCATCGCTCAACCTCTCCCAAATTCTGGTACATCTTTTTCTGTCCGCTTGTCCTTTTAAGCCTTGCACCCTATAATGGCGGTGAGTGCATCAACCTGTTTTTATAGAGAATCCTGCACAGTCAAATCCATGCAGACCATCCTCAACCTCGATACTCTTCTAAGCATCGCTTTGTCCGTGGCGTTCGGCGCCGTCGTGGGAATCGAAAGAGAACTCGCCCACCGACCTGCGGGACTCAGAACCCACATGCTCGTATCGCTCGGCGCATGCCTGTTCACCATCATATCTACGCTGTTCACGAGTCAACCCGCTCACTGGCAGGCGGCATCGTGGCGGGCATCGGTTTCATCGGTGCGGGAACCATCTGGGCGGAGAAAGACAAAGTCAAAGGCATCACTACGGCTGCCAGCCTCTGGGCGACAGTGCTATTGGGCTGACGACGGGCGTGGGCGACTACCCGCTGGCTGCGGTCGTAACCGTGTTCGTCTTCGTGATTCTGTCCTCGAAGTTGCTGCTCCAAAGGCTGGGCATCGAGAAGAAGGATTAGTCAAGCCCAATGGAGCTTTCGGCTCGTGGATTCTGCCTCGTTTCTTAGGCAAACTTTATCTCGCTTCAACCTCTAGATTTCAACATCAGCTTCAGGTGACCAGTCAACGAAGACCAAAACAAAATTCGCCGTCTTCTCCCTGTGCTTCGTTGCCGTGCTTCTCGTGAGCACGTTCAGCGTAGCCAGACTACTTAACAACTCGGACTTGGCGGACTACACGGCGAAAGCGCAGGAAGTCTTCGGAAAAGCCAAACGCGAAATCGAAGCAATTCGGAACGTCACGCTTCCGGATGTTCCGCTGGAAGTCGTCACAAGGCAGTGGGCGATTGACACGTGGGGCAAGGGCTACGCCGACCCTGACATCGTGAAAATCCAGCGGGAAGAGCGCATCTACAAAGGATTATTCTTCATCCCCGAGAACGCCAGCCTGTACCAGGCGAACGTGGATTGGGCAGGATACTTCGGCGCCGCAACCTGGGGTGACCGCATCTACGTCGTCAAAGAGAACTTCGACCCCTGGAATGAACCCTACTCCGAAGCAACGTTCGTCCACGAGCTCACGCACATCTGGCAACCCAGTTTACCTTTCGCCGCCACGTTTGACCAAGAAAAAACCGAGGCAGCATTGACCGAGGGCGACGCCTCCTACATGGGTGACGTCTTCATCAACCGAACCAAGCAGTCGATCGCTACGGCGGTTGCCGCGGTGGCTCAGGTTCCTTGGATTCTCCTCAGCAACGCCGCGCTGAAAGAGTTGCACCTGGACCTTCCGCCCGCAATCTCCAGCCTGAACTACTTCCCGTACGACTATGGCAAACTCTACATAAACGCGCTTTACCAGAGGGGCGGCTGGGCGACGGTGAACAAAGCCTACGACAATCCGCCGGCGACCACAGAGCAGATTCTTCACCCAGACAAGTACTTCTCGAACGAACCCGCCCAGCAAGTCTCAGTAGCAAAGCTGGCGGAGACGGACTGGACGAAGATATCGAGCAATCGCTACGGCGAATACTTCATCCAGGTCATGCTGGACAACTGGCTCTCCAAAGCAGACGCGGAGACGGCGGCTGACGGCTGGGGCGGAGACAACCTCACCTACTACGAACGCGGAAGCGACTTCCTCTTCACCTGGTCCACGACCTGGGACACGTCTTACGATGCTTGCCAGTTCTTCGTCGCCTTCAACTTCATGATGAACAACACCGAGGCGGTGAGGGACAACTTCTGCTACTGGCACGCCTACGGGCGGTACATCTCGGTGGGTTGGAACCAAGCCTCCAACACCGTGCTAGTCGCCTGCTCGAGCATTCAGGCCGCGGTGCAGCAGTCCTACTTCACTTGACCGGTTCAGACCTTCTGTTCATGGAATGGGCAATTCAAGGAAATCTTTTATTGTGCAAAGCAAGATTTGAGTCTGTGAGGAAAGACCCGATGAAACTCGGTTTTGCCAAAAAAGAAATCGCCATTCTGGCCGGGTTGCTTTTCCTCGCTTTCGTCGTCAGGCTGGTTTTCTTTCCGATTCCGGGCTACAGGAACGACACGTTGACGTATGAGTCTTGGTTCAACACGGCAGCCACGTACGGTCCACGTGTCTTCTACAGCGTCGTGAGCTGGTGTGATTACCCGCCGTTCAATGTCTACATCTTCTGGGTCTTCGGCTCGCTGGCTGAACGGCTTTCGCTCTTCGGAACCAGCCTTATAACCTATGCCATCAAGCTGGGTCCGAATTTGTTCGACACGGCAACTGCCGCGCTCATCTTCGTCTTCGTCAGGAAACGCCTCGACTTCAGGCTGGCGGTGGCGGCGACGGCGGTCTACGCCTTCAACCCCGCGGTGGTTTTCAACGCGGCAGTTTGGGGTCAGTTCGACGCTATCTACACGTTCTTCCTCGTTGCTTCCCTGCTACTGTTTCTGGACAGGAAGCCAGAACTGGCGGCTGCCGCTTTCATGGTCGGCGTCTTGACGAAGCCGCAGAGCATAGCGCTGGCTCCGCTCGTTGTCTTCCTGGTTTTCAGGAGGTTCGGCTGGCGTCGACTCCTAACCTCGGTGCTGGCGGGTTTGGTCACGCTTTTCGCTGTGATTCTGCCCTTCGAGTGGAACAACCCCGTGACGTTCTTGAGTAACATCTACTTTGGCGCCTACGGCGGCTACGCATTCACGAGCATAAATGCCTTCAACGTGTGGGGCTTCGGCGGCATGTGGGTGCCCGACACCCAGGCGACTTTCCTCGCAGGCTGGGTTCTGTTCGGTGCCTTAGCGGTTTTCGTCCTCTACTTTGTGCACAGGCACTTCAACGTTTCCAAGGAGATGCTTGTTTTCTTCTCTGCGTTCATGCTGTTCTTCGGGTTCTTCATGCTGCCAACTCGGATTCACGAGCGTTACCTTTTCCCCGCCATGGCTGTTCTGGCTTTGATGGTTCCTTTTCTGAAGAAGATGCGCCTCATCTACGCGGTACTAACGGGAACCTGCCTCGTGAACCAGGACTATGTGCTGTGGTTCCTGAACACGAACCAATTCATCGCGGCGGATGACCCTGTAGCGATTACAGGAAGCTTGATTAATTCATTGGTGCTCGTATACGTTCTTGCGCTCATGTGGAGAGAGCTCAAGGGCAAACATTGGTTGAGCCAGCTTCCGAAGAGCGTACGGGCTGAGGGCTTGGTAGGAGAAAGCGAACATGCAGGTAAACAAACGTGACTTGCTGACAATAGTCGTGCTCTCAGCCGTATTCCTTTCGCTGGCTACATGGAACCTCGGATTCACACAGTTCCCGCAGAGCACCGTGTCGCTGTCGAACGGCCAAGGCTTCGTCCTCGACTTAGGCGAAGAAGCCAACGTCAAATCCGTCTGCCTCTTGTACAAGGACGGGCACTTCAACGTCACCGTTTCCGTCGGCACGCCGGACAACTGGCAAGTCGTTGCCTCCAACACGCTGTACCCCTACGACTTCACAAAGAACGAGTGGTCTCTGGACTACTGCAAATGGTACGAGCTGAACCTCCAGCGGACTACGCGGTACATCAACTTCGCCTTCAAGGAATCGCCGTCTGATGCTGTACTCTCCGAACTCATGGTCATTGGCCAGGACAACCAGAAAATTTCCGTCGCTGTCGTCAGCAACGCAGGCAACGGCAACCCAACCGTGTCCAATCTCGTCGATGAGCAGGCGGCGGTGCAATATCCTGTGGACTATATGGGGCAGACGTACTTCGACGAGATATACTTCGTCCGAACCGCCGAACAGTACCTGCACCTGCAGTATCCGTATGAGTGGACGCATCCGCCGCTGGGCAAACTCATCCAAGCCGCCGGAATCGCAGTTTTCGGCTTCAACCCGTTTGGCTGGCGAATCACGGGCGTCATCTTCGCTACACTCATGATTCCCGTGGTCTATCTGCTGGCGAAGAAGCTGTTCGGCTCTTGGATTGGCGGGTTTTCCGCGGCTTTCCTGCTGACGTTTGACTTCATGCACTTCACGATGGGCAGGATGGGCACGGCAGACACCTATGTTGTCTTCTTCTCCCTGCTGTCGCAGCTGTTCTTCCTCTACTACTTCATGAACGTGGTCAAGAAAGGCTGGAAAACCTCCGTTCTCCCGCTGTTCTTGGCTGTGGTTTTCTTTGCACTGGGCTTCTCCACGAAGTGGCTCGTCCTCTACGGCGCCGTCGGCATGCTCCTCCTGCTGCTAGCGGTTCGGCTGAGAGACGTCTCCCGGATGAAGGCAAGCCTCAGCGCCAAGTACGCAGCCGTCTTTGACCACCCGTTCCTGCTGCTCGTGGTCTTCATACTCTTCGCAGTAGTGATTTACTTCTCCACGTATGTTCCAGACATGATTATCGGCCGCGACTTTCCGGGCGTCGTGAAGCTGCAGTTCGACATGTACGCCTACCACTCTGGACTGACGGCAACGCACACGTTCGCGTCTCCCTGGTGGAGCTGGCCCTTCCTCGTGAACCCGTTCGGAGGTTATGTGCCACTCTGGCTAGAAGTGGCGACTCTGCCGAACGGATTGCGGTCCACAATCGCTGTGTTCGGCAACCCCGCAATCTGGTGGGTCGGCTTCATCTGCATACTCCTGGTCACAATTGAGGCCGTGCAGGCAAAAGACGCTGTCCTCGGCTTGAAGAGAAGGTTGACCAGAAAGCCTGAGGAACCCGAAGTGCTTGGTCAGCTCGGTTCGGAGGTGAAAACGCCCGAACTGGCCTCTCAGCCTCAGGAGAATGCTGGTCGCCATTGGGATTTGCTCGCCATATTCATAGCGGTGCTGTTCTTCTCCTCGTGGGTTCCCTACATCTTCATCTCGCGGGTCACCTTCATCTACCACTTCTACGTGGCAGTCCCGTTCCTGTACTTGGCTTCCGCGTACTTCATCAACAAGTACTGGAGCACACGCGGAGGAAAAGCCGCCGCCATAGCCTTCTTCATCAGCGTCGTCATCCTCTTCGTAGTCTTCTACCCCGTGACCTCAGGCGTACCTGTGCCAACCTCGGAGATTGACAGGCTGAAGTGGTTCCCAAGCTGGTACTTCTAATGACCGAACCCACCCAACCCCAAGCATCGCTGGAAGTTTCCGTCGTTTTTCCAGCCTACAACGAAGCCAGTTATCTGGAAGCCGCTGTTGAAAAGGTGGCGAAAGTCCTAGCCGAAATCACTCCATCCTACGAGATAATCATAGCCGAGGACGGCAGCACAGACGGCACCGCCGAACTCGCCGCAGAACTCGCAAGGAAATACCCGTTCGTGAGGCACATCCACGGAGAAAAACGGCTGGGCAGAGGCACCGCGCTCAACAACGCCTTCAAGCAGAGCCGAGGTAGAATCTTGGTCTACATGGACTTGGACTTGGCGACTGACCTGAAGCACCTGCCTGCATTGGTTGACGCCATCCGGACGGAGGGCTACGACCTAGCCACTGGCTCAAGACTGCTGCCCGAAAGCAGAGTGGAACGCGGCTTGAGGCGAAGCGTCAGCTCCAAAACCTACAATTTCCTCGTGCGCCACATGCTCGGCTCCAAGGTGAAAGACCACCAGTGCGGGTTTAAAGCCTTCAGGCGCGAACCAACCCTGCAGCTGCTGGATGAAGTGCGGGCGCGGCACTGGTTCTGGGATACAGAAATCCTCGTCCGAGCACAACGCGGAGGCTGCAGGATAAAGGAGATTCCGGTGGAGTGGAAGAGTGGACGCCAGACTAAGGTGAACTTCTTCAAGGACAGCTATAGCATGGGCAAGCAGGTGGTCAAGCTCTGGTGGCAGCTCAGAAAAGAATAGTCTGGAATCTCGGCGTTTGCGGAAGCGGGCAGGCTCTCATTAGGGTCTTCGGAGCAGGAGGACTACGGCTCTCACAACCATCCCAACGCCCACGAGGATAATGATTGCAGCCCAGTACATGAACCACTCACTTACCGTAGTTGCACCGTTCAGCAAAACGCTGGTCGTGAACGCGGCTCCCAGCCAAAAGACCAAGTTGCCAACAGTCTCAGCGATCTTGCGGATCGGCGAACCCGCGTAAAGCCTCATGCCCAGAATCACCATCTGCAGGATGGCGATGCCCGCGTCGAACTGCATGACCGCGTTGTACACTGTCGTGTGCGTCCCAGGGCTCATCGGAGCCGGAAAGGAGATAGTGGACGAGGTGTCTGGAAAGGGATAGGCTACTGTGGTGAAGTCTTGGAAGAACCTCACTATTCTGTCCGGAAGGTCAGGGTTGAGTGCAAAGACCAATCCTATGACGATGAGTGTGGCTCCCACCGCTATGGCTGTGATTAAGGTCTCTCCACGCGGACGCGGAGACGCCGACGCTGTCTCATTCTTGTTCAATTCTTTCCTCTCCTCTTCCTGTTCACTCTATTCTGCAGGTACAGCATATAACATTTTTTATCGCCGTTTTAGGTGCATGTTTTAAATACTAAATCCCTCAATACAGGACTACAGGTTTAGGTGAAGCTCATGTCCTACTGCCCGAAATGCGGAAACAAGGTTGAAGAAGCCATGACCTTCTGCCCCAGATGCGGGGCATCGTTGAAGATGGAGGCCGCGGCGAGACCTGCACCTTCAACCGTTGAGGCTCGGCGGAGAGACGAGAAATCCGAGAAGGGGGAGAAACAGGAGAAGAACCAGCAGCCAGAGAAGGGAGAGAAACAAGAGAAAGGGCAACACGGCTACCTCGGCTGGCTAATAGGCGGCGTTGTCCTGATAATAATAGGCTTCTTCGCCTATGCCCGAGCGATGGGATTCTTCAGTTCAGCCATAGAAAGCGCCCTAGTGATCCTCGTAATCGGCGTCGCCATTATCCTGGTCGCCGTCTACCTCTCGACGACAGCGCGCAAGAGGCACCCTCGCCCCGCTTAGAGAAGCCAACCCGCGAAAAACCTGTACAGCCGATGCTCCAGGATTGCGCGGGCGTTTCTCCTGCCAAAAACGCGGAAGTAGTTTTTTCCAGCGGATTCTATCAAGTCACCGATGTCATATCGAGGGAACATGCAGGAGGAGATTATCAGGCTCCCCCACTCCCCACGTTGCAGTTCGTGCAGCATTTTCACCGTCTTGCCTGTGTCCACCTCGAAGAAGTACGCGTCGTAGTTGGGCGTGATGTAGGGCAAGTCATCGTATTGCTGTGCGAACACCCCTTCGGTAGCGGTGTACATCTCGACCACGGGTGCGGGTCCGAAGTACTTTCGCAGGACGGGTGCGTATCTGAACTGTATCTTGGGCACGCTCGTGCAGAACAGGGCTTGGAACTTCCAGAGGTCCGCGGGCTTCTTGCCGTGCTTCTTCTTGACGTAGCGGGCGAACGCCGTGACGACGGGAGTCACGCCCATGGTCGCTGTCACGTTCCTACCCAACGCTTGCTCGTAGGCTAGTTCGAACCGTTTTTCCCAATCTTCTCTTGTGATGCCTGCGCCGAGAGCATCTATGTCTTCTTGCCGAGGTATGAGGCTAACGCGGTCGAACATGGGGTTAAGCCGCGCGTAGGTTCCTGAACTGTAGCCGTAGGTATCTTCTTTCCCGTCCGTCGTCATGGTGTGGACGCTGCTGGGGAAGTTCAGGTTCAGGATGTCGCCCATGAAAACGCCGAAGTCCTTTCTCCTCAACGCATAGTGAACTAGCGCCCGGGCGCCGCAGCTGAAAATCTGCTTCAAATGCGAAGGCGTGGCAGGCATGACTTTTGACTTTCCTGTAGAGCCTCTTGTCATCACCCAGCAGTCGGGTTTTTCAGGGAGGATTTCTCTGTAGTTGCCTTCCCGCACTTTCGAGAGGAATGGCAGAAGTCCTTGGTAGTTGAGCACGGGGAACGCCTTCTGGTACTCGGCTGTGCCCGTGATTTGGAGCGCTTTGCGGCTGGTGCCGTACTCCGTTGTGGCGTAACGCTTGAGCAAGTTGCCGAGTACCTGCTCTTGGGCTTTCCGAGGGTTCTCTATCGATTCATACCACGGACCAACTATGGATTCCAGCAAGCTGTGGGCGTCTTGTTCAGGGAGCATTTCGGACCCGGCTTTTTCAGTAGCATTTCTCCTCAATTGCCTTATAAGGTTCGTTATGTATACAAGCTCCGAACACAAACAGGTTGTCTGAGGAAAGTGAACATGCATGGGTGACGCATTGCAGGACACAGCGGGGCAAATTCGGAGGCTGGAAGTGCAGGGAGCCAGAAACGTCGCCATAGCCGCCATAAAAGCCCTAGAGTCTCTGGCTGAAAACACAAGAGCCAAGACCCGAGAAGACTTCATAGCCGAACTCTCAGAAGCTAAAAACCTGCTTTTCGCCGCCAGGGAGACTGAACCGCTCATGCGGAACGCCGTCCGCTGGATAGTCAGCCAAGTGGAAGACAGCGACGAAAGAATCGTCCAAGAGCTGGCAGCACTCGTCGGTTCAACCTCAAGGAACTTCCAGAAAAACCTCGACGCCTCCAAGGAGCGTATAGCCGAAATCGGAGCCAAGCGAATCCGCGACGGCGCAGTCATCTTCACACACTGCCGCTCATCAACCGTGACGTACCTGCTGGCAAAAGCGAAGCGGGAAGGCAAGTCCTTCGAGGTTGTCTGCACCGAGACCCGACCCGCCTTCCAAGGCAGAATCACGGCGAAGGAGATGCTAACGCTCGGCGTGAAGACTACTTTCATCGTGGACTCGGCGGCGCGGTCCTTCATCAACGACGTGGACTTGGTGCTCGTGGGCGCGGACGCCATAACCTCCGAAGGCAACGTGGTGAACAAAATCGGCACAGGAACCATCGCGCTGCTGGCTAGAGAGGCTAGAAAGCCGTTTTATGTTGTCTCGGAGCTCCTGAAGTTCGACCCTGCTACACTGTACGGCGAGTACGAGAGGATAGAGGAGCGCAGCCGAGACGAAGTCTGGAAGGAGGCACCTGCCGAGCTTAACGTGCGGAACCCCGCATTCGACGTGACACCCCGCGACTTCATCCACGGCATAGTCTGCGAGGAAGGCATCGTTTCGCCGCACAGCGTAGCCGAAGTGGTGCACCGACGGTACCCGTGGGTCTTCCATTAGGCTACGGGGTCCATTTCTCCCAGATGCCCAGCGCAATCTCCAGTTCACTGTGCGTCTTCGCATACTCTTCTAAGGCTACGTTTTTCATGGCTGCGGCGACGGCTTGCCGCATGGCAGTCGCTCCAGCGCGGGTTCCGCCCGTATGACCATGAATTCCTCCGCCCGCTTGAATGACAACATCTCTGCCGAAAGTTCTCACCAATTCAGGAACGAGCCTCGGGTGGATGCCACCTGAAGCCACGGGCATGACCTGCTCTAGCCCGTTCAGCTCCATCTTCAAGGCACCTATGTTGTCCAGAACTTCCTCGCGGGTTTCGGACATTTTTCCCAAGACGGTGCCCACATGCAGCTGGTCTACACCGACGATGCGGGCGATTATAGCAATGGACATCATGGCTATGCCATGCTTCGGGTCTTTCGTGAACGCGGCGTGCCCCGCCCGGTGCGCGTGAATCGCCAAATTCAGGTTCTGGTCACGAAGCGTCTGCAGCGCCGCCCAGCCGCACGTCAGGATGTCCACCATGACGTACTCGCCTCCGTGGTCCTGCACGAACTCCGCCCGCTTGAGCATGAGGTCGGTCTCCGCCGTGATGTTTGCTAGGTACACTTTTCTCTCGCCTGTTTCTGCTTCAGCCTTGTCTCTACTTTCGAGGGTCTCGACTATTCTGTCCTCAAATGGGTTGAACTCTTGGCTGCTCAAGTTCTCATCGTCCTTAACCATGTCGCAGCCGCCCACCCAAGCTTCGTAAGCCACCTGTGCGTGGTCTGCCGTGCTCAGACTCAGCTTCGGCTTGATAATTGTCCCCACGAGCGGGCGCTCGGGCACTTTGAGGAGTTTGCGGATGCCGGCGATGCCGAAGCGTGGGCCTTTGAAGCTCCACACGAGCTCCGGCGGAAGCTTGATGTTGACGAGCCTGAGGTGGCGGAGGGCTTTGAGTCCGAACACGTTGCCCGCCACGCTGCTCAGGATGTTGGGCATGTTTCCCAACTCGAAAAGCTCCAGCGGATACGCGATTTTTGCCCGGTTGCCCTCAAGTTCGAAGACGCGGGCGACCAGTTTCTCCATGTAGGGCTTGGCGGTTGTGATTTCTGTCCAGGTGCCCACGCTGCTTTCAGCGGCTATGGCGCCCGCCGCCTCTTTCGTGCTCATGCCTTCGGGTTCGAGGAGAAAGGTGCACGTGAGGTCGGACGGTTTGGGTTGATAAGTCAGGTCGACGAAGTCCAGGTATTTCAAAATCGTTTCCTCTGCGATAAGTGAACGGGGATTGCTTAAAAACCTAATTGATGCCGCCGACAGCGCTCGATTCAGAGGAAGTAGTTCCAAGTCACAAACAGAACAGTGCCAATGACTAGAATAGTCGTCGTTGTTCCAAGTAGCACCACGCCCAATGCGCGACTCCTGCCCCAGACTTTCGCCGGAACCCAGTACAGCGGCAGCATAGCCATTGCGTATCTGTGTATCCCGAACATCTCGGAGTAGAACAGAATCGTCACCAAAACCACCAGCGAAAGCGCCCAGTACTTCACTGCGCTACCCTCCGCCTTTATCACCCACCAGAAAGACCTGGCCCGAAGGAAGTCGAAAGTCAGAAAAACAAATGGAAAGACAATCAAGAGGCTCTCAACAGAGTAGAGCACGGCGTAACCCATGTTAATCGTGCCCGACAGCTGCGTAAGCAAGGGAGGCAGCGTCCCCCAGTACGTCCGGTACACGTTTTCCCTCACCGGAAACAGCCCTGTGGAGAAGTAGCCGTACAGGCTGAACAACAGGTAAGGCGAAGCCACAACAGCCGACTGCAACACCTGCCAGGCGCGGCGCTTCTGCAAACCGCTGACAAAGAACGGAATGCAAATCAGAAAGGCGTTCCCCTTGGCGAACCCCGCCAGGAACCCCAGTAGCGTCGACTTCCAGCCGTCGCCCTTCTCGAGGAAGTAGAACGCGCCCAACGCAAGCGCCATGAATAAACTCTCGGAGTAGGCGGCAGAATAGAAGAGGGCGCCTGGCCAGAAACAGAAGAAAATGGATGCGGCGACGGCGAGGCGTCGACTTCCCAACACTACAGCGCTGAGCTTGTAGAAGAGCATCAGACTGACAAAGAACAGGGCGTTGCTGACGAGGAAGCCCGCAACCATAACCGCCTCGGTCGGTGACAGGAAAATCTGAAAGACCGATCCGACTCCCCGCATCGTGACTGGATAGAGCGGAAACCAATTCCACACCTGAGCAACAGGGCTGCTTCCTGGCGGGTACCCATGGAGGGCGATTTGCGCGTACCATGCGGTGTCCCATCGGCAGAAGAGGTTCACGACGGGCACGTTTATGCTCCACAGGTTTTCGTTGGGCAGCGACTGCCTCACCCCGAAGACGGAGAACCCGACTATGGCGGAGGTGAACACGAGGAGTCTGGAGGCTAAGCCTATGAGGAGAACCTGTCCTGAACCATGGAGTAGCCAGTCGCGGTTTAGCCCACGAAGCCAACTTGGCCAATTGCGATTGTTCAATGTGTGATGGTTGTATGTTTTTGCTCGGCTTATAAGCTGTCCCATTCGACAAAACATCTTCCTGGCGTTCATTGGCAGACACACTTAGAATCTTTAACTATCCCTCCGCTTAATCATTTGATTGTGGACCTTATGCAGTTGAAGGCTGAAGTTCTGAACATAACCACCGGCGGCAAACGCATCGCCATCCTCGACTCCGAAACCGCGGGCATGCTGGGAGTCCACTCCTCGGACCGAATCCGCATCGCTTGCAACGGGCAGGAAATCATTGCGATAGCTAACATAGCCGCAAACTTCGCGCAGAACCACATAGGCTTGTACGCCGAAGTCTCCGACGCCCTAGGGCTGAAAGGCGGCGAAAGGCTGGAGGTGCAGCTTGCTCCCATGCCCGAGTCTCTCAGCAACGTGAGGGCGAAGCTGCGCGGCGAACGCCTCCGAGAACAAGAAATCGTCACCATAGTCAAAGACGTCGTCGAACAGCACCTCAGCGACATCGAAATCTCTGCGTTTCTAACCGCACTTAAAATTTACGGGTTAAGCATGAGCGAGACTGAAGCCCTCTCACGCGCCATGGTCGAAACGGGCAAGAGCCTGAGCTTCGGCAAGGCGCCCATTCTGGACAAGCACAGCATAGGTGGCATTCCGGGCGACAAGACAAGCATACTCGTTGTGCCCATCGTCGCTGCCGCAGGGTTCACCATACCAAAAACCTCATCCAGAGCCGTCACCTCGCCCGCAGGCACTGCCGACCGCGTCGAAACCCTCTGCCCCGTGAACCTCGCAATCAGCGAGATACGCGAAGTCGTGAAGAAGACGAACGGCTGCCTCGTCTGGGGCGGCGCCCTGGAGCTTGCACCCGCAGACGACCTCTTCATCCAGGTGGAGTACCCTCTGGGAATTGATCCGCTGCTTCTGCCGTCAATAATGAGCAAGAAGCGAGCCATAGGTGCCACGGACATCGTCGTCGACATCCCAACGGGCAGCGGAGCAAAGATAAAAACCATGCCCGAAGCCTACACTTTGGCTTCCGACTTCGTTGACCTTGGGAAACGGCTCGGCATGAACGTTCAGTGCGCGCTTACTTTCGGAGAGCAACCGTTGGGATGCGCCATCGGGCCCGCCCTCGAAGCGAAAGAGGCATTGACCGCGCTAATGGGCGAGGGACCGAACGACCTGCAAGAGAAGGCACTGACTCTGGCAGGCATGCTGTTTGAGATGGTCGGCATAATAGACGGACACCAGAAGGCTCACCGAATCCTCGAATCGGGCGCGGCTGAACGCAAACTCCGGGAAATCATCGAAGCCCAAGGCGGCAACCCACATGTTAAACCTGAAGGCATCCCGATAGGCACGGAGAAAGCAGAGGTCAAGGCAGAGGAAAAGGGCAGAGTCCTATGGATAGGCACCGACGCCATCGTGCAGATCGCGCGGGAGGCAGGCGCGCCCAAGGAGAAAGGTGCTGGCATAGTCCTCAAAGCAAAGCTCGGTGAGGCTGTCACGAAAGGCGGCGTGCTGTTTGAGGTTTACGCCGAGCGCAGTAGCAAGCTCTCATCAGCGCTGGAACTGGCTAAAGTGCTCAAACCCGTGGTCTTAAGCAGGAAAGCTGAAGAGCGAATGCTGCTGGACCAGGTTCCTGCCAAGTCACGTGAGAAACCCTTCATGCTGGAAAGGTAAAAAGAAAAAGGAAGAAGAGTGTCTAGCGGGCTCTTGACTGCACACGAGGCTCCAGAAGCGTCCACAGCCAGTCAATGAATTCCCTAAGGTTCTTGGTCTGTATGTGCACGTCACCTGGACCCGTGATTTGCGTAACCAAGCCTTCCCCGCCCAGCAGCGTCTCCTTCAAGCCGCCGAACCTGATGACTCTGTAGCTGCAGGATGCGCTGAACGCGACCAAGTGGAAGTTGTCCACGATGAGCGTCTGACCAGGCTGAAGCGTGTGGGTGTCGATGGCGCCGAACGTGTTAATGAACAGCTGGCCGTTTCCCGTGGCTTTCAGCATGAACAAGCCTTGCCCGAAGAGTCCTTTCGTGAAGCCTTCCCACTTCAGGTCCAGGTCCACTCCTTGGGTGCTGGCGATGTAGGCGCTCTTCTGTATGACGTAGCCTTGGTTGGGTGTCACTTGGAGCATTTCGATGTCGCCCACGGGTGCCGCGACGAAGGCGGCTTCTCCAGGTCCTTGCACAGCCGTGTAGTCGTTGACCCAGAAGCTTTGTCCGCCGATGAGTTTTAAGCCCAGACTGCCGAGAAAGCTCTGCTCACGTTTCCGCGTGTGCGCCTCGATGGTCGGGTCCATATAGGTCAAGGCTCCTGATTCTGCGGTTATGGTTTCGCCCTGGTTCAAGTTTACGACGAGCATGGAGTATGAGGGTTTGTACTTGATTTCGTACTTCAACTTGTCCGTGTCTCCTAACCATTTGTCCTGGTGTGTGAGTATGCGTGGTTCGGAATAAAAGGTTAAGCAAAGTGCCCGCCCCTGCCTCACAAGAAGATGGCATTTGGGGTTGATTCGGGATAACTCTTAAATACATATTTCATATTTGTGTGAAAAATAGGAAAAGTGTGCAACCATGAGCGAAAGAAGAAGGCAAAACCACATCTACGGCACAGTAAAAGTAGGCGACAGAGGACAAGTAGTCATACCCTCAGAAGCCCGCAGAGACCTCAACATCCAGCCAGGCGATGTTCTTCTTGTCCTCTCAGGCAAGAACAGGCGAGGCATTGTCATGATTAAGGCAGACGAAGTGCAGTCGCTCGTAAACAGGATAGTCAGCGGGCTTGAGTCTCTCGCGGAAACGACAGAAGTCAAGGAGGAATAGCAGTGTTTAGGAATCGAGAAGAAATCCGAAGAATACTCTTGGAAGTGGTGGAGAAATTCCGCCAAAAAGGAGCCACCAGCCCAGAGAAAGCACTGAGCGCCCAAGAACTGGGGCTTCCGCCAAGGTTCGAAGACGCAATGCACAGGCGGCTGGGCCGAACAGGCATCTTCGTCGAGATAAACGGCAGATACTACCTGAACGAGGAACGCCTCAAACAGCTGCAAGAGTCGCGTGACACGAGTAAACCTGCAGGCGCAGGCGGAGGCGGCGGGGGTGAGTGGAGCCCGCGGAAAACGTTGAGTGCGCTTCGACTGGCACGGTTTGCCATCACCCTTGTTTTGATATTGCTTGTGATTGCGAGTCTGTATGTTCAAAGCTGGGAGCTGATAGCTGCTTCCATCGGGTTCTTCGCTTTCTGGATAGTCTTATTCATTGTCACCATCTATTATCGGTCGAAGGTGAGAAAAGGGTTATCTTCCTTGGGCAGCTCCTGGCGGTGATTGCTTATTTTCGGGCTTTTTTCAGTATTGCTTTTCCGATTTGCTCCAGTTGTGGGCGCGTATAACGACTGTGGCTTCTGTATGATGCTATGAAGTTCGGGAGCTCGGGAAGTCTCAAGACAGGCACGGCAGCATGATTAACTTGCAAGTCAGAGTTGGGGTTCGTGAAGACGACGATGCCCTCAACCCAGACCCCGCGAGACCCTGAGGATTCGATGGCGCTTTTAACTCGTATTGCGTTCTTCTTCGCTTGCTTGCTGGGGCTTGAAGACTCTCTTTTGCCGTGCCGATTCTCCCGTTGCCACTCGTCGCCGTGGCAGGTTATTCTGCCACTCCAGTTTTTGACTTCAATCACAAAGACTCCGTTGGGTCCGAGCAGTACATGGTCAATGTCGCCGAAGCCGTCATGGATGTAAACACTGCTCATCAGGTAGTAGTCGTCGTTCAACGCGGAACCCAGCAGTCTGGCCACTCGCTTTTCGCCCTCCAGACCCGCGTTGTAGGCTCGGAACTTGCCCAGGTAGTAGTAGAAGCCTATTAAGGAAGCCAGCGAAACGAGCAAGCTTGTCTCCACGAGGAAGTCAATGTTGAGGATGAGCAGTCGCGGAATTAGGGGCAGAAAAGCCACGCCCAACAAGACCAAGCAGAGGATTGCCTTCGCTAGGTTCTTTCTCGTTTGACTCTGCAGGTGGTTGGTGGATGATTTTAGTTTCCGTATGGTCGGCACTTCCTCTTCCGAAGTGACCCCACGTTGGCGAGGTCCTCGGACGGCGTAACGCACATGGTTTAAGCCCTGCCGAAGCTTTGCTTTATGGATTGGATATGCCGTGAGGAGCCAAATAAGCTTATAACCGACAAGAACGCAGCAGTCTCTGTTTTCCAGGTTCGTGGACTTCCGCAAGAATAATAAACGACTAACGGAACTACACTGGAAGCGAAAAAAAGAACCACATGCTGAGGACTCGCAGAAATGACTGGTTGGAAGAACCGCATCACCGCGGTCTACGGGAAAAAATTGTTCAGTCTAACCCTAATCTTCAACTCGCTGCTCAGCATCGCCTACGCCATCGGATTGTTGGCTGGCTACTACGCCGCTGGCTGGGGTTTCTTCTCCCCATTCATCATGGACGGAAACATGTTCTGGCTCATCATCCCGGCGGCGATTATTAACATCTTTCCAGCAGCCCACATCGGCAAAGTCCACACGGGGCGTCTGTGGTTCCATCACTACGTCTACGGGTTCTTCGTGTCGATTTCTTCCGCCCTCGCCGTGATGCTGTTCACGCCCATTTCTCTTTCGAACCTGTTCGTCCAGAACATCACCGACCTGTCCATCAACGTTGGGCGCTTCTACATCCTAGGCGGCTTAACGCTCATCTTGGACGACCTGCCGGATGTCTCGAAGCACACACGGTCCTTGACTTCTTGGCTCAAGCTGAAAGCCTACCAAGGAAGAAGAATTGTCCATGCAATCCAGTTCCTGATGGGGCTTTTGATGCTGTACTTCGCCGCGGCAGTCAGCCTCTGGATCACGCAGCACCCTGACGGCCTCACGGTGGCAAACTCCATCCTAGTGGGTACGCTGGTCGTGACGAGCATCATGTCGTTCGCGAACGTGAAGCGCAAGATTTGGCTGAAAATCACGCCCGGACAACAGTGAAGCACCTCGTGAGTTCCTATTCTTTCACAGTCTTTCTTAGGTTCAAGGCAAGCGGAACCGTGGCGAGCGTGATTGTTCCTGAAACCATGAAAACGAGTCCAGCGGCGCCGACTGATGTCCCGAAGACGAAGATTGTTGTCGCCGCGACTGGGCTGATGGTCTGCGCAAGAGCGACAAGCGACTGAGCCACTCCGAGCGTTCCGCCCTGTGCTTCCTTTGGCGCGCTGACTGAGATGAGCGCGTTGATTGTTATGAGTTGTGCGCCGAATCCGAAAGAAATCAGTGCCGCCATGCCGAGCATGAGGACAAGGTTCTGCGAGAAGCTTAGCGCCCATAATCCCGCGGCGAGTACAGCCGTTCCGATAAGCACCAGATTGATCCGTGTGACCTTCCGAGAGAGACGCGGCAGCAGAACCGCCTGCGTGAAAGTGACCACGGCGCCGACGAAGAAGAATATAAGTCCAGTTTCAAGCGACCCAAACCCGAAAAGCCTCTGCAGCCAAGGCGGAAGAGCCGTCTGCAGGAACAGGAAAGACGTGAAGACGAGGAAGTAAACGGTGAGAAGCAGCGCCATTTGGCGCTTTCTGAGAACATCTTTCAGAGTCCCAAACGTGAACGCCCTTCCCTGTCCATCTCCCTGCGCTCTGATAGGCTCAGGCAGCCTGAGATAGGCGGAGATTAGGTTTGCCAGCGCCAAGCCTGAAGCCAGAAAAGACGGCATCGCATACCCGTACAGGTCGCCCAGCGCGCCGCCCACGGCTGGACCGAGAATGAAGGCTAAGCTGGCGGCTGCGCCCAAAAACCCTAAGTACTTCAGCCTGTCCCTGTCGGTTGTCACGTCCGCGACGTATGCCTGGGCGACTGGCACCGTGGCGGCTGTAGTTCCTGCCAGCATCCTCGCTACGAATAGAAGCCACAGGGCTTGAGCGGTCCCGAACAAGAAGTAGCTAAAGCTTGAAGCCGCCAAGCTGACAAGCAGGATATTGCGGCGCCCGAACCGATCGCTGAGCCTCGCGACTACGGGTGTAAAAGCGAACGACATCAGGCTGTACGAGGCAAGGAGAAGCCCGTAGACGAAGTCTGACCCGCCCAACGACTGCGCGTAGTAGTAGAGATACGGGAGGACAATGGCGAAGCCCAAGTTGTCGAGGAAGACGACTGAGAAGAGAACCGACAAGGAAGACCTGCTTACCTGTGAAGTCGTCTGGTTTCCCTGGGTGCCAGTCATCTCATCTCAGCCCAAAGGCATGTAGATGCTCGGCTCCAAAGGCTTTTAAGGTTGTCGAGAGCCCTGCGTACGTCTGGCAGCGGACTCGTATTCGCGGATGAACTCCGTCGCGAACTTGTCGGCGTTCTTCTCCGTTCCCCTGTGCTGCTTGTCTACCGATTTGCTGCGCAGGTGATGATAGAACTCGTGCAGCACGACGAAAGGATTGCCGAATACGTCGCTGTTGAGCACGCTTATCGTCGCCGTTTGCGCAGTGTAGCAGCCGTAAGCGTTGCGCTTGTGACCCTTGGGCAAACCCACTTTCAGCTTCGGCGTCTCAACTCCATAGTTCTTCGCAAGGAGTTCAAGGGCTTCCTCTGTCTGCTTGTTCAGAATCAGCGAGACTACGGCTGTCTTGAAACTGGCTTCCAATCCGCGTCACCAACGGCAGTTGGCTGAGGCTGTGCATCTCCTCTGCGCGCTGATGCTAAAAGGTGTTGCTCACAGCGAGCGCGAAAGAACCATAAGATTATTTGCAACCACGACCGCCAGAAAGACCAAAACGCCCGCGTAGGACACTCGGAGAAGATAACGGGTCCATCTGAAGGCTCTGCTTTGCTTGTCTTCGGTTCGGTTGAGCAATCGTTCCGCTTGGAAGAGGACCAGCCCTGCGAAGACGGAGGAAGACAGCTTCAGCGCCAGAAACGCGGCGAAACTCGTATTGACCAAGCCAGCCATGACCGGGTTCATCTCGACCGCGCCGAAGCACAGGATTCCAACCGTCGTGGTCAAGCAGTCCACCGAACCCATGAAAACAATGAGTAAGCTCGGAAACGCTCTCACTCTGAACATCAGGCGCCTTCTCCTTTCCCTGCAGATCGCTTTCACTTTCCTACGCGAATGCTTAAGAAGCAAATTGCGGAAACAAGTATATTCCAAAAATCAGACTAAAGATAAAAAAGAGAACGCATGCCGAGCGGAGGTGAAAAATACGCCCGTCGTAATCATCGAAACCTGGACAGGAAAAACCGAGGAGCAAAAAGCCGCCATCATAAAGGACATAACCCACGTGTTCGAGGAAATCGGCGTATCAGCCGACCAAGTCACCATCATAATCCATGACGTACCCAAGGCAAACTGGGGAACAATGGGTCAACCAGCAAGCAAACAGCAACCTTAACCACGATGTTGGAGTTCTGCTTCGCTTTCAGCACCCTCTCTCCCCCTCCAAGCAGTTGTTCCAGCGGCAGCTTAAAAGTAGCTAATTGACCACCATCGGTCGTACGCGCACGGAGAATGAGGCATGTCCCAAAACATAGTCCTTCAAACCACGCCCTCCCAAACCCTGTTCCCCCTCAACATGCCCAGCATCGACGCGCTGTTTCCAGGGTTTGCACCTGGAGACTTCGCAGTAATCTGCGGCTCACCTTCCATCCAAACCTTGACCTCGCTGTTAGCCGTGAACGCTCAATTGCCGAGGCAGCTAAGGCGGTTTAAGCAGCAACGTGGTTTTTGTGGACGGCGGCAATACCTTCAGGCTCTACCAAATCGCCAAGCTCGCCCAAATCCGCCAGCTGAACCCCGAGCAATCCCGGAATTATTTTTTCGTGCCCAAGGAAAACTGCGACACCCACAGAAAAACTTACTGCTCTTTCTGCTAGAGGCAGCGAAAAGGGAAAAAAGGGAGAAGACGGTTACTTGCGTCTTCTGAGGATCACGGCTGCCGCAACCACTGCAACGACGACGACCACTGCTGCTACCGCGATGTAGACTGCGGTGTCGGGAACCTCTGCCGGAGGCGAAACAGGCGGCGGAGCAATTGGCGAAGCAGAGACTGGCGGCGACGTTGGCGGCGGTGTTGACGGCTGTAGAGTCTGGGGCGGCGAAGTCGGCGGAGATGGAGGCGGAGTTGCCGAAGGTGCGGGCGCAGCGGATACGCCTAGCGCGGTCTCGGCGAATGACGGTCCGTAGGAATTGGTGCCTTCAAAACTGGCAATTATTGTGTATTCGCCTGGCACGGGCGGCGTCCACATCTTCTTGAACATGCCGCTCATGTCACTTGTAACGGTGCCGATGTTCTGTGTGTTGCCGTTCGGGTCGATGGCTGTCAGCACCACTGGGACTCCTTTGGCGTCGCCTGGGATGGGCTTCTGCATGTGCAGGTATTCCATCCACGCTGCCATGCTCTCGTCGGCGATTGCAGGGGTGCCTTTCTGGGCTGGAGACTGGTCGGTCACAGTGCCCGTTATCATCACGCCTGTTCCCACTGGGACGACGGTTTGAGGTGCTGAGACTGTTGTGTCGCTGGTTCCTTTGCCGAAGGTGTACACTATCCCGTCCAGCGAGTTGAGCGCGGTGAGAATGCCGTCCGAGACGGCTCCGTGGCGCAGCCATCCTGAGATATTCCACAAGCCTCTGCCTGTTTCTGCGTCGATGCACCAGAGTTTGCCGCCTCGCCACATGACTGAGTCTGGTGAGTGCTCGTCGTTGGTGACGTAGATTTTGCCGTCCGCGACTATGAAACCTGCGTAGTTGGGCCATGTTCCGTAGGCATTTTCGTATCCTGAGCTGCCAAAGTAGTAATCCCACAGTAGTTTTCCGTCTGCCAAGTTGAATGCGCGCGTGTGGCCGTCGAAGCCTGCGGAGTACAGTTTGTTGTAGGCTATGTAGAAGCTGTAGGTGAAGATTGCCCAGCCTATCAGGGGTTGAGACACCCATCTTTCGGCTCCTGTGAGGATGTCGTAGCAGTGGAATTGGAGTCTGCCTTCGTCGTACATCACGTATGCTCCGTCTTGGATGTTGCTGAACTTGTAGGAGCCCATCTGGACGCCCACGCGGTCTGCCAACCACATGTAGTTAATCGAGGTTGGGTATCTGCCCAAGCCGTCTCTGCTCAAGGTTCCGGGGAAGACTGCATGGTAGAATGGGTCCACAACGCTGGAGATGCCGCTGACGTTTGACACAAGGACGTATCCTCCGTTGACTTGCGAGATGCTTGGGGTTCCGGGGAGGTCTGGCACGGTTACGTTCCATTCTATGCCTCTGCTTCCGTCGATGATTGAGCCGAAGTTTGGACTCCAAGTGTCGAAGACGTTGGCTCCTCCGATGGCTTTGCTAGAGTTCCACATGCTCAGCCAGTTGCGTGTGCCGTCAAGGTAGTACGCCAGGATTTCTCCGCTTGGTCCAAACGCGTATGTGCCTCTTCTGGAAGCTGCGCCTGCAGTTATGTTGGTGACTGTCGTTACTAGTCTGCCGTCGAAGGCATCATACATCCGCCACGTGTTGTTGGTGCCTGAACCCGTGGTTTCCCAGAGGTAGGGGAGAACGCCGTGTTCGTTGGGAGTTTCGATGTCCACGGTCTGCGCGAATGCTATGTTGGTATTGTTCATGTACCATATGTCTTCTCCAGTGTACAGCGAGACGCAGCGTGTGCCCGTCACAGTCGCAGATGTAGGTCCGTGCTCCGTATAGATCACTCTGCCGCTTACTATGTACGGGTTGTAGAACTGCTCATACGACAGCCCAGTGTAGAAACTCTTGTCTCCGAACATACCTCCGACTTCGCCGCCGTACATTATCTGCTTCTTCCAGAGCACATGGGCAGCTTCGGGAGCGGAAGTGTAAGGTGAGAAGGCGCACGAAATTGTGAAAGTCTTAGCTGGGTAGTCGTAGCCTGACATAAGCCAGTTGTCTGCTATTGTGTTCCAGCCTTTGTTCTCACTGTAGATTGGTCGAGTCCAGTAGCCCGTTGGAAGCGGATTGTTCGGAATACTCTCAATTGGTGCTTGCTGCACCGTGAGTTCTCCTTCCGCCGCGGGGCTTACGCTAGCTTTGTACAACCGTTCCAGACCGCTGCCGTTAATCCACTGCGCAGGGAAAACAGTCTGGAACTGATATTTCCCAGCTTGCGTGGGCACATAGAGGAACCATGCAGAACTGGTTGAATCCATTTCGTAAGGTCCCTTTGTTTCGGTTGTTCCGTCGGGTCTGGTGATTTTTACTGTGGTACCGTTGAAGTGCCCTGACCTGATTAAGGCTCCTGCTGCGAGTTTGTCGATGCGAGCGGTTATGAGCACGTTTTGACCGACGCCGGCAGGGTTGGGTGAAATCAGCACGTGAGCGTAAGTGTCGATTTCTGTGACTACAGCGTTAGCAGTTGGCGCAAACGCCATCAGTGTAGATGCAGCTAAGATTAGAATCAAAGCGATTGATATTACGGTCTGTTTCTTTGTCGTTTTCATTTTTTTTCTCTCCAAGATTTTTCGTGCTCAGCGTTATGTTTACAAATGATATATAACATTTTGCGGTTCTGGTAACTTGGCGTGAGATGGGTTTTTCTGTTAAGCGTCGTGGGATAGGATTTT
>JBHGBG010000036.1:0-25103 GCA_041946875.1 Bathyarchaeia archaeon
TTGGCTTCGTCCAGCACGACCTCGGCTGCTCCGCAAAAACTGTACAACCCATCCGTCACTATCGTCTTCGGTTGCTTTCCCATTAGCCGCTTTGCTTGCATGAACAGATTCCGCGTGTCATGGTAATGCTTCGTGTCAGCCACTTCTTGCGCTATCCAAAACCGCGTCTCATCATCCATCATACTGAACAGGTACTTCATGTTGCCCTTCACCTTCATTCTAATTTCATCCGCTCTCCAAGTGCTGCCCACGTCTGGAACCAGCTTTTCAGCGTAGCCCTTCATCAGTCTGACGTACTTCTTTATCCACATGAACACGGTCTTGTGAGAGACTTCAACGCCTAGCAGTCTAAGCGATTTCTGGGTGTTCCGCAAGGATTCTCCGCTGAAGTACAGCTGCATGGCTGTTGTGACGGCTTGTGGGTTGTGTTTCATGCGCTCAAACCCGACGTTAAAAGTGAAGTACCTGTGGCATTCTCGGCACTCAAAAATCTGGATTTCTCCCGACTTGTTCTTACGCCTTCCATCTTTCACGATGTTCTGAGAACCGCAATACATACACTCCGACAGGTTCTCTATCGGCTGAATCCGTCGCACTGCTACCTCTGCTCTCAGTGAAGCTGAAAACTCAACCGCGAAGATGTGTTTGCACTTCACTCCGCGGTACCTGTTGTCTGGGCATTCACAAATCCAATCATCGCACACCTTGCTGATGCAGTACTCGCCATGCCCGCTCTGAGACTTCACGGTGTAGGCGCATTCGTCTATCCTCTTGATTTGACCGCTGAGCTGTGCGATGGCTTCGCCACGCTGTTCTCTGGTTGTTATCGTTGCCATTTTTCACACACCACTATTTTGTAGTATTGTATTACCAAATATTTAAACTTTCCTACAAAACAACAAAAACAGCAGTTTAGCTCAAAATTCATAATCGCAAACTTTTATATACTACAGAGTAACTAAATACTGATTGGAGGATTTAGGAAATGCCAATGGATGAAAAAAACCAAATCGTGACTTCTCTCAGAGTTGACCCCAGTCTATGGAAAGAAGCAAGAAAGGCAGCCATAGACTGCGACATCACTCTTGGAGAACTCATAGACCAAGCAATCAGAGATTGGATTAAAAAACAGGAAAAGTGCAAGAAATGAGTATAAACACGCCTGAACCTGAGCAAACAGTTGACGGAGAAAAACAACAAGCTCAAGCATATTTCAAGAAGAAAATAGATTTTTGCATAAAATGGGGGGACTACCAATTTGACCGAATGGTCGCATACCAAGATGGAGATATAGCAAACGCAAAATCGTTTCATGCTTTTGCCGCTCTAACGTTTTCTGAACTCCAGTTCATCTATGAACACTTCTCTTGGCTGGTTTGCCGTGATATTGAAATGGCGTATGAAAACCGCGACCGCCTAGCTAACCTAGAGGAGATGATTAAAAAAATAGGTGAACAAACGGGCGTTGACTTGTCAAAACTAAGTTCAGAGCTCGAAAACATAAAGACTAAGGTCAAACCAGAAGAAATCGCAACCATTGTTAAATTTGCTGAAGCATTCAACAAACAAATAGAAGAAAGCAAGAAGAAGATTGAAGAGTACCAAAAGAGAATGAGGGAAAACGACCTTGCAGAATGACTTAATCGGAGAAGCCATAGCCACTCTAACTGAGCTTAAGCGTGTTCATCAACTAAACTTGGAGCTACTTGAACAGCTAAGCGTCGCATGCGACTGGTTAATGAGTAATAATATTCCAGTATCAAATGCAAGTACTTTTGCTTCTCTTCTGGAGAAGTCTGTGGCATTACTTAACGAGATTCAAGCAGAATCACCAAAAATCATCCAATACACCAAGCTATCCGACGGAAGGAAACACCCAAACAAATCCGATGGAGAGGTAACAGAACCCTGCAATGAGTTTCTAATAGGCTCCAAATATGGCTGACAGCATGGTGAGTTTAGGTTTTGTGTTACGGGGTTTCTTGAAAGGCGAGTTGGCGTGATGGGTGAAAGTCCATAACATGCTACAGTATATGCTACCAACATGGCAAGTTTAATAAGCCACTTCCACAGAAATAGAAGGTGTATAAAACTTGATTCATTGTCAATAGGTGGGGCAGCAATGCTTGACTTTAATCCTGCTCAACAGCTGTTTCTGGTGCTTTTTTCAATATTGTTTGGGGTTATGCTTCAGAGTGTTATTCGGTTGCAGGCTTTTCCTTTGGAACGGTCACTGAGGGGACTTGTGGATAGAAGAGGAAATGTAGACCTTGGTTACAGGGATAGATGGGGGAGAATATGTTTTTGCAGGGCTGAAATTGAGGCATGTTATCGAGTATTTTCGGAAGACCATTTAATAGAGCAAACTGATTATAGGGGACCTTTTCAACGATGGTTAGTGCATATGTGGCAAGAACGAATTTTTTGGTCCTTCATTATATTAAACGTTCTACCTGCGTTCTATTTCTGGTTTATTCTTAGTGTTTTGGAAATGGTACCAGTCTCCTTCCAACTCCAATTCTTTCCCGACTGTTTCGTCATTTTTCTTATATTTTGGGCTGCTCTGGGTGTTTTCGGATTCTATCGTTTCTATCATTCACTAGTAGCTCGAAATTGGAGGCGTCTTTTTTGTGATGTCAGAATAAAACTTGAACATGAAGGAACTTCTCTTGATGCACGGGCACATTTCGTTTGGGCTTTTGTTTATTTTCTACCTCTGGTTTGGAATATTGCTTTTTGGTTTGGAAAATCGCTTTCCTTTTTTTAAGTTAAGACCGAAAGACCTTTCTCGTGTCTATGGCTGATTCTGCGGTGGCAACCTTTTCTTGTCGCATGGCTTTGTTGAGTATGTTTCGCATTTTGACTGCGTCTCTGTCCTGCAGCATCGTCTCACAAATCAACACCGGTCGCAGCTTGAATTCTACGATGACTTCTGCCAGCTTCTCGAATTCGGGTCCGTGCCCCGGCTCATCCAGCTGATGATGCCGCCTCTCACCTGATTTGTAGGTGTACTCGATTTTGCTGAAGTGGCAGTGCATGTCCCGTACGGCTTCGGTGCCCAGCTTCTCTTCCGCGTGAGCGACGACCTTGCGGAAATCCTCTGCGCTTCGGAGTCCGCCGCCCGTCCGCGCATGCAAATGACTCCAGTCGATGACCAGCTGCGTTCGCGGCAGCTCGCTGCACAAAGCCAAAACCTCATCCAACGTGCCGAACGCGCTGTGCCTCCCCATCGTCTCGGGACCCAACTTCACGCCGCGGATGCCCAGCCCGTCCAGCGTCTGGAGCACTTCGGTCAGCGCCTGCTTGACTCTTCGGTAGGTCTCCGCCTTGCCCAGATTGCAGTAGTAGCCCGCGTGGAACACCACAACGTAGGCGCCCATCCAATCCGCCGCCGTCGCACAGGCGACGAGCCTGCGCTTGCTTTCCTCCAAGGTCTGAGGGTCGCCCGACAGGTTGATGTAGTAGCTGCCGTGCAAGCTGACCCAAACATCGTTCCGCCGCGCCTCAACGCCGAGCGCTTCAGCGTCTGCCTGCTTGATCTGCGGCTTCTGCCCCCACCTGACGGCGGCGTACTCGAACGCGTCCAGTTCCTCCAGCCTGAGTAGCTTCGGCACGTCAGGGAGTTTGGCGCCGATTTCCCTGAAGTAGGCTGGGACGCCTGCGGGTCCAAACCGTGGGTGGTCAGCCATGCGTCTTCACTCTGGCAGGTCTCTATGGCTTCCGCGCCTAAAAAACTAACGCGGCACGCCTAACCGCGACTTCTGCGGCTGCGCCTCCAGAACGCCACTCCCACGCCGACAACTGCTGCTACCGTCAAGGTGGCAATTGCCACGTACATGAACTCGATAGGCAACGGCAAGCCAGCACTAGGTTCCGTAGAGGGCGGGGACGTTTGAGGAGGCGACGCCGGAGGGCTCTGGGTTGACAACTGTGTTGGAGATAGGGTGGGAGAGGAAGTCGATGAAGGGGTCGGCGTAGAAGTGGATGTCGGCGTAGGTGTCGGCGCAGCCGTTGCCGTGGGCGTTGGCATGGGCGGCGGAGTCGGCGGGAACAAAGGCTCAGGTTGAAAGCTGGGGTCGTTCCAGTAGATGAGCTGGCTGTACCCATTGTTGCCTTGGAGCCCATCATCGTAAACCAAGTCCAACTTGTCCCCATACAGCTCAAGCATGCCGTTTACATTTCGGCTCAGTTCATAAGAGAAGTCGTTCGCCTCCCACAGCCCCCAGATCTTGTCATCCGGCCCGCGGAAGCCGAAAGCGTAGTTCAGGGGCAGGACAAACGCGGTTCTGTCGCCGCTCGATGCAGCGGTTCTCGGGTGACTTTGGATGTACTGCCAAAACTGTTTCAAAGCGTCCAAATGCTCCTGCTGCAGGATTCCCTCGGTGTACTCCTCATTGCTGTCAAACAAGACTATGTACTTCGCCCCGCTCTCGTAAGCATAAACCAAATCCGCATACAGCTCCGCGCCAGACTCGATGTACGGCGGCACAGTATAAGTCCATGCGATGATGACGCCCCAATCCTTGTTCTGAACAGTCGCCGCGCCTCGGCACAACGCCACGTTCAGCTGCCTGCTGTAGTTCCAGCCAAACTCCGCCCACATCGTGTCAAACCCCGCCTTGTAGTCGAACCAGTACAGCGCGTAGTCGCCGCAGAAAAGCTGGAATTCCGATGGGTCAGCGAAATTGTGGGCAAACGCATACCGATTGTCAGCACGTATATACCCGTTCGTAGCGGTGATGAACTGGGCTGCCGCATCATTCGCGTCCGCCGCGCTCAAAACCGCCATGTACCCCTCAGCCTGGTCCAGCTGCCGCCCGCCAGGCTCGTCATAAGCATAGAATCCCAGAAACCGGTCGCCCCACCCTCGGGCTCGGTCGAGCCACTGGCTGCTCGGCGGATAATCTAGATAAGCGACGGTATACAATCCCCGGTCGTGTAGGTACTGGCTGAGCTCATCGGTCCGCGTGATGTTCCGCGTTATGCCGCTGCAGCCAATCACAAACAGGTTCGTGTAACCGCTGACCTCGTCCACCAACTGCTTGATGTCGTCGAGGTTCTCGTAAGCCACATCTATGCCCACAAACACGTCTGGCTGGGCAACTGCTTGCGCTTTGGCTTGGTAACTGCTGCTCAGCAAGATTTGGGCAACCAGCAGGCAAACGAGGAAGACTCCGAACCGCTTAACCGTCATAGACAATACTGGCGCAGCCAAAGGCTAATAACGATTTCCCAGAATCACACCGCCTCGTGGCTAAGGGAACCCGAAGAAGCTCCGCACCGTCGGAATCGGCAAGTACAGAAACGCATAAACCGTGAACACAAGCAACCCAACCACCAACGCCAACAGAGCTACGTCACCCCAGTGAAGCTTCAAAGCGTACAGGTTCGTCCGCCTCTTCGTCGCCCCCCAAGCACGAGACTCCATGGCTTCAGCCAACTCCAAACTCCGCCTGATGGCGCTCACGATGAGCGGAATCAAGACGGGCACGTAGTTGCGGATACGCTTCATGAAGTTGCCCTTCTCCATCTCCAACCCGCGGGCTTTCTGCGCGTCCATGATGGTCTGCGCCTCCTCCGCCAAAACAGGCACGAAACGCACGGCAGTGGTAAACGCAAAGCTGAACTCGTACGGCACATGCGACTGCTCCAAAGCCAACCCAAGATGGTCAGGCGACGTAGTTAAGAAGAAAACACTGAAAGACTCCACGAGCACGACGAACCGCAGCGTCATCGCCGCCGCATTCTCCAAATTCGCCGCCGTCAACACATAGCCCTGATAAAAGTAGTTGGTGCCGATGTTGATGAAGAAGATGAACGCCGCCAAAAACATCGCGCCACGCAGCGACCGCACCCACTGCCGCTGCACCCGGGCCAGCAGCACAAACGGCACCTGCAGCAGAAACAGCGCCACCAAGGGCATGATGGTGCCGAACAGTATAGCAGCGACGAATACGGCGCAGACGTAGATGAACTTCACCCTCGGATCCAAGTTGTGAATGGGCGAGTAGACCTTTCGGAACTTCAACCCGTCGAAAATACTCATCGACGCTTCGCCTCCAAAGCCTTCAGCAGCAGGTCCCGCGCCTCGTAAATGTCAATCACGTTCTTCCGCAAACCCTGCCCGTCAAGGCGGGTGAAGACCTGCGCGATCTGCGGCAGAACAATTGACGCCTCTTCCAGCAGCGCCGCATCTGTCAGGATGTCGTTTCCCTGCCCGTCCGCTATGATTTTGCCTTCCCGCATCAGCACCACCCGCGGGTTGCATTCTGCCACGAACTCCACGTCGTGCGTCACGATGACTATGGTTTTGCCCTGCGTCTGCATCTGCATGATGAACTGCCGCAAGTTCTCCTTCTGCTGATGGTCTTGCCCGATGGTCGGCTCGTCCAGTATGAGAATCCGCGGGTCCCAAGCCAACACGCTCGCCAGCGCCACGCGCTTCCGTTCGCCGCCGCTAAGCATGAACGGCGACGTCTTCCGGTACTGACTCAACCCGAGCAGGTTCACCGCCCAAGCGACGCGTTTCTCGATGACATCCTTCTCGTAGCCGAAGTTCTTAAGCGCAAACGCAATCTCGTCCTCAACGCTCTCGCTGAACAACTGGTGGTCAGGGTTCTGGAACACGAAACCCACGTTCCGCGCCAACGCCGCCACACTCGACTTGGCGGTTTCGACGCCGTCCACCCGCACGCTCCCAGCCGACGGCTTGAGCAAACCGTTAAAATGCTTCACCAACGTCGTTTTTCCCGCGCCGTTCTGACCCATGATAGCAACGAACTCGCCATCCTTCACCGTCAGCGAAACGCCTTTGAGGGCTTCAACGCCGCTCGGATAGGTGAAATGCACGTCCTCGACGACGAGCACTACGCCTTCGTCGCCTCCTGCAGCATCCTCGCCAGCTCATCCGAAGACAGGGGCGTCACGTCGCCCAGCCGCGCCTTGTCCCTAAGCATCTCGTACAGCAGCGTCGCCTTCGGGATGCCCACGCCCATCAGCCGCGCGTCCTCTTTGCTAAGGACCCTGCGGGTTTCGCCGTCGAAGCGGACCCTGCCCTCGTCCATGATTATGATGTGGTCAGCGTACTTCGCAGTCAAGTCCAGCCTGTGCTCCACAAGCACCACCGTCAAGCCCAGTTGCCGGTTCAGGTCGTGGATGACGTCGAAAATCTTCTGGGCGCTCAACGGGTCCAGAAAGCTCGTCGGCTCGTCCAGGACTATGATGTCGGGCTGCATGGCGAGGACCGCTGCTATGGCGACGCGCTGCTGCTGCCCGCCCGATAGTTCGTGCGGCGACCTTTCACGCAGCTCGTAGATGCCTGTCAGGTTCAGCGCCCAGTCCACGCGCTTGCGCATTTCTTCCCTGTCTGCGCCCAAGTTCTCCAGCCCGAACGCCACGTCTTTTTCGACGCTGAGGGCGAAGAGCTGGTTCTCTGGGTTCTGGAAGACTAAGCCGACGTGTTTCGCCATCTCGTACGTTGGGTGTTTCGCTGCGTCTAGGCCTGCGACTGTAATCTCGCCCTTGAGTTCGCCCTGATAGAAGTGTGGGATGAGTCCGTTGAAGGTTCGGCACAGGGTGGTTTTGCCGCATCCGCTGGGTCCCGTGATGAGGACGAATTCTCCCTTTTCCACTTTGACGGAGACGTCCGTGATAGACGGCTGGGATGCGCCAGGGTAGGTGTAGGTGAGGTTGCGGGTTTCGATGACTGCCATCGGTTGTGCCTGCCTAGGTTAAGCGTGCGTCTGTTTCATTTAAGAGTAGCTACTCAGTTTTGGCGAGTTTCTCCTTGAGCAGCCTCAGGCAGCGCTTCAGCCCGGTTTCGATGTCGCCTGTGCCGTTGACGCCCGCAGCCATGGCGTGTCCACCGCCCATGCCCTTCAGGTATTCGCCTAGGGGTTTGGCTATGTCTCTGCCCAGGTGGATGCCTGTTTTCTCGCTGAATTCGCGGGTGCATCGGAGGCTGATTTCGATGCTGTCGTTCTTCTGTCCCGCGACGGCTGCGATGTGAGCGCCGAGGTCGGTTAGAGCGCGTGCGGCGGAAGCTTGGTAAGCGCTGACGTGGCTGAGCGCGATTATCCAGTCTTCAATCCTGAGCAGTTTCGCTCGCCTGCAGGCTTTGACCCGGGCGACGCGTTCGGAGAAGTCCATGGGCAACGCCAGCATCGATAGGGCTTCTTGGGCGTTGACGCCCGTGTCTACGAGGTCGCTTATGGCTTTGAATGTGCTGGAGTTTGCGAGGACGAAGTGTCTCGTGTCGAATGCCATTCCAAGGAACAGGGCTTTCGCCGTGTTCAGGTCGGGTTTGATGTTGAGTTCTCGGTAGAATCCGTAGACGATGTCGCAGGTGCTTGAGGCTTCTTCGTTCGTGATACACACCTTGCAGAGGCGCTGCGTCTCCGGGTGCACGGCGTGGTGGTCGACGACGACTATAGGTGCAGTGGTCTTCGCTATCCTGTCTGCCAAGTTGTTGAGTTGCTGAATCGTGTTTGTGTCCAGCAGGATTATGGCTTCCGCCTTTTCGACGTTGGGCTGCAGGTTCACGGTGACAGGCAGGTAGTTGAACAGGTGCTTGGTGAGTCTGCTGACGCCCTGACCCGTGCCGATTTCCGTCGTCGCTTCCGGCTTGGTCCGCTTCAGTAGCTCCTGGAGGGCGAAGGCTGAGCAGACGGCGTCGGGGTCGCTGTTGTGGTGGCATAGGAGAAGGATGTTCTTCGCCTTGCTCTCGTCTAAGACTCTGATTATGTCTTGGAATGTCATGTCAGTTTCCTCAGGGTTTGTTCTATGGTCTTGAAGGCTTCTTTCACGGCGTCGTCGGCGAGCCTCTTCTGGTCGATGCCCTTCGCGTTGGGCGAGAGCGCCAAGTCGACTTCCACCGTCAGGCTGACAGGTTTGGTGCCTTCCGCTTCAACGCTAATATCCAGCCCGTCCAGTAGTTTCTGGTTGACTCTGGCGAGAATGTATTTTCGGGCTGCGTTCTCCGCCTTGGCGCAGAGGTCCTCGACCTGCTCGCTCGTTAGCTCGGGTAAGCCGATCTCCAGAGGTTCCACCCGCCATTCTATGACGGCGGGGGTGAGACTGGGTTGAGGTCTTCTTGTAGCTTCGCCTGGACGTCCTTGAGTTGACTGCGCATCCGCTCTTCTTGCCGTGCGAGAACCGTGAGCCTGGTGGCTAGGAGTTCTTTGCGTTCGGCAAGTTCCTCGTTGACCTTGTTTTTCTCTGCCTTTATCATGAGCGAGCCGGCTGCCTTGTAGATGATGGCGTCGTCTGCCGTTTTCTGCAGCTCGGCTTGGGTTTGGTCGATTTCGGCTTGTTCCATCTCGACCTGCTGTTTCTGCGCGAGGATGGTTTGGAGGGTCTGCTGGAGCTGTTGGAGCCTCAGGAGGCGTTCTTGGACTTGAGGGGGTAACTTTGAAAGTTCGTCACTCACAACTATCCTTCCGTCTGCATGCATCATGGCACAGCACTTAATTAAGCATTTTCCAGCCAAACTTTTGCTCTCTCAGCGCTGCAGGAGGGTTAGAATACTTTTTTCGTGCCTCCAGTATAGCCAAATGTTAGTTTTCGCTTAGGTGAAAAGCTTTTATCGTGATCAACGATAATACAGCATCGTTGTTCTTCTGTGTTTACTTGAGGCGCATCGGTTGGCAAGAAAAACGAATGTTGACGAGAAAGGTCAAACCGCATCGTCGTTGTATGCGAGGAGTCTCATTGAAGCGAGCCTAGACCCTTTTGTAACCATAAGCGCTGACGGCAAGATTACCGACGTGAACAAAGCAACTGAAGAGGTCACTGGCTGCACTCGGGATGAACTTATTGGGAGCGATTTTTCCGACTACTTCACGGAACCAGAGAAGGCGCGGGCAGGATACAGGAAGGTGTTCACGAATGGCTACGTGCGAGATTACCCTCTTGCCATCCGTCACAAGTCAGGCAGGATAACTGATGTTCTGTACAACGCTACGGTTTACCGAAACGAGGCTGGAAAAATCCAGGGCGCTTTTGCTGCGGCACGTGACGTTACGGAACGTCAGCTTGCCGAAGAAAAGCTGCGTGCTGCTTCACTGTACTCTCGCAGTCTAATCGAGGCGAGTCTGGACCCTCTTGTGACAATCAGTGCAGAAGGAAAGATAACTGACGTGAATCAGGCAACTGAAAACGTCACTGGTTTTTCCAGAGAGCAGCTAATCGACAGCGACTTCTCCGACTATTTCACGGAACCCGACAAGGCACGGATGGGCTACAAACGAGTCTTCACGGAAGGCTTCGTGAGAGACTATCCTCTGGCAATCAGGCACAGATCTGGAAAAGTGACCCACGTGCTGTACAATGCAACGGTGTACCAAAACGAATTGGGCCAAATTCAAGGGGTCTTTGCCGCTGCAAGAGACATCAGCCGAAGAAAATTGGCGGAGGAGAAGCTGCGCGCCGCCTCGCTCTATGCCAGAAGCCTAATCGAAGCAAGCCTAGACCCTCTGGTTACAATAAGCGCCGATGGCAAAATAACCGACGTGAACAAGTCCACTGAAGAGGTGACCGGCTATTCACGAGAGCAACTCATAGGGAGCGACTTCTCGGACTATTTCACCGAACCCGAGGAAGCAAGGAAGGGCTACCGAAAGGTGTTCATGGAGGGCTTCGTCAGGGACTACCCGCTGGCTATTCGTCACAAATCAGGAAAAGTCATATACGTACTCTACAACGCAACCCTCTACAAGAACGACGCGGGCGAAATTCAGGGCGTTTTCGCCGCTGCGCGAGATGTCACCGAACGACGCAAGAACGAGGAGACGCTGCGCAAGCAGGCTGCGCTTCTAGACCTCAGCCCAGATGGCATCATCGTGAAGAAACTTGACGACACCATAACTTTCTGGAGCAAGGGTGCGGAGAAGCTGTACGGCTGGACAAAGGAGGAAGCTATAGGGAAGAAAACTCGCAGACTGCTGAGAGGTGTCTCGGGCAGAAGGGCAAACGCCATTTTTGAAGAAGTCAAAAGGACTGGAAAATGGTCAGGCGAACTCTTCCACCACAAGAAAAACGGCGGAACCCTCCTTGTTCAGACTTTCTGGCTCGCGACGTTCGACCAACGCGGCGACGTCGCGGAGATACTCGAATCTAACGTCGACATCACCGAGCGGAAACGGGCGGAGGAAAGACTGCGAGCTGCTTCCCTTTACGCAAGAAGCCTCATCGAAGCCAGCCTCGACCCACTGGTGACCGTAAGTGTTGACGGCAAAATCACAGACGTTAACAAGGCGACTGAAGACGTCACCGGATGCAACCGCGAAGAACTTATTGGGAGCGATTTTTCCGATTATTTCACGGAACCAGAAAAAGCCCGCGCGGGATATACACAGGTCTTCACCGAGGGTTTCGTCAGAGACTACCCGCTGGAGATAAGGCACAAATCGGGAAAAATAACCGATGTGCTATACAACGCGTCAACCTACCGAAACGACCGCGGCGAAGTTCAAGGCGCTTTTGCAGCAGCAAGAGACATCACCGAACGCAAAGCCATGGAAAACGAAATCAGACAGACATTGGAGAAACTGAAGCAGTCCAACGCGGAACTCGAGCAATTCGCCTACGTCGCTTCGCACGACCTGCAGGAACCTCTGCGCATGGTTTCAAGCTACGTGCAGCTGTTGGAACGCAGGTACAAGGCGAAGCTGGACGCTGACGCTGACGACTTCATCGCTTACGCCGTGGATGGCGCCAGCCGCATGCGCGGTTTGATAGACGACCTCTTGACGTATTCTCGCGTAACCCGACTCGGCAGACCGTTTGAGTCAACCGACCTTGAGTCTGTGCTTGACGTCGTGCTCAAGAACCTGCAGGCGTCCATAACAGAAAGCGGCGCAATCGTCACGCATGACCATCTCCCTGCGCTGCAAGGTGACGAACTGCAGCTTGTTCAGTTGCTTCAGAACCTAATCGGCAACGCCATCAAGTTCCGCGGCAAGGAGCCACCTCGCGTCCACGTATCAGCTCAGGAGCAGGAGACGGAATGCCTGTTTTCTGTGCGTGATAACGGCATCGGAATCGACCCTCAGTACTTTGACCGCCTCTTCAAGATTTTCCAAAGGTTGCACACCAGAGAAGAATACCCAGGGTCAGGAATCGGTCTCGCCATCTGCAAGAAAATCGTCGAACGCCACGGCGGACGCATATGGATTGAATCGCAACCTGGCAAGGGCTCAACCATGTACTTTACATTGAGCAGAAAGCACGAGGGAGGAGCCAAACCGACATGAAGAGGCCTTCAGACAAGAAAGCCGAAACCAAATCCGTCGACATCCTCCTGGTTGAGGATAACCCTGGAGATGTGCGTCTAACCAAGGAAGCGCTCCGAGACGCGAAAGTCCTGAACGAGGTTTACGTCGCCAGAGACGGCGTGGAAGCCATGGACTTTCTGCACAAAGCGAATTCCTTCTCAAAGGTGCCTTCTCCCGACCTAATCCTGCTTGACCTGAACCTGCCTAGGAAAGACGGGCGCGAGGTGCTGGCTGAAATCAAGGAAGACCCGACGCTGAAGCGCATCCCTGTGGTCATACTGACGACCTCGAAAGCGGAGGACGACGTGTTTAAGACGTACAACCTGCACGCGAACGCCTACATCACCAAGCCCGTTGACCTCAATCGATTCATCGAAATCATGCAGACTCTGAAGGAATTCTGGTTCGAAATTGTGAGCCTGCCCTCAAAGGAGAGATGACACCATCAGAATTCTCATGGTGGAAGACAACCCCGGAGACGCCCGACTCATACAGGAGATGCTGAATGAAGAAAAATTCGCGGTCGGCACCCTGGAAGAATCAGAAAGGCTCTCAAGCGGGCTGAAACGTCTAGCAAAAGGAGGCATCGACGCCATTCTATTGGACCTCAGCTTGCCAGACAGCCAAGGGCTAAACACGTTCGAAACGATACACTCAGCAGCCAAGCAAGTGCCGATTGTGATAATGACCGCGGTCGAGGACGATAAACTGGCTCTGGAATCAGTCCGCAGAGGCGCCCAAGACTACCTCGTCAAAGGAAAATTCGACAGCGCTCTTCTCGTTAGGGCACTGAACTACTCGGTTGAACGCAAGAAAATCGATGACGAACTGAAGAGGCAGGCTGAACTCATCGACCTCAGCCCAGACGCCATAATCATAAAGAAACCCGACGACACCATCACCTTTTGGAGCTTGGGCGCAGAGAAGCTGTACGGCTACACCAAAGCTCAAGCCATAGGACAGAGAACCTTTACCCTCTTCAAAACGAAGTTTCTGCAGCCACAGGAAAGAATACAGGTGGAACTCAAACAAAAAGGCCGATGGTCAGGAGAACTCGTCCATCAGACAAAGCTCGGAAGCGAACTGGCAATTCAGAGTTACTGGCTGGCCAAATTCGACGCCAATCACGAGATAGTCGAGATATTCGAGTCAAACGTCGACATAACCGAACGCAAGAACGCAGAGCGACTAGCAGCCATCGGCGCCACAGCAGGCATGGTGGGACACGACATCAGAAATCCCCTGCAGACAATCGTCGGCGAGGTCTTCATGGCAAAGGACGCTGTGAAGAACCTGCCTGAAAGCAGCGAAAAAGAAAGCCTACGAGAGAGTCTGAACACGATAGGTGAACAGACGACCTACGTGGACAAAATAGTATCCGACCTGCAGGACTACGCGAGACCTCTAGCCCCCAAATTTGAGAGCACCGACATCCAAGAAACAGTTCGCGCCGTAATAGAAAGCGTGTGCATGCCCGAAAACGTGGCGTTCAGTCACAAGATAAAGGATTCCATCAAGATACGGACAGACCAATCGTTCCTCCAAAGGATACTGACCAACCTAGTCAACAACGCAGTCCAAGCCATGCCTGACGGAGGGCAACTGACAATAACTGAATCCGCCAGAAACGGCAAGGCGTTCATCACGGTCGAGGACACGGGCGAAGGCATACCCACAGAAATCCGCGGCAAGATGTTCACGCCCTTGGTGACAACCAAGGCTAAAGGACAAGGGTTCGGACTCGCCGTAGTGAAGAGACTCACCGACGCCCTCAACGGAACCATAACGGTTGAAAGTGAGGTCGGAAAAGGAACCAAATTCACGATAACCCTCCCGCTCTAATCGCAAGCGTCCTACTCCACGTGTGGTCATCAGGCATCGTCAACGCGACAGCATCTACTCTGTTCCTTTCCGTCGACCCTGCGCCGTCCGCTCAGTTTTCATTTCTCCCCGGCAAATCGCTAAAGTGTTAAATATCCAGACGGTCGAAATAAAAGGCTACACCGAAATTAGGAGAGAAAATGAATGAGAACACAAAAAACGAGAACACTTTCTGCAATCGCGGTTCTGATACTCACCATAGCACCTCTAATTACATACCTACCCAACGTCGCAGCGGTCTCCTACGACACGTACATCTACATACAAGTCGCGCCAAACCCAGTCGGCGTCAACCAACCCGTGTCAGTCACCTCAATCATGCCCAACGTTCCTCCCGCCCAACTACCCGCAAACGCTCCAAGATACGGCTATTGGGAAGACCTCACTCTTATTGTCACAAAGCCAGACGGAACGGTTGAAAACAAAGGGCCATACAGAACAGGCGAGGCAGGAACAGGATGGGCGCAGTACATACCCACATCGGTGGGCACCTACTACTTCCAGTACAGCTTCCCAGGACAAACGATAACCGCGGGACCAAGCAAAGGCGACTACTACAAACCCAGCGTCAGCCCCAAGATAGCGCTCACCGTACAGAAAGACCCCATCCAGTACCTTCCGGAACCCCCGCTCCCAACAGACTACTGGGAAACCCCAATCTACGGCGAGAACAGAGGCTGGAGCACCATCGCGGGCAACTGGCTCGCCGGTGAAAACTACCAACCCAGCGGCGACGGCTACAACCCATACACCTTAGCACCAAACAGCGCCCACGTAGTTTGGACCAGACAGGAAATGTTCGGAGGCGTAGCCTCAGCTGAGCAGGGTCCAAACAACGCCTACACGGGAAGACGACCCGCCGAGAAATTCCTGCCCCCAATAATCATGGGCGGGAGACTCTACTATAATCAGCCAGCGTTCTACGGCATCTACGGAGGAGCCACAACCTACAGCGGCTTCAAATGCATCGACCTTTACACAGGAGAGGAAATCTGGACCACGGTGCCGCATGAAAACCAGTTCATAAACCTCGGACAAATCGTCTACCACTGGTCCGTTTCCCAGGAAGGAGTATTCGAGTACCTGTGGGAGACAGATGGCTCGGAATGGGTGATGTACGACGCTTGGACGGGCGAATGGATACTGAACATAACCAATGTAGGCAGCGGCACAAACATCTTCGGACCCAAAGGCGAAATCCTGAGGTACCGAATCGACGGCAGGACAAACACGCTTTCCATGTGGAACTCGTCTAAACTGCTGCTCTCACGTATGAGAGTGATCGGAGTGGCAATCGACTGGGCACCCGTGAAAGGAGTGTACAACTATAGCGACGGCATACAGTGGAACGTCACCATACAAGACATAGCCGGCAGCCAATCCATAACTGTGCTCGCACCTGACTTGCTGATTTCAAGCAACAGTTTCCCCATAACCGAGACGCAAACCCAGGTGATAAGGCAAGACGCAGCGTACAGCCTCAAGAGGGGCGAGGAAGGACGATTCCTGTGGGCGAAGAACCACACGATGTTCGACTCGTCCGACGGCATCAACGAGTACTCCAACGGCGTTTACATCGTCTTCGCCAGGGAGAAACTGCAGTGGTTCGGCTACAACGCCTACACTGGAGAAGACCTGTGGACAGCTGAACCCTTCGACACCGCTTTCAGCATGTACTCAGGCAGGGCAGACAAGACAGTCATCGCCAACGGCGTCATCTACAACACAGGCTACGACGGCATGGTCCGCGCACTGAACCTCACGACGGGCAAACTTATGTGGAGCTGGTACACCGGCAGCGCAGGGCTAGACAGCCCCTACGGAGGCTGGGCTCTGGAAGGCGGCTACACGGGTCCACGCTTCGCTGACGGCAAGTTCTTCGCCATCAACACCGAACACACACCTATGGCTACACCCTGGAAGGGCGGCAAAGTCTACGCCATCGACGGAACAACCGGCAAAGAAGTCTGGAGCATTTCAGGAACGCAAGCTGAAGCCACCCCCTCAGCAGTGGCATACGGATACTTCGTGTACCTCAACGGATACGACAGCAAAGTCTACTGCTTCGGAAAAGGCGAATCCAAAACCACCGTCTCCGCACCCCAGGTTCAAGTGCCCAAGGGCACAGGCGTGCTCATAACCGGCACCGTCACGGACCAGTCTCCCGCGCTGAAGGACACTCCCGCCATCTCAGACGAGAGCATGGCAGCATGGATGGAGTACAAGCTCATGCAGAAACCCATCCCCGGAAACGCAACAGGCGTTCCAGTGATGGTGACAGCCATCGACCCCAACGGCAACTTCCAGAACATCGGCACCGTAACGAGCGACATGGGCGGCAGCTTCGGCATCGAATGGGTCCCGCCAGTAGAAGGCAAATACCAAATCACAGCAACGTTCGCAGGCTCCGACTCCTATGGCAGCTCGTTCGCAACCACCTACCTTTCAGTGGGTCCCGCAGCTCCAACGCCAGCGCCAGTGACTTCGACGCCGACGCAGATAACACAGCCCACACAAGCACCGGCAACTCCAGCCCAGACACCCACAGCAACACCGCCTCCAACAGCCTCGCCAACTCAGGCTCCAAACCCTGAGAAGGGCGCGGACACCCAGATTTACGTGGTAGCCGCGGCAGCAGCAGTTATCGTCGTTGTTGCGGTCGTTGCGGTGGTCATCCTGAGAAGACGCAGGTGAACGGGTTCAACAAACCAACACCCTTCCCCTTTTTTGCTAGCATCCAAGAGTCAGGGCTGACTCCCTTCCGCAGTGTTTTGGAACGCTTCAAAGCTTGAAAGCCGTCGCCTGCATGTGCCCCGCCAGCGCAAGCGCGTCCGTTTTCTCGCAAAGCGCAAGCTCGAACCGCATGAGTTCGTCGAAGAGGTCTTGACTGACCTTCTTCTCCATGAATAGCTCCTGCTTAATCCTGAGCGGCATCGTGATTCCCTTGCCCACCATCTTGCCCACGCGGAACCCGTTCCGCTCCAACATCGCTCGGAACTCGTCGGGACTCCACGTGTAGATTTCCACCTTGCCGTCTTTCGTCATCCACTCGCGCTCCTCGCCCGTGAGAACTCGAAAAGCCCTCTCCAAGTTGCTTGCAGAGGGGTGCCCCGAAACGGCGCTGAGGGCTTGGACGTAGCGGTTCTGCGCCGAGATGACGAGCGGAGCGCCTTTCTTGAGGATGCGCCGCAACTCGCCCAAGAGGACATCAGGGTTCTCTACGAGGAAAAGCGCGTGCTCACAGACGACGAGGTCAAACGTCTCGTCCGCATATTCCGTCTTGGTGATATCGCACTTCTTCAGAGCCACCGCGCCTTCCAGACGGCTTTCCTTCAGCCTCGCCCTCGCCACCTGAAGCATGCCCGTGGAGCAGTCCATGAGGTCGACCTTGCAGCCTTTCGCAGCAATTCGAACTGCCCAGCGCCCCGTACCCCCGCCCGCGTCGAGAACTCTAGCGTCGGGGTTTGCTGGCACGAGGGGTTCGAGGTACCGCCAGGTGACTGCGTCGTAGACTTTGAAGTAGAGCGTGTTGAAGACGGCGTCGTACTTCTCCGCCTTCTCATCATAATACGACTCAACGTTCTCCATCGCGCTACCCTTCGCGGGCTTTCTCCAGGTGACAGAGTATCTCGAACATGACTTTTGCAGCCGCAATCGCCGAGATACCCTGGTCATACGCGGGAGAGATTTCAAGGACGTCGAAGCCGACGACGCGTTTGTCGCAGAGCGCGCACACGATGTCCAGCAGGTCACCTGTGCTGATGCCGTCAGCCTCGGGATTCTGCGCTGCAGGCGCAAACGCTGGGTCCACGACGTCCATGTCCACCGAAAGGTAAACGCTCTTGTAGGGGGCGAGTTTCTTCTTCAGTTGCTGGGCGACTTTCTCCGTGCCCTCGCTGCGGATCTGTTGGGTAGTGAAGAATTCTATGCCTGCTTTCTTGGCGTAGGCAAGCTCCTCCTTGCAGACGCTCCTCGTGCCCACCTCAACTATCTTGGCGGGTTTGACTTGCTTGCTGATGAGCTGCATGAACGTCGTGTGCGAAACGTCCAAGCCCGAGAACTCCGAACGCAAATCCAAGTGAGCGTCGAAACTGACAACCGCCGTCTCCCGCGCTTTGGCGCCGAAGCCCCGCATGATCCCCAGGGTAACGGTGTGCTCTCCGCCGATGGCAACGGGCACTTTTCCAGCCGCCAAGATGTCTTCAACCACAAGCCTGCACGCATCAAGCGTCTGCGCCGTGTCCGTGCTTACATGCACGTCACCCGCGTCGTGCAGCGACAGGTCCTCCACGTCCACGCCTGCGCGGAAACTGTACGTCTCGATGTTCAGGGAGGCTTGGCGGACGGCGGTAGGCATGAACCTGGCGCCCGTGCGATAGGTGCTCGTCACGTCGAACGGCACGCCGAAAATGACGTATCTTGCCTTGTCGAGAGGCTTTTGCAAGCCGCTGAAGACATTGTTCTGGGAAGTGTAAAGTTCAAGGTTGCTCATGTCCAGTTCTCCATGCAGTAGGCTTTGCGTAATCAGACGCTGGGCACTCTAAAGCTTTTTCGTTTCACGTTTAGGTCGAGAAGCACACTGACTGTAGCGCGAAAATTTCATTGCGATATGCTTTTTATGCTACTTCGCCAATGTCCTCTTGTGAAACCTTTTGTCCAAACTCAGGGGATTCCAAAAACTCACCTTCACGTATGAAGCCCTGCAAACCTGGCTTGACACACTGCACGTCGAAAGATGCAGAGAAACCGTCATCCCACTCACCGAAGCCCTTGGCCGGGTCCTTGCTGAAGACATAGTCGCACATGAGGACCTGCCCCGATTCAACCGGTCAGCAGTTGACGGATACGCCGTCAAAGCGGAAGACACCAAAGGAGCCACGCAGCAGAAACCCCTCCTCTTCCGCCTAACAGACCAAGACGAACTGCCACAGTCGGGGCACAGGGAAGCCAAACAGGTCTGGACCGGCAACCCGCTTCCAAAGGGCGCAGACGCCGTCGTCATGCTCGAGAACACGCAGAAACGAGACGAAAAAATGGAAATCTGGACGCAGGCAGCACCATACGACAACGTCTCACGCAAGGGCGAAGACATCAAGAAAGGCGAAGTCGCCGCAAAGACTGGAACACGCCTGAACCCGTTCCATCTTGGCTTGCTCGCCGCCCTCGGTCACCAAGAAATCAAGGTCATCGAGAAACCCCGCATCGCCATCATAGCCACAGGCAACGAACTCGCAGAAACAGGCACCAAACGCGACGAAAAACAAATCTACGAAACCAACTGCATCATGCTCTCCGCCATGTGCCAAGCACTATCCGCGGAACCCCTGGACCTAGGCATAGCTAAGGACGATGTGGCAGAGATTGCGGAGAAAATCCAGATAGCCCTCAAAATCGCGGACGCCGCCATAACCACAGGCGGCACGAGCGTCGGCGGACTCGACCTTGTCCCAGAAGCTGTTGGCAAACTGGGTGAACCTGGCATCGTCGTGCACGGCATCGCCATGCGCCCAGCCATGCCAACCGCCCTCGCCATAGTCGAGCGCAAGCCGGTCCTGGTCCTGTCAGGGAACCCAGTTGCTGCAATCGTGGGATTCGAGGTTTTCGCCCGACCCCTCATCTGCAAGATGCTCGGGATGCCCCGGACAGAGCCTAGACCCATCGTCAAAGCCACGATGGCCCGAAAAGTCGCCACCGCCCTGGGAAGGAAGAACTTTGTACGCGTTAAAGTGATGCTACGGAACGACGACTTCTACGCAGAGCCCATAAGTGCGCGGGGCTCAGGCTCCATCACAACGTTGACGCGTGCAAACGGCTACGTCATCGTGCCAGAGAACCGCGAAGGCTTAACCGAAGGCGAAGTCGTCACGGTGCACATGTTCGGAAGCGTGGAGACAGAGCAGAATGTTCCGTAAGCTGCTGACGTTGGACGAGGCGAAGAAAGCCATCCTCGAGACAGTCAAGCCGAAACCCCTCGGCACAGAAGAAGCGGCGTTGTTGGCTGCCGAAGGCCGAGTCTTGGCGGCGGATGCCGTGGCTGAACTGGATATTCCGCCGTTTGACCGCTCAACCGTCGACGGCTACGCCGTGCGTGCCGAGGACACGTTTGGGGCGGATGAGAATCAGCCTGTTAAGCTGAGGGTGTGCGGTTTCGTAGCTGTGGGTGAGGAGCCGAAGGTGAAGGTGGCTGCGGGTGAGGCGGCGGAGATTGTGACTGGCGCGCCGTTGCCAGAGGGTGCTGACGCTGTGGTTATGGTCGAGGACACGGAGCGCACGGATGATGAGTTGGCGGTTTACAGCTCGGTCACCCAGCGTGAGAACGTCATGCGCAGAGGTTCAGATATCAAAGCTGGCGAGACTGTGCTGAAGGCTGGTGCGGTTCTGGGTTCGCGTGAAATCGGCGTGCTGGCGGCTTTGGGAATGGCGAACGCCTGTGTGTTCAAGGTTCCATCCGTGGCGGTTCTGTCGACCGGCGCCGAGGTAACAGAACCCGGGAAGAAGCTGTTGCCAGGCAAAATCTACGACATTAACGCCTACAGCCTGAGCACAGCCGTCGTGGAGTGCGGTGGAAAGGCGATTTACTTCGGCGTGGTTCCCGACTACCGGGTTGAGTTGCGGGGCGCGCTGGAGCATGCTCTCGCTTCGGCGGATGTAGTTCTCACCTCGGGCGGCGTTTCCGTCGGTCCGAAAGACATTATTCCTGAGACTGTGGATTCTCTGGGCGAGCCCGGCGTTTTCATTTCAGGAATTGCTCTGAAGCCTGGAAAACCCTGCACCGTAGCGCTCATAGGCGACAAACCTGTTTTTTCGTTCCCTGGCAATCCAACTTCGGCTTTGCTGACGTTTCACCTGCTTGCGCGTCCCGTGATTCAGGTGTTGGCTGGGCGCATGGCGAAGGAGGCTGAGGTCGTTCGGGCGTTTGCGGGTTCCAGGATGTTTTCGGCCAAAGGTAGACGCACGTTTGTGATGGTTCGGCTGAAGCGCGACGGTGAACGGCTGGTTGCTGAGGCTGTGGAGTCTGGGGCATCTGGCGCCATAACGACGCTGGCTAAGGCTGACGGATTCGTGGAGATTCCTGAGAACGCCCAGTTCGTGGATGCGGGTCAGGAAGTCGTGGTTACGCTTTTCAAGGCACGCGGTTAAGCTTCTGCGGGTCTCCGGGTAGCTGCGGCATACGCAGTGAAAACCCATGTTAGAATCATGTAGGCGAGCATTCCTGCCGTAGCCAATACATCAGATGCAATGACGAAATAAAGCGTGTACAGCGCCAGAGTTGTGGCGACGAAGAACAGTGCGGCGACGAGCCAGATTGCCCAGAACCGCTTCTTGAACAGTCCGTAGGCAGCTACGATGCTTGTGATCCCGATGAGCGCGATGTGCGGTGGGAACCCGCTGAGCGGGAGCAGCGCAAGGAAGAGTATGCCCACGATGCCGTAGAAGGCTGTGGTGGCGAGGGTGCGGATGTTGGTTACTCTGAGTCTTGACGCGAGAGCCATGGTTTTTCGCCTTTAACCTTTATGATTTGAGAGAACCACTAATAAAGCTAATGTTTCCAACCAGAACAAGCGTTTGCCTGGGCAAACTGACTACAGATGGCTTGGAGCAGTCTGTAGCCTCTTTGTTTACGAGCTGAAATCTGAAGCAAGTCTCAGGTCAGCTGGACCTTAAGGGCAGAATTCGGAAAAGACGGCCACAGGGCTCTTGGCGAATTGTGTTTATGCAGAAAGGAATCCTCCGTCCACAGCGACCAGCGTTCCGTGAACGTAGCTTGACAAATCGCACGCAAGAACCAGAGCCATCCGCGCTATCTCATCAGGTTCGCCCAGTCTTCCCATAGGAAGCCTCTGTCGGTATTCCAAGCCTGATTGGATGATGCCAACGTTCAGTTTGAGAGCTTCCTTGGCAAGACTCTTCGTCCCAGGCGTCAAAACTCCGCCCGGCACCAGAGCATTTATCCGGAAGCCTTTTCTGCCGTATTCTGCCGCCAAGGACCTTGTGAGCATGATGATGCCTATTTTGCTTAAGCCGTAAGGAACCAAGTCCTCCTTGAATGGCATCACTGCCTCGACCGAAGCAACGTTGACTATGACGCCGCCGCGCTTGGCCCGCGCCTTAATCATGCTCTGGCACATCCACAAGGCAGAGTTTAAGTTGATGTCCATGACGTTCTTCACGAAGGCTTCATCAAGCTCCAAGAAATCCTTCATGGGATAGATTCCAGCGTTGTTTACGAGGATATCGGGTTCTTTTCCCTCCAGCCTAGTCCACAAATGTTCAATCGCTGATTTCTTGCACAGATCAACATTAAACGGGCTGATGTTTACGTTAAACTTCGACAGTTCGTTGCAGCATGCCGTCATTTTCTCTTCGTTGATGTCAACCAACAGTAAATCTGCTCCGACCTCGGCAAACCTGCATGCTATCGCCTTGCCAATGCCTGAGGCTGCACCCGTAATCAAAGCAGTTTTGCCTGACAGCGAGATAAGCTCTGATAGCGGGCTATGCTCTTTTGATTTGCTTCTTAACATGTCACTAGGCTTCCGTGCTTGCACGATGAATAGTAAGCTTATTCATTGGATACAGAATAGCATTCTACCGCGTATACTAGGCTCTTCACAACAGTTATATTCTCGAGAAGAAGAATTCACGCTGTGCGAAGATTAATCCTTGAAGTCTGCGAAAAGGAACTGGCAAAAATTGGCGTTGACGCGCCGGCAGTTCGAAGGATAAAATCACTCCAGCTGCTAAACCTCCTCAAGCACAGTCCCGAAGAAATCGCCGCGGTGTGGCGAGTGGAATTCAAGAGACCAACGGACAGAGTCGAAGACCTGCTAGCTGGAGGCTTCCTTGTGGAGGTGCATCTTCTTCATCAAGAAGAGAACGGAGCCTACATAGTTTTCATGAGGAGTGGACCAAGCTTATCCTCGACTCTGAATCTCCTCGGCAAGACCGGAGGGTACCTGTTTCCGCCGCTGGATATCCATGAAAACAAACTCAGGATATCATTCCTCGGAAGCGCAAAACAGGTGAAGAGGTTTCTTGAAGAAATCGAAGCAAGAGGAATCCGCTACAAGATTTTCTCAGTTTCGGACGCGAACTTTTCTCCGCTCTCACCGCTTGGCAAACTAACGGACAGACAGAGGAATATTCTCCTGTCCGCCTACAAATACGGCTACTACGATGTGCCAAGGAGAATAAACTCGGAGCAGCTGGCAAGAAAACTCAACATCGCCGACTCCACCCTGATAGAGCACCTGAGGAAAACGGAAAAGCGACTAATCATGCATATACTGACCCAAAGCTAGCAGTAGACCAAGCGTCTCCTAGAAACGTACACCGTAATTGTTGGTGGTGCTCCGGCCGGGATTTGAACCCGGGTCCGCGACTCGAGAGGCCGCTATACATAGCCCCCTAATAAGGCAAACTTAGTAAGGTTTGGCCGGACTATACTACCGGAGCTTCGGAAAAGGTTTCTCTCTTAAAGATAAATATCTTTTCATGTGTTTGGGATTATGTGAACAGATTTCTTTGAAATATCGGTCCACTTCGTTTTGTCGCGCGATGGTAACGCGATTACGTTTCAGATAGATGCGCGGATGATATCCAAGCGAGTACAATCCCATATGAACATCCTGCAATAGCCTTTTGTTTGTCATTTTCAATTCTAGTCTGATTCGTTTCTTTCCTCTTTCCACTCTGTAGACTGAGGATTCGCAGTCCATCACGCCGCGGATAAAAGAAGAAAGAAAACCGCTGTCGCACTTAACCCAATTAGGCACACCCTGACTGCGGTCAGCTGTTGTCTTTAGATAACGAACTAGACTGATCCTATATACTCGCACCTGAATGTTGTTTACTATCTTGTGTTCGACAAAACCAGCGTTTACCCCAAAGACCTCGCGCACTAATTCGGAAACATAACGTGCATATACATACTCGTCTGAGTAAGATAGAGATACTGTTACTACAGGAGGGTTTTCTGTTGCGCTTCCATCACCGTAATAAATCCCTAAAAATTCAGCTAATTCGCAGCTTTGTTTTGGAGACGTAATTGACTTAGGATGCGAATGGTCAAGCTGAAGAGGTTTCCTACCTATTGATGGATTGTTGCACTTGTTCATTGCCTGTCGTTATCCATATTTGATTGAATCAACTAATAATTTCTGTTTATGACTTGGGACATAATCTGACCACAAAGGAAAGCGCAGATTCACATGCCCCTGCTGAATAGAACTGATTACTATAACAGGAGACTTGGCTGGACTGTACTACCGGAGCAACTTTTCAGTCGCAGTTTACTACTCAGACAGGCTTCTATTAAACCTACTTTCCGCAAGCACCAGAAAAGCTCGACAGTAGGCAATTCTGCTTCACGGCAGAAACAGAAGCAAAAAGGAAAAATTAAGGGTGGAAGGCGTTTAGTCTTCGCCTTCGGGACCGCCCGGCGGCTTGCCGCCTGGACCGCCCTCTTTCGGCTTCGAACTGGATATGACGTCGTCGATGCGCAGTATCATGCTGGCTGACTCCGCCGCCGACTTCACTGCCTGCTCCTTTACGACGATCGGCTCGATGACTCCGGCTTCGACGCTGTCCTGCAACTTGCCCGTAAAAACGTTGACACCCCTGTTCTTGCCATCTTCTTTGTCGTGCGCTGACCTCAGGCTGACGAGTATGTCTATGGGTTCGAGCCCGGCGTTCTCCGCCAACGCTCTTGGGATGACTTCCATGGCGTCCGCGAAAGCCTCAATCGCCAGTTGTTCTCTGCCGCCGACTTTGGTAGCGTACTTGCGCAGCTCTTTGGCGACTTCGATTTCGACTGCTCCGCCTCCAGCGACGATTTTGTTGTTCTCCACGACGTCTGAGACGACGGATAACGCGTCGGTCATGGCGCGTTCCGCCTCGTCAACCATGCGCTCTAAGCCTGCCCGGATGAGGATGGCTACGCTGTGGGGG
>JBHGBG010000037.1:0-24924 GCA_041946875.1 Bathyarchaeia archaeon
CGCGCCTTGGCAGCCATGCAGGTGTCGCCGCACTTCCTGAGGTTAAAAATCAAGCCGCGCTCGTACCAGAGGGTTTTGTTCAGGCTGACCAGATTCGATTTCAGGCTGAAAATCTGTTTCAGAGTGTCGGAACTGGTTTTCTCCACGACTTCTTCTTCTAAGGTTGAGGTGAGGTCCTCCAGCCGTTCAAGCTGGACGAAGTGGGCGCTGACTATCTCGTCTATTATGAAGTATGATACTTGGCTGGGCGGGTCAACCTTGGCTTTGCTCATGCGTTCCTTGGCTATCTTTATTATGCCTTGGTCAGCGCCTTTGGAAACCGTGACCAGGAAGGTCTTCGAAAACGCCATAACGATGGGATGAACCTCTTTGGTTGCTATGATGTCCTGCAATATGACGAAGTTGATTATGCCGAATTCCTGTTCCAAACGCAGGTTTACCCATCCGCCGTCCGTCTCAGGAAGCTCCAAGAAGCTCTTAGGCACGCCTGTTTTTTCCGCTGTTGCGTGCAGTTCCTCGTCGGTTGGGTCAATTAGCTCCAGCCAGACGTTCCTCAGAGCAAGTGTTTGAAGCGCTTTAAGCTCCAGCGCACTTTCCTTGTTGTCGTCGAGGTTCACCACGCGAAGCATAAAGAAAGCCAACAGCGCATTAGAGATATTAAACTTACGCAACTCAGAACCCACTGGCGACTGGGTTGCCAAAGCTTAATATGCTGACTGCAGAGATAGCAAAACAGGGAGTCTGCAGGATGGAACTGGCTGTTGAAACCGAGCGCTTGACGAAGAAGTACGGCTCGATAGTTGCCGTCGACAAGCTCAACCTTAAGGTGCAGCGAAACAGCATTCACGGATTCTTAGGTCCTAACGGAGCGGGAAAGACCACGACGATAAAGATACTCGTGGGTCTGCTGAAGCCCGACGAGGGCACCGTCAAAGTCTTAGGACAGGAACTGCGCGGAGAACAGGCAGATTCAAGGCTCAGCGTAGGCTACATGCCCGAGCTTCCCAAGTTCCCCAAGCACCTGAAAGGCTGGGAGCTACTAGATGTCTACGGGCGCATGTACGGCATGACCGAGCAGCAGCGGAAAGAGGCGATTCCACGCCTCATCGACTTAGTCGGCTTGAAGGGCAGGGAGAACGACCTCATCGGGAAGTACAGCAAGGGCATGCAGCAGCGCATAGGCATAGCGCAGGCGCTCTTGGGCAACCCTGAACTAGTCATTCTCGACGAGCCAAGCCTTGGCTTGGACCCAGTGGGCATGGTCGAAGTGCGCGAACTTATGAAAACCATAGCCGAAGAAGGCATAACCGTCCTGGTCTCGTCGCACCTGCTGTTCGAGGTGGAGCAGATATGCACGCACGTAACCATCATCAACCGCGGCGTCTCGCTAGTTTCGGACACGCTCCAGACGGTTTCGAGCATGCTCACGGGACCCGCCATTATGCACGTCGAAGTCGCAAAGCTGTCGAACAACGTGGTGAACGCGGTCAAGGCGTTGCCGTTCGTCTCGGGCGTCCTGCAGATGGGCGACACACTGCGGATTCAGCTCTCTTCGCATGAGGATGTCCGTGCGCTGGTTTCCCAAGAGATAACGCGGTCGGGCGGAGTCATCGTGGGCATGAGCATGACTACATCGAACCTTGAAGACGTTTTCCTGCAGCTCATCAGCAAGGACCAAGGAGGCAAGGCGCAGTGAACGCACCTGAGCACCCAGCAGGAAAGGTTCGTCAGAGCTGGTTGACGCGGTTCTGGGCTGTCGTGCGTTACGAGATGTTGTGGAACATCAGGAAGAAGAAGTTCCTGGGCGTCATCATCGTCGCGTTCATCTTAGCCACGCTTGGTTTTGCGCTGCCGCCTATCCTCAGCAGCGCCACAGGCCAGCCAATCACGCTTAACCCCGAGTACGCTGTCACGTACAGCACGCCCGCCATCGGGCTGTTCCTGTTCGCGCTCGTGACCGCCATGAACAGCATCTCGAGCGAGTTCGAGAGCGGAACCATCGTGCCCCTGCTCACGAAGCCGGTTTCGAGAACTATGGTTTTCCTCGGGAAGCTTCTGGCGACGTTCATCATAATCCTCGCAACGTACGCCGTGCTCTACGTGTACATGGTCATCGGCTCAACCGTTGTCTACGGCGGCCAGAACAACCTGCAGCTGGTTCCGCTGGGCCTTCTGGGAAACGTGGTCAGCACCTTCATCTGGGTAGCCCTCATCCTCGCCGTGGGAGCCCTTTCGAAGAACACCATCGTGTCGGCTGTGGTGGCGTTCGGCTTCTTCCTGGCGTTGCTCATCGCCGTGCCCATAATCTCCGTGTTCGCAGGTCCCTCCACCGCCCTGAACCTTGTGCCGGGCAGCGGGGCACCCGCCACGTTGAGCACGGTGCAGGGCACGGTCACGATTGGCTCGGGGACAGACAACATTGGGACCAACCTCATTGCCTGCGCGCTCTATCCAGGAGCAAACGTGAACTTCACGAAGACGAACATACAGATGCAGACTGGAGGCACGCCGATGGTTACTCAGTCAGTGGCATACTCCGAGTCTCTGTCACTGGTTGCCTTGAGGGCGCTGAGCGTCGCCTTCGTATACATGTTCGCCTTCCTGTTCATCGCCTGGATTGCGTTCAAGAGGGCGCAGGTTCTAGAGTAACGCAGATTGTGACTGTGCCGTGCCTACTACAAGGTCTTATGTGGCGTCGGAAGCCACATGTTATCTGTCTTAGAGTTGGTGCTCAACTCTGGGGCTCGGAAAGAGATCAAGAAGAAATGCCAGCATCCGATCGCAGCAACAAGTATTTGCTGCAGAGAAAAGCTGACGTTGGGAAGATCACCGTCAGACCGACTGGAAGGCTGCCGGTAATTAAATGCGTTTGCGGAACCGAAATCTTGGTCCTGCCCGATTTGAAGGAGATGAGTAAAGCTATAGATCGCCATGCACTTGAGCACTTAGAAACGGAGAGACGCGCAAAGCGAGACGAAGCGGTCGATGACGTGTGGCGACTGCTGATCAAGCAACTCTTGAAGAAGGCGGACGAAATATCACGCTGCTAGGCCTCTGCAAGGGTTCCGGACCAGCCTTTCGACGAACTTACTGTCTATAGCTTCTGTTCACATTCTTGTTCAGATTCCGAAGATGGCTGGTCTGCTATAGCGAAGAACATAGGTCAATGAGAAGCACAGCAGCATCCAAGTTGTGCGCCAATGTTCTTTCGATCAGTACAAATGTCCATTTGCAGACACTTGCATCGTGTATCAGTTTAGGATAGAGTTGACTTCTTGTACATATTCGCCGTTCTTAGCCGTCGTAATGAACATTTCTAGACTACTCTTATATTCCCCGACTACGCCTTACTGGTTAAGGAACAGTTCCAAGAGGGACCGAGGTGAAAAACGGTGTCTGACCCATCAACTCTCCTGTGGATTGGTTTGGGGGCAGGTTCGCTGCTCATAGCGTTCGGCGAGTACCTGTTATCTCACAGAAAAAAAATTCGCGCTTGAACAGCATGAACACTTTGCCGCAGAAGTGGAGTTGGCGGATGGGTCTCAGCCCCAGCTTCAGATAGAGCAACGTGAGGACGTGGGGTTTAGAAAGATATTTTAATCCAAGCTAACCAACATAAGGTTGAGGAGATTTAGCATGCCCACAGCTTTCGTGTTGATAAACACCGAGATTGGGTCCGAAACCGATGTGCTCAAAGAGTTGAAGAAAGTCGAGGGTGTAGACGAAGCCTCCGCGGTCTACGGAGTCTACGACATCGTTGCCAGAGTCAGAGCCGACACGATGGACAGGCTGAAGGAAATCGTGACGTGGCGCATCCGCAGGCTGGACAAAGTGCGGTCCACGCTTACAATGATAGTTGTTGAAGAAAAAGTCTAATCTGAGTCATTTTTTTCCTCGTGCCCTCGAACAATAGTGAAGCCCTTGAGTTCGGCAGCGAGAGAAAATGTTGTATACGGGACGCACTCACACAAGTTTATGACCCGCCGCTTTGCGTCATTCTACTGGTGAGATCTTGAAGGCTGAGTTCAAGTGCCCATGGTGCGGCAACAGCTTCAGGAACGGACGGGATTTGGACGCCCACGCCAAGAGCCACTACGTTCTGTCTGAGCCACAGCTGGAAGTCGAAGTCGTAGCATAGTTTGTCGCTCTCTCCACACGTCTTGCCTGAGTGGTTGCAGCGACACAGTCACATAGGCTTAAGTTCTCGGTCTCGCTGAAGAGATAATGTTCGCAAACGGAAGGCTTGTTCTTGGAACACAAAGCATTCTCGAAGAGTTATGCTGCAGCTCTATCCACTCTGCTTGTAGCTGCGGTAGTCGGAACCGCTTTAATCATGCAAACCCAGATAAGCCCCAGTGGTTCCACCTCTTCACCCTCGCCCACGCCGAGCTTCAGTCCATCCTTCTTTTCGCCTTCCCCATCGCCAACGCCTTCACCGACGCCTACAGCGCCGCCGTCTCCCTCTGGACCTTTTTCGCCGAAACCCACGGTGACGGCGAGTCCTTCCGTCGCGCCGACGCCCACGCCTTCTGCCACGTCTGTGCCGACGGTTACGCCGACGGCTACGCCGACACCTACGCCGACGCCTGCTCCAACTCCTACCCCCTCGCCGCCTCCCAAATCCACAATCGTTGTTTCAACCGCGCTGAACTGGGCGGGTTACCTAGTGGCATCGGATTTGGTGAACCCACAGCCTATCGTGACAGGGGTCAGTGCTTCCTGGACGGTTCCGACCGTGGTCCCCACACTCAGTGATGCGTTCTCAGCAGTTTGGATAGGAATAGGCGGGGAATTCGACCGGTCGCTCATCCAGTGCGGAACGGATGCTGACTCGGTTGGCGGTCAGGCTGTTTATTCTGCGTGGTACGAGCTTCTGCCTCAGTACTCGATAACGATTGATTCGATGGTGATCTCTCCGGGTGACCAAATTCAGGCTTCGATAACGCTTTCGAACGCTAACGCCAACCAGTGGGTTATTTCTCTGTCTGACTTGACGACGAGGCAATCGTTCCAAAACACGTTCACCTACGGGGCCAGCATGCTTTCGGCTGAGTGGATTGTGGAGAGACCTAACGTAAACAACGTGCTCAGTCCTCTGGCGAATTTTGGAACGATGACGTTCACGAACTGCAGGGCGACTGTCAACTCCACGACGGGGACGATTGGCAGTTTCCAGACGAATCAGATAATCATGCACGCTTTGATTCGTCCGGGGAACGAGTTCATTCCGCTGGTTTCGGTTTCGAACCCCAGTGCGGATGGTTCGTCTTTTACGGTGAGTTACATAGGCGCCTAGGCGGCGCTTGCGCAGCAGGGTTGTTATGTTTGGAGTGGTTGTTTTGGGTGGCAACAGATAATAATATGACAATTGTCATAGTTTGTGGAGACCATGCACAAACAAAAACCACCCAGACACCTCACCTCAGCCCTCATAGTCGCAACCGTCATAATCGCCTTCGTTCTCCTCGTCGCAACCTACGCACAGAACGCAGCCTCGCCCATAACCCTCTACCCTCAGGAAATCCGGGACTACGAAGGCCAAAACCTCTCTTCCATAGGCGACTTCCAAGAAAACTCCATCAAAGGACCCCAACACATCAACGAATCAACCTACCGCTTGGCAATAACGGGGCTGGTTGACAAACCGCTTGAACTCACATACGACCAAGTCGCGAACGGGCACCAGAAGTACCAGAAAGTCGTCACCCTGCACTGCGTGGAAGGCTGGAGCGTAACCATTCTGTGGGAGGGCATCCGCGTGAAAGACTTGCTTCGAGAAGCAGGCGGTTCTCCCAACGCCTCGGTCGTTATCTTTCACGCTGTTGACGGCTACAGCACGTCGCTCCCGCTTGACTACATCGTGGACAAGGATATCCTCATAGCTTTCAAGATGAACGGCGTCACTCTGCCGCCGGAGAGGGGTTTCCCATTCCAGCTTGTGGCCGAAAGCCAGTATGGCTACAAGTGGATAAAGTGGATAACCCAGATTGAGTTGTCCGACAACGAGAACTACTTGGGCTACTGGGAGAGCAGAGGATACCCGAACAACGCCACACTCAGATGAGCTGCGATGGCCTTGCTACTGGGACTGAGCGGGTCGAAAGAACTGCAGAACACTTGAGTTCTGTGAATTAGTAAATTTCCAAATTTCTGAATTTCGTCAGGGTTCAAATAGCCAAGGCTCTCCACACTTCCCGCTGTAGGTGCGCGGAAGAGATGCAGCGGTGAAAGCCACAGGGCAAAACGAAACCTCCAAACAGGCTGTTCAGAGAAGAAAGTCCTATGCACAGGAAGAACGCCTTCATATTTGGAGCCTAATAGCCAATTGTTGCAGAAAACCAGTAGAGGGGTCTACTCCGCCGCGGCAGGCCGAGCCTATTTGGAGCCTAATAGAAACTCATTGCAAAAACCTATAGAGGGTAGGTCCACACAAATGCGGCACTCCAACGCGCCAAGTCTGCAAATGCCGAGTATAAAATAAGGAAGCCTCAGACCCCACCGAACATCAACTCCGCAACCGTGCATCCAACCCAAAGCTTCCACCCCAAAAAATTCCTTCACCAATTTCTCCACGATTCGGGATAAACATTATAAGCGCCTTCCCCCAGTGGAAAAGAACAGTGACATGCATGAACTTATGGAAACTTCGCCTCTCCATGGTCGCCACACTTGCCCTAATCTTCGGACTATCCACCCTCGTATTCGCAGCAGTCCTCTTCTGGATCGGCACCTTCGACCTCATAACCATGGGCATACTCGTCGTCTCCTTCAACATCATCCAATGGCTCATAGCACCCTACCTCGTCGGCGCACTGTACCGCGTCCGCGAAATGAAACCCGACGAGAACCCAGAACTCCACACCATGGTCACCGACCTCAGCAAAAAAAGCGGCATAGCCACACCCAAACTCATGCTCGCCCAAATACCTCTACCCAACGCCTTCGCCTACGGTTCCCCCATCGCCGGCAGCCGCATAGCCGTCACCCAAGGCTTGCTAACAACGCTGAACGAAGGCGAAGTCGAAGCGGTCATCGGCCACGAACTCGGCCACCTCCGCCACAGGGACGTACAGGTCATGATGGTCGTCAGCTTCCTCCCCGCACTCTTCTACTACATCGGTTACTCCCTCATGCTCTCAGGCGCCTTCGGCGGAGACCGCAAGAACGACAACGGCAGCGGCGCAGTCATCGGCATAGCATTCATGGGCTTCTCCTGGGTGCTTAACCTATTCACACTCTACATAAGCCGACTCCGCGAGTACTACGCCGACAGACACAGCGTCAGCGTCGTGGACAATGGAGCAGACAAACTCAGCACCGGCTTGGCGAAAATCGTCAACGCCACCGCTATGGCAAGAACCCCCAAGCAAGCCGAGAAGCAGAGCCTAAACGCCTTCAAGGCGCTGTTCATAGCCGACCCTGACCCCGAACGCGCACGGGAAAACGCAGCCGTAGTCCGCGCCTTCCAAACCTCAAGCGACAGGAAACTCGTCGACGAAATCCTCGCCAAAAAACTGACATTCGGAGACAAACTGATTGAAGCGCTGTCAACGCACCCGAACATAATCAAACGGCTCCGCGCGTTGGAAGAGCTCCAAGAGAACCCCAACGCCTAAACGCCGTCCTGTTTTTCGGAAAACATTAAACACCCAATCACCGATTCAGTAGTCAGGGAAGCCTATGGAACCTGAAGAGATATTCAGGCAGGTTGAAGCCTTCAAACCCGAAATGGTCAAAGCCCTCACACAGCTTATCCGCGTACCCGCCATCGGACCCGAAAACGGCGGTGAAGGCGAACATCAGAAAGCCGCAGTCCTCACCCAGCTCCTCGAAGACACAGGATCCGACAGAATAGAGCGCTTCGATGCTGATGACTCCAGCGTGCCGTCAGGCAAGCGCCCCAACATCGTGGCATACCTCAACGGCGAAACAGACCAACCTCGCCTGTGGATTGTCACCCATCTGGACGTGGTTCCGCCAGGAGAGGAAGAGCTGTGGAAAGTCACGAAGCCCTTCGAGCCGTTGCTGAAGGATAACCGAGTTTTTGGCAGGGGCAGCGAGGACAACGGGCAATCGCTCGTGGCTTCCCTTTTCGCAGCCAAAGCATTAAAGCAGGCGAAGGTGAAGCCGAAGCACACGTTCGCGCTGGCGTTTGTGGCGGACGAAGAGATGGGCAGCACGAAGGGCATCCTGCACCTGTTGAGCAGGGGAGTTTTCCGCAAGGACGACTTGGTTGTGGTGCCTGACAGCGGCAGCGAAGACGGAAGCTTCATCGAAATCGCTGAAAAAAGCATTCTTTGGCTCAAGTTCGTCACCGTGGGCAAGCAGACGCATGCCAGCCTCCCGCATAAGGGGTTGAACGCGCACCGCGTGGGCATGCAGCTAGCTCTGGCGCTTGATGAGCGGCTGCACAAGAAGTACAGCGCAAGGAACGACTACTTCGATGTGCCATACAGCACCTTTGAGCCCACAAAGAAGGATCGCAACGTTGACGCCGTAAACATAGTCCCAGGCGAAGACGTCACGTACTTCGACTGCCGCATCCTGCCCCAGTACAACGTGGAAGGGGTCCTTGCGGATATCCGCGGCATTATGCGCGAGTTCGAGCAGAAAACCGGCGTCTCCGTGAAGCTTGAGATCCTGCAGAAGCAGTCTTCGCCCGCGCTCGAAAACGGCAACTCCGAAACCGTCAAGCTCCTCAAGAAAGCGATAAAACGCGCAAGAGGTATAGATGCGAGGGTGGGTGGCGTCGGCGGCGGAACCTGTGCAGCCTTTTTCCGCAATGCAGGCATCCCCGCTGTCGTCTGGAGCACCGTGGACGAGGTTGCCCATCAGCAGGACGAGTACTCGTGGGTGAAGAACATAGTGGCGGATGCGAAGGTTTTCGCGCTTATGGCAGTGCTGTGAGCGCGATTGACTGCGGCAAAAGCGTTTTAAACTGGGACTTGCAGGTATTCAGCGACATCACAGCGAGAGTGCAAGCTTGAACAAAACCGATAAAATCATCGCACAGGCGCGGAGTGAAGGCAGAAAAGCGTTGCTGGAGCCTGAAGCGAAAGCCATATGCACAGAGTACAGCATTCCAGTCACCAAGTTCAACGTGGCGAAGAGCGAGCAGGAGGCAGCAGAATTCGCTGGGCAAATAGGGTTCCCAGTCGTCCTGAAGATTGTCTCGCCAGACATTGTGCACAAGACGGAGGCTGGAGGCGTAAAGGTTAACCTCAAAACGCAGACGGAAGTCAAAGCCGCCTACAAGCAGATTCTGGAGAACGCCAAACGCTACAAACCGGATGCCCAAATCGCAGGCATCCTCGTGCAGGAGATGGCACCGTCATCCACCGAAGTCATCATTGGCTCGGTGAAAGACCCGACTTTTGGGCAGACCCTCATGTTCGGGTTGGGCGGCATCTTCGTGGAGCTCCTGAAGGACGTGGCTTTCAGAGTTGCACCCCTTTCGCCGCAGGACGCATCGGAGATGGTCACAGAGCTCAAGGCGTACCCGCTGCTGAAAGGCTACAGGAACGCTCCAGCGGCAGACATCACGACCATAGTCAACATGTTGCTCTACACGTCGAAGCTTGTGATGGAGCATCCAGAAATCAAGGAACTCGACCTGAACCCTGTTCTAGTCTACGAAAAGGGCGCCAAGACAGTTGACGCACGCATCATACTCGAATAGCGGGACGCTGGTGCTAAAAGAAGAGCCCTTCTCCTTTTGAGCGGGTGCAAGTATGTGGCTTCCATCCGAATTGGAGAGCAAAGTTCATAAGCTGTTTTGACGTTGGCATAAGGTAATTTATGATACTGCCTTTGCTCGACGTAACTTTGCAAGGCTTCCCGGCCTGGTCGCTGAGCGAACGCGACGTTGACGTTTTGGCTTTTCTAAGCGAGGAGGAGTTCAGGTTTTTCACTTTCGAAGGACTGAAACGCAGGTTGGGCTTGCATCCTGAGACGCTCTCGCGGATTCTTGACCGCCTTGAGGCTGAGGGAATCGTGAAGAAGAGTAGCGAAGGCTACACCGTAATGAAGGAAATAGCCAAACAGTTACGGCACCACGCGTCCAGTGTTGGCGAAACGCGCATGGTTCTGCTGCAGACGTTCCTGCCGTCAGACATGCCTGTAGACCTGTTGATTTCGAACCTGCGTGGCAGATGGTTCGGTCTTCTCCGATGGCTCGGCTTGGCCGAAGGCGCTGAGGGCTCGACTCTGAAGTGGGTGACGGAGGACGGCTACATCCAGGTTGACGCGAGGATTACGCTGAATGCCCTTAGTATCGAGGCGAAGTTCCTGCATGGCTACGATCAGAACCTCGCTTTGAAGGCAGCGTACCAGCTCATGACCCACATTGGAAAGCTCTGTGGACGGGCGCGTGCTCCGTTGGCTGGGCACGTAGGCTACTTTGGAGGTTCTGGCTTCTACCTTCTTCCGACGTAGACGGCTTCTGTGACTGAGTTCTGCATTGTGTCAGTCAACAAATATCGTTTTGCCCATTGTATTCTCGAGGCATTGAGAACATGAGTCAACTCGTTAACAGTTTGGAACTGCTCAAATCCATATCCGACGCCACCACTGCTCTCGTCCAGAAGTTGGCGAGGTCGGTCGTGAGCGTGAACGGGCGAATGTCAAGGGGTACGGGCGTCGTCCTGGACAAGCAAGGCTACATCGTAACCTGCAACCATGTGCTGCAGGGGTGCAACACCGTCCGCGTGGGTCAGGGAGACAAAACCTATGAAGCCCAGGTAGTCGGCGTGGACGCCTACAGCGACATCGCGCTGCTGAAGACTGAGAAAGGCGACTTTGAACCCATCGAACTCGGCGACAGCCACAGCCTGCACACGGGACAGTTTGTTCTGGCGCTGGCGAACACGTTCAACAGGAAACAGCCAACCGCAACCACCGGCATAATCACCAACCCAGACAGCACAATACGCGGCTTCCGCGGAACAGCCATGGAAAACGTCATCGCCACCGACGCCAAACTCAACCCCGGCTTCAGCGGCGGGCCTCTCGTCAACGCAGAAGGAAAACTTATCGGCATAAACACGGCCTACGTGTGGCAACGAGGCATAGCCATACCTGTCGACAGAGTCAAAGCCACCACCGACCGCCTACTCACGGGCGGCAGAATAAAGCGCGCCTACCTCGGGTTGGTCGCCAACACCGTCGCCATACCTCAGGAGATTCAGGACGAAGCAGGCGTTGAACAAGAAACCGGCGTCATGGTCTTCCAAGTGGAGCGGGGCGCACCAGCCAAGAAGGCGGGCTTAACCATGGGCGACGTCATCGTAGCGTTCAACGGAAAACCCGTCACGGACTTCTATGACCTTCCTCGACTGCTCGCTGAAGACGTGGCAGGTAAGCCAACCGCGCTGACCGTCATACGAGAAGAGAAACTCGTCGAACTCACCATAACCCCAGTTGAAAGGGAGAGCGAAGAAGACGATGAATAGCCACCTCGAAGCGCCGCAAAGGCTCATGGAACCCGAGCCGCCACAACCGATGCGCAGACCAGGACCTTTCACTCCCTTTCCAAGCCCCACGCCGCATATCAGCATAGATTCGCGCTGGAACTGAGCGCTCTCTTTCTCCCTTTTTTCCGTGCAGGTCCTGCAGAAACGTTTTAAGAAACCCTGAGAACCACTTAGACAGTCACGAATCTTATGCGTGACAGGAAACGAGTATGCGTGTTTTCAAAATAGGCAAAACAAGTGAAATTCCTCCCGGAAAAACGAAGCTCTTCAAGCTTGAGGCAAAGCAAGTTCTCGTCGCCAACGTAAACGGCACGTTCTACGCCATAGGAAATGAATGCACTCACATGGGCGGAAAATTGTCAGCAGGCAAGTTGGAAGGCAACATCGTCACCTGTCCTTGGCATACAGCAAAATTCGACGTGACAACGGGCAAGGCTGTCTCAAATCCAACGATGCTGATGGGACATGCAAAAATCGACGACGCGCCCGTCTACGCCGTGAAAGTTGAAGGCGACGCCATCATGCTTCAAACCGAATAGCCAACTGAAGAGTGCAATGCTTATAGGCGCATCCCGAGTAGTGGAAACACGAGAGGCTTGAGCATGCACGCTTGGCTGGCGTTCTTCGGAGGAGCTTGCGCTGTCGCCGGAATCCTGCTGCTGTTCGCAGCGTTCTCGGGCGTCAGCTACAACGGCGTTGACAGCCAGCTTTCAATCGCCGTAGCTGCAACCGTTTTAGTAATCGCTGCTCTCGTGGCGTGGATTTTCTACGCTGCCATCCGAACCCGTTACAGCCGAATCAGGACAGGCGAGGAAGCTCTCATCGGCGCCCGAGGCAAAGCCATCACCGACCTGACACCCGAAGGCACAATCCGCGTGGTCGGCGAGTTCTGGCAAGCCAAAACGGTAACGGGCACAGTGAAGGCTGGAGAGCCTGTGCAGGTGACTGGTTTGGATGGCATGTTCCTCGTAGTGAAACCTGTCGAGGAAAAAGCCTAAATCGGCAGGACGCTGCATAGCACTAGTGAGGTAAAGCTTGTGGTCGACATACTGACTCCTATCCTTGCATTCGTTGGAGTTGTCATTGCTCTTTTCATACTAAGCGGCATCCGAGTTCTAAAGGAGTGGGAACGCATGCCCATCTTGCGGCTTGGACGCTACATAGGCTTGAGAGGACCAGGCATAACCTACCTCATTCCCCTCATCGACCGTGCGCCCGTCAGAATCAGCACGCGGTTGGACACCATACAGTTCCGCACGGAGTCTACACTCACGAAGGACAACGTGCCCGTCAACGTCGACTCAGTACTGTACATGCGCCCCGTGGAAATCGAGAAGGCAGTCCTGTCAGTCGAAAACTATTTCCAAGCCACGCAGCTGGCGGCTCAGACTACGCTCCGAGAGGTCATAGGCAAGGTCGAACTCAACGAACTCCTCGCAGAACGAGAAAAAGTCGGTGCTCACCTCCGCGAAATAATCGACGAGAAAACCGAGGCGTGGGGCATCAAAGTCACCGCCGTCGAAGTCCGAGATGTCATCATCCCAACCATCCTGCAGGATGCCATGAGCAGGCAGGCACAAGCGGAACGCGAACGCATCGCACGAGTCACCCTAGCCACAGCAGAATTCGAAGCTGCCCAGAAGATGATAGAAGCAGCGCGAATGTACGAGACCAGCCACGAAGGTCTAAGACTCAGATGGATGAACATACTCTACGAACTCGGGCAGCAAGCGGGCTCGAACACCATAATGCTCGTCCCCTCAGCCATGCCAGAAGCGGGCTGGCCGCCGATAGGCATGTTTGGATTCAAGGAAATTCCAAAAGGTCAAACCGGAACTGAGACTGCGAAGACAGCGGCGGAGAAACCGGAATAGGCACTGTGGTTTAGAGTTTGGCGCTCGCTGCAGTCAGTTCACAACGGAACTACGCCCGTGCTAACGTTGAAGATTTGCACGCAATTTGTTTACTGTATGGGTGCCACTTTTTAGCCCTTTCCGAGAGACGTAGACAAGAACATGTCTAATACGACTCTTGAGATACCAGTTTTCTATGCGAACACAACGGCAAGTCTTTTATCTACCATCATAAGAAAGCATTCACAAGGTAACATCCCGGAGGAGACTTAATGGCTAAATGTCCAAAATGTGGAACTGATGTCTCGAAGCCAAAGAAGACCTGGAAAATGGCCGGACGCCCAGACAAACAAGGCAAGAGAATGCAACTAGAGATCGGCCTCTTCGAATGCCCCAAGTGCCACGCCACATTCCGCGAAGTGCTCAGCAAGAAGAAAGTCTAAACACACACAGCACAGACCCGCCAGGAAATCACGCTTACCCGTCACTTCCCCTCATTTTTCCTTTTTACTCTTCTTCAGCTAGTTTCTCGTTAGTCTGTAGTTTCCAACATAAACCCACGATAAGTATTAAAACACCAAGCGATACATGAGACAGGAACACTGCACCATCTAAACGGAAGGCAAAAATTGACCGCCACACTCAAGAAACTCTGGAAAAACGAGTACTTCCAAACCATCGTCATCGTCTGCACCATCGCAGCCGTAGTCTTTGGCTTCTGGTTCGGCTCGCAAGCTGCCCTCGGAACGAAAATTCCACCCGCTCTCGCGGTCGTGAGCGGAAGCATGTGCATCCCCTACGATGGAGCCTGCGACGGCTGGGACCATCCTTTTGACCGTACGCTGCATGTTGGAGACATAATAGTCATCCAAGGCGTCAACCCTCGAGAACTCAATGCCAACTACCCGAACAGCGACATCATCGTTTTCCACAGGCCAGGCTTGCCTGATGAGCTTATCGTCCACAGAATCGTCAAGACAGAGGAAATCAACGGCAAGCTGTACTTCTACACGAAAGGCGACGGAAACAGCCCACCCGACACCTGGCCGACCATTCCTCAACCGTACGAGTACGATCAGTGGTACACGGGCAACATGGGGGTGCCGCAAGGAGCCGTCTCCGAAGACCTAGTCGTGGGCAAGGTGATCATGCGAATTCCGTGGCTGGGACACATCGCCATCTTCATGCACGACACGCTGGGAGTGAACAACTCGTACGTCGGCGTAGCCGTCGTAGCCATTCTCATAGTGATACTCATCATAATCGAATTCCTCATCCCCCTGATAAAGCGCAAGGAGCCCCAGGCGGAGCAGAAGAGCAGCGGCTCTGAGTTGCACGCCTAGAGGATTTATAAAGTAAGCAGAGTTAATACGTAGAGTAATCAGCGGAGAAGTCGAATACATGCCCAAAGTTAAAGCTATAATAAGCATCGAGAACGTAGTCGCTTCTGCCACGTTAAACCAGAAAGTCGACCTCAACGCCGTCGTGAAAGGCTACCCGGGTGTGGAGTACCGTCCAGAACAGTTTCCCGGACTCGTTTTCAGGCTGAAGAGACCCAAGACGGCGACGCTGATTTTCAACTCCGGCAAGATGGTTTGCACAGGCGCGAAGTCTGAGAAAGAAGCCCGAAGAGCGGTCATGAAAGTCATCAAGGAACTCAAGCGAGGCGGAATAATCATCATAGGCAAACCAGAGCTGAAAATACAGAACATAGTGGCTTCCGCGAGCCTGGGCGGCTTGATTGACCTTGAGAAGGCGGCGTACACTCTGGGCAGAACGATGTACGAGCCTGAACAGTTCCCCGGCTTGATCTACCGGATGGAGGAACCGAAGGTGGTGATTCTGCTTTTCGCCAGCGGCAAGCTGGTGTGCACGGGCGCTAAGAAAGAGGATGACGTTTTCTCTTCGGTGGAGAAGCTGCACGGGTTGCTGGAGGATAAGAGCCTAATCTTCTACGAGTAGCAGGTTTTCGTTCAGCGTTTCTTGACTTGCTTGAGGACGGTTTTCAAGTTTTCGTCGTCCAATGCGCCGATATCGTAGAGCAGTTTCGCAAGTTCACTGACTTTCAGCAAGGCATGAAGATTGACCCCGATTTTCTCCAGTCTCTCTTTTCCGCCTTCTTCGCGGTCGAGGAACACGACGGCTTCGGTGACAACTCCTCCTTCGGCCCGCACGGCTTCAGCTGCCTTCTTCAGCGTTAAGCCTGTGGTGACGAGGTCGTCGACGAGGAGAACTCTGTCGCCTGAGACGACAATGCCTTCGACGCGGCGTTCTCTGCCGTGGCGTCTGGCGCCTTTGCGGATGTAGAGGAAGGGTTTTTTGAGGTTGTAGGCGATTTGTGAGGCGAAGGGGATGCCTGCGATGGGGATGCCGGCGATGCGGTCGAAGTTCTTGAGTCCGATTTGACTGGTTATTTGTGCGGTGCAGTAGTCGCAGATGTCTTTGAAGGCGTCTGGGAAGCTGGGGACGATTCGGAGGTCTATGTAGTAGGGTGTGGCTTTGCCGCTTGAGAGTTTGAATAGGCCGAATTGTAGGGCGTCGATTTTGTGGAGGATTTTGGCGATTTCGATTCTTTTGGTTTCGGTCACGGTTGCTTCCCCTTTGTGATTTGGTAAATCTTGTTTTGTTCTGGAATCACGCACGCTGTTTTGGGGAGTTCTTTGTTCAGGAGTGCGGCAAATTTCCGCTGGTGTTCAGGCGTGTTGGTGTGGTACGGGACGGCGATTTTGGGTTTGGTGAGCCATGCGATTTCGAAGCCTGTCTCGGCAGAAGTCCGGGGTGCGATTCCAACAGTGCAGAAGACGACGTCCAATTTTTCTCTTTCGCCTATCTTCGCCATCTCAGGGAAGGGAAGGCTGTCTGCGGTGTGGAAGAGTCTTACGCCGTCTTCGCTCGTTATGATGTAGGTTACCGGAGTCTGGGCGGGGGGGTGATTGCTTTTCTCTGTTCTGATGGTGACTGCGCCGATTTTGGTTTCGTTTCCTGACTGGGTTTCTTGAAGCTTTCCTGTGGGCAGCGTGGGTTTTAGGCTTCTTGTGCTGGTTGGGTCTGCGATGACGGAGCAGTCGGTGGTTTTTTGGATTTCTGCGACCAGCCTTTGGTCCAAGTGGTCGTAGTGTTCGTGGGTTATGAGGATGGCGTCGATTTGGGGGAAGCTTTTTGTTTTTATGTCGACTGGGTCGATGAGGAGAGTTTTGGTGGGAGTTTTTACCAGGATTCCTGCATAGTTGTTGAGCCAGACGAAGAAGATGCTGTTCTTGTCTGGAGTCTTGTCGATGGGCATAACTTTTTCCTCGCTGATACTCTATATGCTGGCTGAGTTTTAAAGAATCTTTTGTTATCCTCGCTGAGGCTGGGTGACTGAGCCTGCTGGAAGCTCAATCTGTTGGAAACACGATTTGGTGCTTTCTTGCTGTTCATCACGTTGCTACGCTTTGTGCTCTGGTGCGCGGCGGAGTCTGTAGCCCCTTAATCAAAGCATAAGTGGCTGCTGGGTTCCGGGTAGACCTACCCTCTATAGGTTTCTGCAATGAACTGCTATTAGGTTCCAAATATGAACGTGCGGAAAAACCAGCTTGGTTGTCGACTGTATATGTGGAAAAGTTGATGACGCTAGACGGCGGTTGCCTGTTCAGTTTCCAGGTCGGGTTTTGCAGGAGCTTCGCGTTTGTTTCGTCTGCGGAGAATCAAGCCTTCAGCCAGGAATAGCCCTGCGGAGCAGGCTGTGATGGGGATCAGGTAGGCCATCGCTAAGTCGGGCGTGTGTCCCTGCACCAAGAGCTGGATTGCCAAAACCGCCACTTCCACGCTGAGGATGCCTAAGAAAAAGAGGGAGTAGCACATCAGTCGCGGCACAAGGTTTCTGCCGATCCACAGATGCCCGCTGACGTTGGCTTTCTCCTTCACGATGTAGGCGCCGTACACGTTCTTCTGGATCAGCCCTAGCGACTCGAGCTTCTGCAGTTGCCGGTACGCCGTGCTTGGGCTGTTCAGGTTGGCGCCGCGCATGACTTCGCGGGGTCCGACGGGTTTGCCTTCTTTGACGACGTAGGCGTACACGCAGAGCGTCGTGCCTTCAAGCTCGTCACCGTCGCAGTGCGTCACGGTTTCAGCTCCCCGCGGGTTTGATGCAGACTTCGACGCCTGATTGGTTCGGCACTTGTTGGAAGACTTGGTGTGCGCCGAGGACTCCGCTGTACACGAAGCTTTTGCCCTCTGCTTGCACTTGTATCTGCTGAATCACGTCGATGACGGTTGTGGTGTCCATGGGTACGCCGTTGATCACCATGTTTGCCAGCCTTGCTTGTCCCATGATGTGCACTGCCATGCTTCCCGCTTGAAGGTACTTCGAGACATTCGCGTCACTAGCCACGATTGTTCCGCTGAGCATGATCAGCCGAGACTCGTGCGGCGCCCATGTGTTGTTGAATCTGCCTGGGCCCATGTAGATGGTTACGCGTTCCCCGCTAGGCGTCAACTCGTCAACTGTGCGTTCGGTGTCGGGCGAAACCGGAGGTTCGGTGGTCGTGGTAGTTATGGTCACGGTCGTGCCGTTCCCGTAGTCATGCGTGGTCGTGCTTGTGTGCGTCTCCGTGTTGTTGAAGCCTTCGGGCAGAGGCATCTGGAAAGAGTACCATCCGCCCGCTATTGAATGCGAAGCTGAGGACATTCTGCTGAAGGGGTCTTCTCGGTCGGGAACCTGCACTCTGCCCGTAACGTCGGTCCATGTGCCGTTGATGTACATGTAGGTGTACGCCAAGGTGCCGTTGACGTAGGTGTCTGCGATTTCTACGCCTTCGCGCCAGTAGCCGTCAGCTGGAAAGGTTTCGTTGCTTGTTACTTCCCAGGGTAGATTTGAAGGCCAGTCGGGTTGTCCAGGTATGCTGGGATGTGGAGCTGTTGGGATTCTTCCAGAGTTCGGTATCCAGGTGACGTTGATTAGTTCGCCGTCGAGGTATGCGCCCCGGTGGGTGCCTGCGGTTCCTGTGACGCCGTTCATCATGAAGGAAGCTGGGCCTCGGGTGTAGTTCTCTGCTGCGTTGGCTTCTATGAAGTCTATAGCTGCGTACTCGTCGGAAAGATTGGTCACGTTGAGCACGATGCTGTATGCAACGGTTGTAGGGGTGCTGTTTCCGCGGTACCATTCGGGCACTTCTAGTGAAGAATCAGCTGGTTGTGCCGTGAAGCTTGCGTAAGCCACGCTGGCGTCCATTTCTGGTGTTGGTCCTTTGGGAAGGCTGGGGTAGGGGTGCACCGACAGTTCTGAGACGAGCATCGGGGAAGCAAACGCTACGCCAACTGACAGTGAGAGTACGGCTGCGATGAGGAGTTTAATTCCGATTTTCATGCTGTTTCACTTCGTGCAGCCTCTTGTGTGGAAGTGCCTATTAGCTCTGCTTCCAGAACACTCCCGTTCCGACAACGGAACGCATGTTAAACATGATGCGGGAAAACAGCGAGAAGTCGCCAAAACCGTCTGCAGGGCAAAGAACTAGAGCTTCTTGCTCATGACGTAGGAAGGTTCCCGTGCTCGTTCGCCGTCTCTTTCTAAGTGGCTTGGGCAGGCTTAAGTGAGAACTTAGTATACCACTCGCGTATTCTGTTCTCAAAGCTATTGTCTTCGCTTTGGTACATTCTTTCTAGCGAGTCCCTGACAATTACTTCTTCTTGTCTGCCTTTTCCCGGCCATCGCTGCTCAATAATCGATTGAATATCCGAGAGCTCTTTCTTCTCATCTCTCCTCATAATCGAAATAATTTCTCTCTTAAAATTTTCTTCACTTGGTTTCTCTTTATGTAACAATTTCATCTTCGATTGGAAATCGGCAAACGCTGCACTGATTGCTTTGTCTACAAAAGCCTTTGCAAGCAATTCGGCTTCTTGCCTTGAAGTGTACCCTTTCTTCACGTCGTTCCCTCCTCCCAACGAATTATCAGTTCCCGATTTATAGACTTTCGCAATCTAGTTAACACTGCGCCAATCTTGATGGATAATTTTCGATTTCCTTGATGCAACAAAAACTGTAAGAGTCAACTCAAGGGAGAATACAATTCGATACCCTTTTCGCTAATACAAGCCATTCTTACAGATAACCCTTTAGCGTTTAGCTCATCAGCAAGCTCTTTCCAAAGGTTTTTCCATTCCTTGATTGAATGCGTTCTGCAATCTTTCCAAGGCAGTCTTTCTGTGCGGGTTTCTTCTGGAAAGACATTAACAAGAATAAGAAACTGTTGCTTTTTTTTGCTAAAACTTGTTAAATGAAGGAGTTTGTCACGCGGAGTTATCCACGGCGTAATCATTTTGCTTGATGACTGACAGCCATGAATTTCATCGAGAGTGTAAATCTCTCCCAACCCAACAACAACGGGTCCTTTGAGAAAAGCCACATCAGCTTTTAGTTGCCACTGTTTTCGTTTTCCATGAAATCTTATATCTAGCGCCTCTGGATCAATACCTTCTTTCAGCGAAACCTTGTATTCTGGAACAGCGACGAAACCACAGTTAATTCCCGCATGAATTAAAGCATATTGCAGGATGCTATGCAGATTCGCTTTCCTTGCTTCGTTGTAATTATTTATCTGTTGAGGTTTCACTATTTGGTCACGAACCACTTGCTCGAATATTGTTCCGAGTTCATGTATCAGGTATTCTGCAGTTTGAGATTGCAGCGAAACAAATCCTCCGACCAGACACTCCTTAAAAACATTGTAGCTTTTGGCTTTTAGAGTTTTTTGCTCATCACGTAGGCGTCTTCGCCGTCCGAGTAGTAGCCACTGATGGTCCGCGTCACCTCAAGCCCCAGCTTACGGTACAGGTCGATAGCCGCGGCGTTCGTCACGCGCACTTCGAGGAAAATCTGCTTCGCCTTGTACTGAACCATGCCGTCCATGGCTGCCTTGATGAGCGTCGTCGCAACGCCCTCACGCCTGTTCTCGGGTAGAACCGCGATGCTCACCACGTGACCCTTCCGAATCAAGCCGCCCAAGCCGAAGTTGGACAAGCCCACCTCGATGCGGCACATGACGTAGCCGACGATGGCACCGTTCTCCTCTGCCACGATGAAGGTCTCGGGAAACCGCTCGTGCAGGTCGATGAAGAACATGTCCGTGTAGTTCTCGGGCAGGCAGACGCGGTTAATCTGCATAACACTCTGCAAGTCGTCAGGCTTAAACTTCCGCAGTGTGAAGGAGGGTTTCTGCATGGCAATGCCTTCATTAACCAGAATCCCAGCGAACTTAAACCTTACGTTTTCCCGTCAGCCGTCTCTTGAGCCGTTTCTTCACCAGACGCGACGACCTGAGGCAGAGTAAAATTGCCAAAAGGCATCGTCCACACGCGTGCAGCCTTGCCCGCGATGGCGAAAGCCTCGTTCAAGGCGTCGTTCACCGCCCGCGCCGTCTTCAGCTTAAAGATGTTCGCGGCGTAGTAGTCGGGCAGCGAGGAAACGAGGATAATCTGGTGGTTCTGCAGCGCCTTCAGCAGGAAGTATGCCTTGTGCCCGCCCAGAACGAAGTTGCGTTTTATCTCGCGCTCAACCGCCTTCAACTCGCCAAAGCGTACCATCCAGTCGTAGAAAACCTGGTTCCCATGCCCCTCGGGGCACTCGGCCACGAGCACGATGACTCCACCGCGTTTGGCGACCTCCAGCGCCGCGTCAATCGCCTTGTAAGCCTGAAACAGGTTGATGTCCGCGGGCGCGCCGCCGCAGCTGGCGACCACGATGTCTGCTCTTCGGTCGACGGTGACGCGGAACATCTCGTCCACCAGCTTGACCGCTTCGGCGAAGGCTTGTTCCATGTCGCCGGCGAACGCCTTGACGACCTCGCACTTGCTGTTCGTGACCACGTTGAGAATGAAGTCGACCTTCGCCAGCCTCGCGCCTTCCACCATGTCCTCGTTCACCGGGTTCCCCTCAAGCACGCCTGTGTGCGCGTTGGGACTCAGCATCAGCGCGTGGTTGTGCTTAATCGTCTCCTCACCCGCGATGGCTGGCAGGACGCTCTTTCGTCCGCCGCTGTAGCCCGCGTAGTAGTGGAATTTCACGTCGTTCACGAGCACGCGCACGTCCGCCTCCACGAACAGTCGGTTTATAAGGACTTTGTTTCCATGCGAGGTGTTGCCGATGTGAACCAGGTCCGCGGCTTTGCTGTCGTGGCTTACCGCCTTGACTCGCTTGGAGGCTTCCGCGCCCAGAATCGCCGCGGCTTCCTCGGGCTTCACTGAGCGATGGGTACCAGTGCCGAAGATGACGGTGACGTTCTCGTCCTTCACCCCCGCCGTGTTCAACTCCGCCAAAACTGGCTGGAGCATGGTGGCGGTTGGCGTTCGCCTTGTGGCATCGTTCACGACGATGGCTACCTTGCTTTCGGGCAGCGCTATGTCCCTTAGGCGTCGGGTTCCGACAGGGATGGGTTCGCTCAGGGCGCGTTCGACCTCTGCCTGCGGGTCTGGGCAGCCCGGCCGCTCCTTGGGTTCGATGGTGCCGAGAAGGTTTCGGGCTGGGATTCGGACGCACACGTCTGTTTTTCCGTAGGGGAGCCAAACGTCAACCATTGGGCATCACGGCTTGTACAGAGACTCGTTGCAGGCGGCTATTAAGCCTTGTCAAACAAGCTTGCCCCCGATAGGCGGAAATGGTTATGGACGCGCGGACACCTGAACCTTCCAAACAAGAGGAAAAGAATGACAGCTTAACGGGCAGAATCACGCCCATAGGCGAGAAGAAAATCGCCCTCATAGCCCACGACGCCAAAAAAGCCGACCTCCTCGACTGGGCAAGGTTCAACAAAGGCACACTCCCAAAGCATGAGCTGTACGCCACGGGAACCACGGGCAAGCTCCTGAAGAAGGAACTCTGCCAAAAAAGTATGCTCCAGAGCAGACCCTCGGCGGAGACCAACAAATCGGCGCGTTGCCTTGTCCCGGTATTATGTGTTGAAATAGGTTGGCAAGACTGTCTTGTCTTTTCTTCCAGTGTCTTGAGCAGCTTCCCTGTTCAGAACCAGGCATAAGATGCCAAATAGTGCATAAGCGGCAACTTGCCTAGGCCTCTCATCTTATTTAGAGCCATGCTGCACTGAGTCTACTTTGATTGTTGTCTAAGCCCAACAACGTTACCGTCAGCGTCTTTAACCTGTGCAATCAACAGTCCTCCGCCAACGTCTCTGATGTCTTGGACGACCTCAGCACCGACTTGGGTCATTGCTTGAAGGCTACTCTTAATATCCTCAACATCTGCATAGGCAATAGGCCCTACATTAGAGTTGAGGTCTAGGCCGACTTCCTGGTCACCAATCCTATAGCCTACGTAGTAGGCGCTTGCGACATACGGCTCTATGTCTAGAAACTTGCCATAAAATGCTTTGGCTTTTTCTACATCCTTTACCGGATAGACTAGAAGTTTAATGTTACGTGCCATAATATGCCTCCTATTGAAATTAACGCACGCTTTATAATAATCTTGGGACAAACCAGCACGCATAGCCGAAGGCGCCATAGACTTCCTCATCTTCTTCTGGGACCCGCTGGAGCCGCCGCACGACCCAGACATCAAGGCGTTGCTGCGCTTGGCTGTGGTTTGGAACATTCCTGTGGCGTGCAACCGCACTTCGGCTGATTTCCTGATTTCGTCGCCGCCGATGGCGGAGGAGTACCCGAAGATTCTGCCCTACCACGAAACACACAAGCACCGATTCAAAGACAAGTAACTTCCAGCGGTGGGTAGCGGTTTCCTCAGGCAAACCGTTATATGCCCACAGTGTCAACCATACGTCGGTGAAAACGCTTTGAAGCCCAAACTCCAGACGCCCATGATAATCATAAACTTCAAAACTTACCTGGAAGCCACGGGACCCCGAGCCGTCGAACTCGCCCGAAAAGCCCAAAAAGCCAGCAGGGAAACGGGTATTTACGTTGCCGTGGCGCCCCAGTTCGTGGACCTCAAACCCGTCGCCGAAGCCGTGGAAATTCCAGTTTACGCTCAGCACATCGACCCCATCAAGCCCGGCAGCAGCACCGGACACGTGCTTGCCGAGGCTGTGGCGGAAGCAGGCGCGGTCGGCACGCTCGTAAACCACGCCGAGCGGCAGCTAAAGCTGGCGGACATAGACGCCGTCGTCAAACTCGCCAGGGAGAAGAACCTCGTTTCCTGCGTGTGCACGAGCAACCCGCCCATCAGCGCCGCTGTAGCTTACCTGAACCCCGACATTATCAGCATCGAACCGCCCGAACTCATCGGCACCGGGGTTGCCGTGTCCAAGGCGCAGCCCGAAGCCGTTACGAACACCATCAAACTCGTCCGCAAGGTCAACGACGAAGCCGTAATCCTGTGCGGCGCCGGCATTAGCCATGGCGAAGACGTCTCAGTCGCTTTGAGACTGGGAACGCAGGGTGTGCTTGTTGCGAGCGCCATCGTGAAGGCGAAAGACCCATATACCGTCGTGCGAGAATTTGCAGACTCATCCAAGTAGCGCAAAGGTGCAGGTGGCAATTGAAAGTCGAACCCGAATGCGCCTCGTGTCTGCTGTCCAGGGGCATGGCGGAAACCTACATGGCAACGACCAACCCAGCCCTGCGCTTCAGGTGCGCGGCTGAACTCGTTAAGCTTCTCAACAGGGAATTCAAGCCCACCGCTGTCGCCGCGGACCTGGGCACGAAACGTGACCGCTTGGTCAGGGAGCTCACGGGCAACCGCGACCCGTACATGTACAGTAAGAAGCTGAGCAACGAAAAAGCATTGGAACTCTTGCCTTACGCCCAGAAGTTCGTGGAGGAAGGCTACAACCAGCAGGACCGGTTTAAGAAAGCCTGTCTCTGCGCCATCGTGGGCAACATCATGGAGTTTGACATCCCAGGACACGTCTTTTCACTGAAGGACCTTAGGAAAACAATCCAGACCGCAGCCAAAGACTTAGTCATCGACGACATTGACAAGGCTTATGATTTGGCGAAGAAAACCGACCGCATCCTCTTCCTGGCGGACAACGCGGGCGAAATAGTCTTCGACACGCTTCTGGTTGAGCAGCTGAAGAACATGGGCTCTGAAGTGACTTACGTGGTGAAAGCGGCACCCGTCATCAACGACGCAACCCTGGAGGACGTGGCGTTCTCGGGCATGGACAAGCTCGTGGACGAAGTCATAACCACGGGCACAGACGCCGTCGGCTTGCAGCTGAAGCTGGTCTCCACAGAGTTTCTCCGAGCCTACGACGGGGCGAAGCTGGTTTTCGCCAAGGGCATGGGCTACGCCGAAACCCTCACCGAGTACCAGCTCCAGAAGCCGCACTTCCTGATGTTCCGCAGCAAGTGTCAGCCAGTCGCAAACTATTTCTGCGTCGCACGAGGCAAGAATATTGCCAAGTTGATGCCTTAAATGAACCCGCCCACCTTGGGTCTGACTCAAGAAGCGCTTGCACGTTTTGAGGAAGCCCTCAGCAAAGAGTGGCTTGTTACCAACGGGCTCGGAGGCTACGCATCCAGCACGGCTTTGGGCTTGAACACGCGAAAGTACCACGGGCTGCTCGTCGTCGCCATGCACCCACCTGGCGACCGAACCGTCTGTCTCGCAAAACTGGATGAGGAGGTCTCTGTGGGTGGCAACG
>JBHGBG010000038.1:0-24590 GCA_041946875.1 Bathyarchaeia archaeon
TTTTACGCTGGCTTACCGCGTAGTCTACGGTGGCTGAGGCATGAAGAAAGCGGCTTGGACGATTTTCCTTGCAGCAGTGACTCTGGAGATGGTTGTTTTTGGGGGCGGACGTTTTAGCGGGGTTCTAGCTTCGAGTTCCGTCAGCGGGATAATAAGCGTAGACACAACTTGGACAAAGGCAAACAGCCCCTACACGCTAACAGGCAACATGCTCATCGGCCGTAATGCTGTTTTAACAATCGAACCTGGCGTCACTGTGAACCTTGCCAACTTTTACATCAAAGTAAACGGCACACTTGCAGCCAGAGGCAACGCAATTGAGCCTGTTCAATTCAACGGTGGCTCAATCCAGTTCGAATTTAGCCAAGACTGGGATGAACAGACGGGAAAAGGATGCATAATTGAAAACGTATTCCTCAACTCGACCAAAGTATCAGGTGGCGACGCCGTCAAGATAAGCAGAAGCACGTTGACCGCGGGGATCTCGGGCATTGGCTATCGGTCCATCGTGTCGAACAACATCATCAAAGGAGGTGCGAACGGAGGCACAATTATTGGCAATACGATTGAGGGTGACGTTAGCGGTTTCAACGTATCCGACAACACCATTACTGGCACCGTTAATGGTCGTTTCGTCTCGAACAACACAATCAGAGGAGGGGTCAACGCAGGCACCACGTGCAACGTGTTCAATAACATCATCATTGGCGGAATTTCAAGCGGCGATGCCGGGGATGGTGTTCTTATGAGCTCTGCCTATGCAGGTGGGCTGGGTTTTCCGGTTATCGAGAACAACACAATTTCCAACTGCAAAACTGGCGTGAGAATTTCTATTCTCATCCGTGCATGGTTCGGCGCCGCCATACCCGTGGTTCAAAATAATCTCATAATCAATAATTCAGTTGGCATAACTTACAGCTTGGCGCTGCAAGAATCGTACGGTTATTGGCAACCGACGGTCATTAGAAACAACACGATATTTCAAAACGGTGTGGGATTCAAGGGAGGTGGGGAGCACCTTCTCATGGAATACAACAACATACTGAACAACACTGAATACAACTGGTTTGCAGGCAACACTAACGCTACGTATAATTGGTGGGGGACGACGGACGCCCAAGCGATAGACCGAACGATATACGACTATAAGAACGACTTCGAACTAGGCAGAGTATTTTTCATTCCTTTCCTAGCGGAACCCAACGCCCAAGCCCCAGCTTTCAGTTCAAACAGCTATAATGTAGCATCTTCAGCACAGACTCCGACACCAACTCCGCCAACTGCAACGCCTACGCAAACTTCCCCAACTCCCACGTTCTCCGATTCTCAGACGCCAGCCCCGTCGCAGATGCTGACACCGATGCCTACAGAATCGCAGACGCCTACGACTTCGCTGTCGCCGTCGCCAACATCGTTACCTGAAGAATCCCCGACAACGGCAACTTATTCTTCTCAGCAAACAACACAAACGCCGTTACAAGCGTCAACCATGCCTCAAACGGGGTTGGATACCATGGAAATCCTGCTTCTTGCGGGAGTAGTAGTCATTATCGCATTGCTCATAGCCCTGATAGGGCTCGTGCTGAAGAAGAGACATTAGACAAAAAAGAATGAAAGATTCTGGGTCTGCCTACGGGGGCAGCCAGTGTTTGGGTTGTTCTTTGGGCGCTGCTTCCGCCTTTGCCTTCGCCAGCTTCTTCAGAATCTGCGTCTTGCCGATGTCGTAGGCTATAGAGTAATCGAAGAGTCCCTGCGGTGCTTCCGTGGCGCGTTTAATCATGTCCGTCTCAATCTTAATCTTAAGCTTGCCGATGGCGAGGGCGCCGATGCCGAACACGCCTTTTTCGAGTTCTTTGCCGTCGTCGTTCGAGCCTAAGCCTTCCACGCCCAATGGTTTGATGGCGTTGATGTCTGCGACTATCCTGCACTTCTTCGCCTTCTTCAAATCGTCCGCGCTCAACAGTTGGATTCCGCCCGCGCCCGCGGCGAGGATGATTTCTGCTTCTTTAACGGCTACGGCTGTCTGCTCGGGTTTGGTGACTTCGACGACTTTGACGCGTGTGGCGCCGACTTCCTTGTTTATCTTGTCCGCCACGGCTTGGCCTTTCGCCATGGTTCGGCTGGTTATGGTGACGTTGGCTTTTTCGGCGGCGTAGATGCGTGCGGCGGTCTGCCCGACTGGTCCCGTACCAGCCAGCACAGCGACGTTCTTGCCTTCCAATGTGCCGAAGCCCTTTTCAAGCGAGAGCCCGAGGGTTTTGGCGACGGCGCCCGCGGCTGTGGAGTACGCGCCGCGTGGGTCGACGATGATGCTGGTGCCCCAAGGTGCGGATTTCATGGCGTTCTGGGTTGCTTCAACGACTTTCTCCACCATCTCGAAGTTGCTTCCGTTGATGAATATCTTCGTGTGCGCTGCACCCATGGGTCCGCGGGGGAACAGGGCGTCGAACACGATCTTCGCCGCGTCTTCGCCCGTCACGTTCTCGTACTTGAATACCATCGAGTCTGGGAACGCGTCGAGGGCGACGAGCATGTCGAAGGGGCTGCAGAACTTGTCGGTGTCGAGGAAAACGAAAACGGTTTTGAAACTTGGTTGTGCCATTTTACATCACTCTTGGATAAGCTGTTGACGCGGTGGACGGATTTAAGAATTACCACTCCAACGAACCGGCATACTTAGCGCGCAATCGTCGAGTAAAAACGAGCATTCAAGCCGTTAGCATGCTAAAGCAAATAAGGGCAAAGCAGCAATAAACCAAGCGAGGCAATTCCAACTTCAAGGTGGAAGAGAAAAAATGGACACCCTGTTGCTCTCGGAACAAGAAGTCGCGGAATTACTGTTCATGGACGAGGTTCTGGAGGTGGTGGAGTTAGCGTTCAGGGAAAGCGCGCTCGGTTACACGCAGATGCCGCCGAAAATGTACCTGCAGTACACTCAGTACCACGGCGACTTGAGGACCATGCCCGCTTATCTGGAAAGGCTCGATATGTCCGCCGTCAAGATCGTCAACGTTCACCCGAACAACATGAAAGAACACGGATTGCCAACCGTCATGGCGACAATCCTGCTCATCGAACCCAAGACAGGGAGGTTGCTGTCCGTCATGGGCGGCAGAAACATAACCGCCATGAGAACAGGCGCAGCGGGCGGGATAGCGGCGAAATACCTGGCGAGAAAAGACTCCAAGACCGCAGGCTTCGTAGGCAGCGGAGTCCAAGCCCGGACACAGTTGGCTGCGTTACTCCAAGTTTTTCCCAGACTGAACGAAATCCGAGTCTGGGACGTATGGCTCGAGGCGGCTGAAGCGTTCGCCTTCGAAATCAAATCCCGTCACCCGCACCTCCAAACGAAAGTCGCCATCAGCGTGGAATCCGCCGTTGAAGGGGCAGACATCGTCGTGACGACGACGCCTGCAACTCAGCCTGTGGTTCAGAACGAGTGGGTCTCCGAGGGTACACATCTGAACTGCATCGGAGCTGACGCGCCTGGCAAGGAGGAGATTGACCCTGCAATCCTGAGGAGGGCGAAGATTGTGGTGGACGACTGGGAGCAGGCGTCGCACAGTGGTGAAATTAACATCCCCGTCTCCAAGGGCATGATAAACCGGGACAGCGTCTGGGCGGAGCTCGGCGAAATCGTCGCAGGCGTCAAGCCCGGAAGGGCGAGTCCCAGAGAAATCACCGTGTTCGACGCTACTGGGCTGGCTATTCAGGACGCGGTGACCGCCGAGTTAGTGCATCGTAAGGCGATTCAAAGGAAGAAAGGACACGCCATAACGATATAGCCGCAAGACAGCGGACTCGGAGGGCGTGACCAACAGGTTGACTCCGGCCTGCTGGGCAACCGGATACTGTTAAGTTATTTGACCCACCAAAGAAACATTCGGATTAGATAATTCTTCGTCCTTTGGCAAGTCTGTCAAACATGACTTCTGCGTTCTTGGATGTAAAACAGCGACAAATCAAGTCGGAAGTCATGCCAACTAGAAGAGGTCTAATTGATTTGGCTAGGGGAGCTTCCATGCACCTTATTTTATGGTATAAGTTGTATTAAAAGATTTGTAATTTGTCTGGTATTAAGAATGAGTATAAACAAGAAATTATGTTTGAATCTTAATTGTATATTTTTCTGATTGTTTCACAAATTATATAAGTCTGTAATGTGATTGTTAATCATGCTTAAGTTAATTCCAATTAACTTAAATACCCGATTTTGGATTGAACTATATTCCCGAAGAATTAGAGGTGAAAGAAATGAGCATTGAACAAGACTATCAGGAAATCACAAAGAGAATTGACAAAATGAGTAGAGAATGCGAGACATTCAGTAATCCCATAAGAACTTTGATAGCTTCGCTTATACTAGCCAAGCAGGAAATAAATTGGACTCAGCTAAAAGAGTTAGTTGAAAAAATAACAGGCAACAGCATAAACCCCAATACCCTTAGCTTTCATATCGGCAGACTAGTTGAGATGGAATATATAGAGAAAGTTGGCACTAAAGAACAACCAGTTTACAGAATCAAGAAAGACAATCTACCCAAAATCATAGATGACATCGACCCGTTTGTTGCCGAAATTCTGCAAAGGAGGTTTAAGAATGACAGCGCAGGATGAAGTTAACGAAATAGTACTTACTTTGAGAAATGCTGTGGCTTCTGCAATAGGTGAAAAGCCAAGCGAAAAAGTTGCGATAGAAATAAAGGAACTGACACGAATAGGCTCAGTTTTTAGCATCGTTGCATCCTACCGAATTACTCCCTTCTTGGGCGGAAGAGCAGGCAGAGTCAATGCGGTATTAACAAAATCGGAAACAGGCTATGAAATAGCAAGTTTAAGAATAGACGATAAGGGTTTGTAGAGGAATGACACCTGCAGGTTTCAATCGTCTTGCTACTTGGCAGTTATGACAAAAGAACCAAGTTTATCCTAAATGGAATAAAGCAAGAAATAGCAAAGTTCTCTTCTGGCAAAATTTTCGTGGGAGTTCTATCAAATTTAAATATATTAGACACCGATAAATTTCAAGTATTGACGGAAACCGAAGAAGGCAAGCAGGTTAGTTTATTCATAATCAAAGATGGATACTTTGAAGAGGCTTATGACTTGCCATTAGTAGCAGGTCAAAATGAAGACGAAGTTGTTCGTGAATTTCTTGTTAAGAAATACGGTGTTTCAGGAGTGACAAAACAGCCACCTGCAGTCAAACTTGATACCCTCATGAGAGCAGCGGAAAAAATCTTCCTAATAAGAGAAAAAACGGAGACCCGTGGTGGAGAATATGTTGAATTAATGTATGTCTTGGAAAAAGGGTTTGCCACAAAAGTATGGTTTTTCAAGAGAGAGGCTGTCAAAATCTCAACGATGTTAATGGAATTTATGGATATGTTTGAAGTACTGATGCGACCGTATTTTAGCCTTTCCGACCTAAATTTAAGTATAGTTAGAATATTGGAATACTGCCTTGCAGAGTTCGACTAAACAAAAAAAAGGATACTATTCCATGTCGGTTTTGTCTATTAAGGTTAGCGACCCTTTCAGTCAAATTTAAAATTTACCGCGCCTTGAACTGCACCGCATTTTGTACAGTAAACAACGACTACCCCAAGGATAGATAATGGATAAGTTGCAAAACTAGAATCTGCTATAGCTTCACATTTTGCGCATGATGGTACATACTCCAAGATTATCACCTCCACCAAATCCCTATAATCAACAGCTCACGTCTCCCTACTAGTATCTTGGAGGTTTAGGTGCAATTATCTATGCTCTCAGTAAAAAGCCAAAAAACAGTCCAAAAGGCTTTTCCAAAACTGGGTCAAATAACTTAACAGTATCGGGCAACCGCAACTGTTTAATAACTTAGAAAGCCACATTCCACACAACCAAGGAGAACCGGTCACATGTCGCTTGCTGAGAACCTGGAAAAACTCTCGAACGCCAACGGCGTCGCGGGCAGGGAGCAGGAAGTTCGAAACCTGATGGTTGACCTTCTGAAGCCACTGGCTGACAACGTTACCGTGGACAGACTGGAGAACGTCATCGCTGTGAAGCAGGGCAAACGGGACAAGCCCAAAGTGATGCTGGCTGCCCACATGGACGAAATCGGCTTGATGGTCAAGACTATAACTAAGGAAGGCTTCCTCCAAGTTGCCAAGATGGGAGGCATCGACGACCGCGTCCTCCTCGCACAGAAAGTCATGATTCTAACCGAAAAAAAAGTGCTGCCGGGAGTCGTTGGCGCAAAGCCACCGCACATCCAGAAGGAGGAGGAGCGCAAGAAAGCCGTGGCGATTGATGAACTCTTTGTCGACGTGGGCGCTGAAAATCGCGAAGATGCCAAGGCGATGGGCGTGAACGTCGGAGATCCCATAGCCTTCGACCAGAAGTTCACACGGGTGGGCAAGGACACGGCGATGGGCAAAGCCTTCGACGACCGAGTAGGCTGCGCCATGATGGTGGAAGTGCTTAGGCAGCTCGCCGACGCGGAATGCACGATTTATGCGGTGGGCACTGTTCAAGAGGAGGTGGGCTTAAGGGGTGCGGGCACGGCGGCTTTCGGCATAGACCCCGATGCCGGCATTGCGCTGGACGTGACATACACTGGCGACGTGCCGGGAGTCAGGGAAATCGACACCTCAGTCAAGATGGGCAAGGGTCCAGCCTTGACGGTGGCGGATTCTGGGCTAATAACGCACCCGAAGGTGCTGCGGTGGCTCATCGACACCGCTGTGGAGAACAAGATTGACTACCAGCTTGAAACAGGATTGCTGGGCACGACCGACGCTGCGCGCATATCCCTCACGCGGCAGGGCATCCCAAGCGCCGCCATATGCATCCCGGCAAGGTACATCCACAGCCCCAGCGGGCTAGTCAGCCTCAGAGACGCCGAGAACAGCGTACGACTCGCCGTGCTCGCTGTCCAGAAAATCCAGCAAGCCCTCTGAGATGCAGCGGGCAGCGCAAACGTTTTTAGCCCAACCCGTCAAAGAGGTAGCGGGTCTTCGGGTTGGACAGCACAGGCAAGTTCGAGTTTCTGGAACACACCGCAGACGTCTACATCGCAGCGCACGGCGCAACCATGGAGGAAGCCTTCGGCAACGCGTCGCTCGCCATGTTCGAAGTCATGACCGACACCGAGAAGGTCAACCCAGCGCGCAGGGAGGCGGTGGAGGTCGAGGCGGAAGACGAGTATGCGCTCCTCTACAGCTGGCTCGAAGCCTTGCTCGTGAAGTTCGAGGTGAACGGCATGCTGTACTCCAGGTTCGAAGTCCACACCATAAAGGAGACGAAGGATGGCTTCAAGCTCAAAGCCACGGTTTGGGGGGAGAAATTCAACCCCGAGAAGCATCCGCAGAAAGTCGCCGTCAAGGCAGCCACGTATCACCAGATGGAAATTATTAAAGAAGCCGAGAAAGTCACGCTGATGTTCATCCTCGACATCTAAGCCAGATGGAGCTTCTTCAACTCGGCAACGAACTTATCCACCACTTTTTCGGGCGGGGTCTGCAGCTCCTCGCTTCGGTGAACTACGAACGGGACCTTCTTGTCTTGGTAGTATTTGACGAGCGGGTTCGTCTGCTTCTCGTAAACCTCCAGCCTGTTCTTGATGACCTCGGGCGTGTCATCCGCACGCTGGTACAGGGAGCCACCGCACTTGTCGCAGACGCCCTCAACCTTCGGCTTCAGGAAGCGCACATTGTAGACGGCACCGCAGTTCCTGCATATCCTCCGCGACGAAAGCCGCTCGACGATAATCCAGTCCGGGACGATGAGTTGAAGGATGACGTCGATTCTAATGATACCCTCAAGAGCCTCAGCTTGCGCTAAAGTCCGTGGAAAGCCGTCCAGAATGAAGCCTTTCCCCTTGGGAATTCGGGCTAAATGTTCCTTCAACACTTCCACGACTATGTTGTCAGGGACGAGCTGTCCCGACTGCACATAGCCCTTCACCTTTCTCCCCAGGCTAGTGTCCTCCTTGAGCATGGAGCGAAAGATGTCGCCCATGGAGATGACCTCAACACCCAGCCGCTCCTGAAGCCTCGACGAGTAGGTGCCCTTTCCCGAACCAGGCGCACCAAATATTATCGCGTTCACTTTCAACGCCGCCGTGCGATGTTCTCAATGAAGTGGCGAGGGCTGTGTAATTAAGTTTTGTGCGCTACCGCGAAAACAGGGAAGGAAACGTTTATGGCATCTAGTCAGACAGCTATCCATAGCTGGAGAAAGCGCAGACATGCATACCGAGAAAGTCGGAGAGAACCTGTTTCTCATAGACCTACAGACCGGCGGCTTCAGAAACCTCATCGCCAGCTACGTCCTCAAGGGTGAAAAAACAATTCTTGTCGAGACAGGACCGACCTCCTCGATTCCCAATCTGCTGACGGGCTTGAGGGAAATCGGAGTGAAAGCCGAAGACGTGGCGTACGTTGCAATAACGCATGTACACATTGACCACGGCGGAGGAGCAGGCACATTGCTGCGCAGTCTTCCCAACGCAAAAGTTCTCGTCCACGCCAAGGGCAAGCCGCACCTCGTCAGCCCAGCCAAGCTCTGGGCTTCGTCGCAGCAGGTTCTGGGGGGCGTGGCGGAGACGTTCGGAGAACCCAAGCCCGTCCCTGAAGACAGAATAGTCACCGCGACTGAGGGTTTGAATCTCGACGTTGGCAGAGGCTTGCGTTTGAAGGTTGTGGAGGCGCCGGGGCACGCTTCGCACAATGTGAGTTACTACGAGTACCTCAATCAGGGAGTTTTTCCCGGCGATGCCGCGGGTGCCTACCTCCGCGAATTCGACGTGGTCTTCCCAACGACGCCGCCGCCGTTCCGCCCCGACATCGCCCTGGTCTCGCTGGACAAGCTCATGGACCTCAACCCGCGGGTTCTGTTCTACAGTCACTTCGGAAAAGCTTCCGATGCAGTCCGCCGTCTGAGAGACTACGCGGTGCAGATTAGGCTGTGGACGCGGATTGCTGAAGAAGGCGCCAAACGAGGCGAAACCATGGAAGCAACGCGGGAGAGAATCTTCCGAGAGGATGAAACGGTACGAGCGGTCGTTCCTGCACTCAAGAGAAATCCCGTGCACAGGAAAACCCTGATCGAGAACAGCGTACAAGGCTTCATAGACTTCGCTAGGAAACCTCAAATCTGAATGCCAGAACAAAACACGATTTCGTCTTAAAGGATAAAAAGGGGGACTTGTTTGCGCTTGCTTTGGTTACGTGACGGTTAGGCTTGCTACGTTGGAGAATGCTGGTTCGTATGTTGCGCTGCCCCACCAGACCGTTAAGAGGTGGTATTTGCCAGTGGGCACTGATGCAGGCACCGTGGCGGTTAAGGAGTATGTTCCAGTGGTTGTTGTTGCTATGTTCGTTAGTAGAGTCCATGTCGTGGAGCCTGGCAGTTGATAGTATAGTTGGATGCTCGTTGCAGCCATCGGTGAAAGCTGGCCGCTCATTGTCACTGGGGTTCCTCTTGCCGCAGTAGTCGGCGTCATGTCTAATGACAGGTAGCTTCGTTGGCGCGCTGGTGGCGGCATGAAATCATATGCGAACCCGAGCCATTCAGATGCGCCGTCAAAACGCCATTTAGGTACCATTGCTGTATAGGTGCCACTGACTGAGGGTGTGAACTCCACTATCTCGTAGTTGTTGTCATAGCTGATTGAGTATGCTATTGTACTATTGGACGGATTAAGGATGTAGAGGTCTAAGTCAGCCTGCAACGGATCAGTTAGGTAGTCAGCGCCTGGATTTGAATCCCAGCAGATGACTGCTCTATACTTGTAGCCTACGTTTGCGGCTGGAATGTTGAAGGAGTAGTTCCAAGTTGAAGGTGTTGAACTAATAGAAACTCCAGCATAGCGACTTTCGTCAGCTGTTTTGTACGCCCGATAGATATCCACTCCTCCAGCGCCGTCGTAGTCGCTCAATCGAGTTTGACCCTCCAAGTTGTGCCACGCGGTAGCCATCGTGATTGCCTTGATGGTTTCTGGCCAGGTCATCAGACTTCCACGCCTATTCATAAGTAATGCTGCTTCGCCTGCAACCATTGGAGCTGCGTAGCTTGTGCCGACGCCCACGGTGCCAGTCCATGGATTAGCTGTGGTCGTGCTGTACATGCTGTATACGTCGCCGCCGACAGCAACCACCTCGGGCTTTTCACGGTCCGTCCAGTAGCTTCCTGGTATCGTATCTGGATACGGGTCTTCTGTACTCGAGTAGCTTGCCATGACATCGTCTGCCCAGAGTGCGCCTGTGTTCATGTCTTCAAAGGCGCCGACTGTTATTACGTTGTAAGCACTGCCTGGTGAGCCCACGTATCCGACACCTAGTCCTGTGTTGCCCGCGGAGTTCACAAGTGTTGTCGCCGAGTTCCTAACCACGTAGTCGCTGTATCGGTCTATTAGTTCCATGAGGGGGTCATCGTAAACTTCACCCCAGCTGTTGTTGATGACTTCTGTTCCATTAGCTATAGCCCAGTCAGTTGCCTCTATGAGTTCAGCATCACTCCAATCGTCGGAGCCAGCGCTTAATAGACCGAAACTGCTGTTGTAGCTGCCCCACGCGATTCCCCTGTAAGTGGTGTGTACACTGTTTATGAATCCAGCGCATGCAGTAGCATGAGAACCGACAGCCACAGCCGGGTTCTTAGTTACTCCGTCCTTCAGGTAGGGGTTCGCGAACGCTATGTTGTCACCCTCAACCACCGCGACCTTCACTCCGGTTCCGTTGATGCCTGCATTCCAGACTGCTGGAGCTTTTTCTGTGACCGCGGCGGTGTCTAAGTGAGGTACGGCTGTTTCGGTCAGATATATGGCGTCCACGTCAGGCAGGGTTTGCAGAGCTTGAATGGATCCTGCAGGCAGTCTGACGAAAACTAAAGGTGCGGTTGTGGACACGTATGTTACTTCGTAGCCCATCGCAGTCAGCGACTGTGCGACCTGAACCTTGTTGCTGACGCTTACGACATATCTGTTTTCGGCTACTGTTTCCGTTGACTTGAGCCAAATTCCAATCTTGAGTTTTTCGTCAGATACTGCTCCCTGCAAGTAGTCGTACAATGCCGGGTGAAGCTTGCCGTACCTTTGCGCGAACGCTGCTTTGTTTGCTTCGCGAATTGCGCTAAGGTCCACCACGCTGCCTCGTTCATCAAGGGTGACGGCGTATACTTTGCCGGTTACCGTGTTCATGATTTTGCCAGTCCATACGGTCTTTCCCAGCAACGAATAGGTCCGAGAAAGCTCGTTTGCAACTGTCAGTTGCTCCCTAGGCAAGCCGTAAGTCCTGGAAAGCCAGTCCAGCGCAATTGGCGCCTTTGGGCTAACACGAGCAGTCATATCAGCAATTGTCAGTGGAATCAACGCTATTATCAAAAGCAATACGCAAATCACAGCGAATTCTCTTTTCGCATTCATTATTTTCTCCCTTCTCTTTTCGCCAACACGTACATGTTGGCAAAAAATTATATTTCTTAATCGGCTGCTAATAAAACTTGTGGACCATCCACAGCAATGTTCTATAACACACTTCCACCAGAAATGAAACCGTGATGCAGTAAGTCAAAACTGTTTTATATTCAACGTCATCTGTTTATGTCGGTGTGTGAACATGGGCGAAGACGAAGGACGTCCTCCTACAGAAAAAGTTCCTCTTGAAAAAATCGACGATTACACTTGGCGTATCCCGAGGTACAAGCAGAGCATGCGCGTCCCCGGCCTAGTTTATGCCAACGAAGCCCTGCTGGAGAAAATGAAAACCGACCGCACACTTCAGCAGTGCGCCAACGTCACGACGCTACCCGGCATCTACAAGAACGCCATCACCCTGCCAGACGGGCATGAGGGCTACGGGTTCCCCATAGGCGGCGTGGCAGCAACGGATTTCGACGAGGGCGTCATCAGCCCCGGCGGAGTTGGCTACGACATCAACTGCGGCGTCCGCCTGCTGACCACCAACCTCTCCGAGCCTGAGGTGAGACCGAAACTCACCCAGCTTGCAGGAATCATATTCGAGAACGTGCCCAGCGGGCTGGGCAGCCGTAGGAAAGACTTCAAGATAAGCTCCACCGACCTGGACAACCTGGTGTCGGAGGGCGTGCAGTGGCTCATAAACAGGGGCATGGGGTGGCCAGAGGATGCGGAGCACTGCGAAGAACGCGGACACATGAGAAACACAGACCCAGACAAGGTCAGCTCGACAGCCAAGAATCGAGGCTTAACCCAAATCGGCACGCTAGGCTCGGGCAATCACTTCTTGGAAATCCAGAAAGTCGACAAGATCTATGACCCGCGGAAAGCCAAGGTCTTCGGCATCCATCAAGAAGGGCAGGTCACGGTGATGATTCACTGCGGCTCCCGAGGTTACGGCCACCAGATTTGCTCGGATTATCTGCGCGTGATGGAGCACGCCGTGCAGAAGTACAGGATAACGCTTCCCGACAGGGAACTCGCCTGCGCACCCGGCAGCAGCAACGAGGCGAAGGATTACATGCAGGCGATGGCCTGCGCCGTCAACTACGCCTTCTGCAACCGACACGCCATAATGCACTGGGTTCGCCAGAGCTTCCAGCAGGTCTACCATGAGGAACCGGAGAAGTTCGGGCTGAAGCTGGTCTACGACGTGGCGCACAACATCGCCAAAATCGAGACGCATAAAGTCAACGGCGGAAACAAGACGGTCTGGGTGCACCGGAAAGGCGCTACCCGCGCATTTCCACCTGGGAACGCGGAGATTCCGCAGAACTACCGCGCAGAAGGGCAACCCGTCCTCATTCCAGGAAGCATGGGAACAAGCTCATGGGTGCTTGTAGGCACGGAGAAAGCCATGGACTTGACGTTTGGCTCGACGGCGCACGGCGCAGGCAGGATGATGAGCAGGGCAGCGGCAAAGCGGAAGTTCTGGGGCGGCGACGTCAAAACCGCTCTTGAGAAAAGAGGCATCGTCGTCAGAGCAGCATCCGCCATGGTCCTCGCGGAAGAGGCAGACCCAGCATACAAGAACGTGGACATTGTGGCTGACGTCAGCGACAAAGTCGGCATAGCTACGAAGGTCGCACGGCTGGTTCCCATAGCGGTGGTCAAAGGATAACGTTTCTCATTTTATTCAGGTCTCCGGGAGAATCTGGTTGCTAGGCAGGTTGAAAGACGCTTGAATGCTCTTGCTATGATGACTTTCTGCTGAAAAAGTGGAGACGGGGAAGACGGCAAACCTAAAAAGGTAAACCGCGAGAATAGAACACTCGCAAACTAAGGGTCATGGAGGAAAACAAGGTGTTTAACCCAAAAGAATTCATCGAAGAGTCCTTGAAAGAAATCCGGAAAACCGTGGGCGCAAGCAGAATAATCTCAGCCTGCTCCGGCGGCGTGGACAGCACCGTCACAACCGCGCTGGTTCACAAAGCCGTGGGAGAAAACTTGATTGCAGTTTTCATCGACGACGGGCTCAGGAGAGAGGGCGAACCCGAGTTCGTGATGAAAACCCTCAAGGACTTAGGCATCAAAGCCAAGTACATCGACGCCAAGAAAGACTTCTTTGACGCGCTCAAGGGCAAGACCGACGCGGAGGAGAAGCGGAAGGCTTTCAGGGACAAGTTCTACAAGACGCTGGGCAAGGCAGCCAAGGACGAGAAAATCGAGTTCATCGCGCAAGGAACAATCAAAGCCGACGTCATCGAAACAGTGAAGGGCATCAAGTCCCAGCACAACGTCCTATCGCAGATAGGCATCAACCCAGAAATCTACGGCTACAAAATCCTCGAGCCGCTGAGGGAGCTCTTCAAGCCCGACGTCAGAAAGGTGGGTCGCGAGCTGGGTCTGCCAAAAGAAGTTTCCGAGCGGATGCCGTTCCCAGGTCCAGCCCTGTCGCTCAGAGTCCTCGGCGAGGTCACACCCGAGAGAGTCGCCACAGTCAGGAAAGCGACGGAAATCGTGGAGGAAGAATCCAAGGAACTCGGTGCCTTCCAAAACTTCGCCGTGCTCCACAACGACAAAGCCACGGGAATCAAGGGCGGAGAAAGGGTCTACGGCAACATCATCACCGTGCGCATCGTCGATTCCGAAGATGCTGTGGCCGCCAAAGCCCGAAAAGTGCCGTACAAGAAGCTCATGCGGATGGCGAAGAGAATCACGGAGGAAATCCCCAGCGTCGTCAGATGCCTCTACGATTTGACTGATAAGCCTCCGTCGACGATAGAGTTCGAATAACCCCCATTTCCCTTTCTTTTACATAAAATCCACGCAGTTCACGCCTGAAAATTAATATCCCCAGCCATGCAAGAGTTTAGACAACTGCGAGCGTGACAGACTTCAAAGACGAATGCAGCCTCTGCCTCAGAGTTCTCCCGACCTATCGTTTGCGCAAGTGCGAACGCTGCAAGAAGCTGTATTGCCGAGACTGCATGGTGCCCGATGTCGCCACTGGCGACCCTATGGCTATGCTGTGCCTGAACTGCGCTCGACGAGTCGTCTCGCCCAAGGTCACCTCGAAATACGATGGGCTAACACGACACCTGAAGTTCCGGGCCGCCTTCACCAGCATCGTCAAGCTGAGCTTCGCCCGCATAGACGGGCTCATCGGGACAAACCTGCCGATGGAAGCCTACCGCAAGGAATCATGGTGGACCAACGCCGCGTCGGCGGCGCACGCAAAAGCGTGGCTGGACGCGGGCTGGGAAGTGCAGGAAGTCAACCTGAAAGAAGGCACAGTCGTTTTCGAGAAAGTCCGCGAGCTGCCCCGCGTCCGCGGGCGACGACGAAAAAGCGGTGCTGAGATAACGAAGCCGTTCACGCCTGTGCCGGTGCATCCGGTGAAGCCGCGGACGCCGTCCAAGACGAAGGCTTCGAAGCTGTACGCGCGGATTCTAAATTTGGAGCGGCAGCGGAAGGCGGGTTACGGAAGCAGCCGAGGGTTCAAGAAGCCTAGGTCGAGGTATGAGCGGAGGCTTTTCGGGTCAGAGGACAAACCGCAGTAGTCTTGTTGTCGGCTTTTCGACCAAGCACGCTTCAGTACTGCTCTTGGTCGCCGGTCCGCGTTCAGAAACTTCATCGCATCACAACTATGACAGCTGACAACACAGCTGTCACCACGACGAGCACGATAATTGCTGGTAAATAGAGTTCTGTTTGCAGTGGAGCTTGTGTCTGAAGCTGGTTCGGCGATGATGCCGGATACTGAGACGGCAGAGACGACGTGGATTGGGTTGGCGTTGTTGAAACGCTGGTGGAAAGCGATTGACTTGGAGATTGGCTCGGCGTAGGCGTCGCAGCAGGTGTCGGCGCAGGTGAAGCAGTAGGGGTTGGCGATGATGAGATGGCTGTTGGAGAATTTGGCAGAGGATTTGGCTTGGCTTCTGAGTTTGGCGCAGTCAAGAAAGGAACGAAAGTCACCGACAAATAACTACAAAAAAAAAAAACAAAAAACATATGAGTCTTGCCAATATTCCAATCTAGCGGCAAAGTGCCTTACCACGTAGATACGGGCTGAGATTTACGTAGTAGACGCAAGCAAACATAGGTGTCCACTCCATGCTCAGTCTGTAGATAGAAGGGCCATAGAGTGTTCTGAGCAAATCAGTGCGCGCATTCTTCCGGTGACTCGCCTGAAACGAACTTTCCGAGCTTGAACAAGAAAACCCGATGATAGTCATGCAAATCAAACAGAAAAAACCGCGTCCAATTAGGTTCTGCCCGAAATGTGGCTCAACCGACATCTACTGGGCACAAGGCATGCCCCAACTCTGGTCACTCTGGCAATGCAAAAACTGCGGCTACCGTGGAGCGCTGATTCTGGAAGACGGAAAACTCGCCCTAAAACTGCAACAAGAATGGAAAAAGAAAACAGCCCAATAACGCGCTCACACGCGCCATGGGCAAGAGAGAGCTCTCACTTCTGCTTTGCCAAATACTTCAAGTGGAATGGCTTGACGGACACACCAGGCTTCAAATCCGCCTGAAAACTCTGAGTGTCAAGAACCAAATCCGAAAGGTCAGACTCCATCGCCCTCAAAAACTGGGCATAAGCCGTGTAATTCTCGTGCAGAGACACGCAAACCGCATCCCAGCCCATTCCTTGCCCATCAACAACGACGATGACATCGGGTTGTTTCATGAACCATTCCTTCATCCTGCCGAATGCTTCCTCCTTCTCCTGTCCCTTCAGGTGGTTGAGCTTCGTCTTGAGGAATGTGAACGAGGAAATCTCATACCCGATTTGTCCAAACTTCGGTATAACCGTGTAGCCCTCGATGACGTTGTCCTCGAGCATGGCTCTTCTACGCGTCACGGTTGGCTGCGAAATGCCCAAAGCCTTCGCCAGTTGTCGGTCACTTCGATGGGAATCCTTCATCAGCTCGAACAGAAGTTGATAGTCCAATGGTTTTAGTTCTTTCATTTTGGTCAACCCGAATACGACCATAATGCATTTTAACTTTCATATATAAACTTCATGTTTTCTTACCCCACTTCATTCCATGCACGCCCACTCCAAAACACCGTTCAGACCGACAGACAGAAGAGTTAAACACCCAGACAACCTTCTAACCCACGGGAAAAGCCATAATGCCAACCCAAAACCTCAGGACAGACGCCGAAGAAGAAACCACACGCCTACTCAGCCAACTCATACGCATCGACACCACAAACCCACCTGGAAACGAAACCCAAGCCGCAGGACTCTTGGCCGAAGAACTTGGCAGAGAAGGCATCGGCTACGACATCTACGAATCCACGCCTCAACGTGGCAGCATAATCGCACGACTGAAAGGAACGGGCGAAAAACCACGCGTACTCCTGCTGTCACACTTGGACGTGGTTCCAGCACAGGCTGCGGAATGGGCAGTCAACCCCTTCAGCGGCGCCGTCAAAGACGGGTTCGTTTGGGGACGCGGCGCGCTGGATATGAAAGGCATGACCGCCATCGAAGTCATGACGCTGAAACTGTTGAAGCGTGAAGGCGTCAAGCTGAAGGGTGACGTGATTTTGGCGGCTACCGCGGATGAGGAGATGGGTGGACTTGGCGGAGCAGACTACCTGCTACGTGCACATCCAGAGAAGATTTTTGCCGAGTATGTGTTGAATGAAGGGGGTGGTTCAGCCATTCCGTTGAGTGGGAGGAACCTGTTTACGGTGAGTTCGGCTGAGAAGGGGCTGCTGTGGTTCCGAGTGAGAGCAAGAGGGGTTTCGGGTCACGGCTCGATGCCTGAAACGGCTGACAACGCTGTATTGCGGATGAATCGGGTGGTAGAGCGGTTAGGAAACTATAGAAGAAAGCCTGTGCTTGTGCCTGCGATGCGGCAGTTCTTAAACGAGGTTGCGGCTGCTGAGGCTGGAGTGCGCGAGCCTGTTGCACGGATGTTGGCTGATCCGGAAGCGAGTGACAAGGTGCTAGAAGAGCTGGAGGGTTCGGCTGTGGTTGTTGCGGATGAGGTTCGTCCGAGGATTCGGATGAGCATTACGCCGACGATGATTCGGGGTGGGGTGAAGGAGAATGTGATTCCGTCTGAGTGTGAGGCGGTTTTTGACTGCAGGGTGCTTCCTGGGCAGACGACTTCGGAGGCGATGGCGCTGGTGCGGGAGTTGCTGCGGGATGTTGGTTTGGAGCGGCTTTCTTTCGAGACGATTCAGGTTCAGGAGGCTTCAGAATCGTCTGTGGATACGCCTCTGTTCCGTGCTATCGAGGATTCGCTGCGGCTGTTTGAGCCGAACTGCGGTGTGGCTCCGATTCTCATGGCGGGTGGGACGGACAGTCGCTTTTTCCGCAGGATGGGCAGCGTGTGCTACGGTTTTCATCCGATGCGAAGCGAAACGCAGTTAGGTGCGAAGCTGACTAGGCGTGAGCATGGGGTGGACGAGCGGATTTCGGTGGAGAACCTCGTTTTCGGCGTGAGCGTTCTCTATGAAGCGGTGAAGCGGCTCGTAACATGAAATGCTTCGGTCTCAATTACTCGGGCACTCTAATAGCCCCCGTATATAGGAGGAAGCGGGGAATTGGGGGATTGTCGGTGTCCGATTTCTTGCGATTTCTTTTGTTACTTTTAGGTGTCTGTTCGATACAGGTTTGACTTTGCCATTGGTTGCGCAACTCTGCTTTTTTCAGTCTTGTTCTCCTAATGGTTCTAGGAATCTTAGCTTTGATTGCAGGATTCTGGCTTCCCGTAATTGGAGTGTCGCTAACAATAACTGGTGCAACCATTATGGGAATCGCCTTTTGGAAAAAGCTTAAACACTAAGACATTTGATACAGAAACAGGTTTGAATGAGCAACGATACGGAAAGAAAAGCTCTTTACGTCGGAATTGCCGGACTGATTGTTGGGAGCGTACTGTCAGGACTTGCTTTAATTCAGACATGGCAAGTAGCATTACTGAACGCTGACCTTACCAAACAACAAACTGCATTAACTGAACAAGCAAACAATCTCACTGCAACCGCCCTGCAAATTTCTAATTTCAACACAACAATAGTTCCATACATCGTTGAAGCCGACCTTGGAAGAGTTTACTCTAATGTCTCCAATCCGACATACGCAATTCACTCTGAAGGATTCATCAACATAAGTCTAGTGGTGATCACGCCTCATGCCGCAATCCTTAACTTCAGCAAGGGTGACGCATTCCAGTGCGATTTTTGGAAGAGAAGCGACACCTTCCCATCCTCAGATGGAATTCCTATCCCAATTATTGACTATGTAATGATGTGGCGTTATTCATTGAACAACACATGGGAACTCGATTTCAACCCTCTTCCTGCAAGGACATATGTTGCCTTTATCCAACCTGGTGTTACACAGCTTAATTTTTCGTTCCCTATTGGCGGGTCTTATTCCATTAATAGAGAGTATGTTGATTCGCTAGGTGATAAGTTCGTACAACTTCTGAATATCTGCGACTTCAATGTTGAAATGAATTTTACTGACCTTCAAACCAATTGCGCGACACAATATGAATATTCAGGAATTGTCAACGCGTGGTTCACAAGTGGCTATCCGCACTAGCCTTCTTAGCGTTTGTATTAGAGTCAGCTATTTGTTTTTGCCTTCTATTTGTATTCCGCATGCTTCTGCAGGGGGTTTGCCATTCAGGCTTTGGTGCGGTCTAATGTAGTTGTGGTAGATTTGGTATCCTGTGAGAATTGGGGTTCTTTTGCATTTGAGTCCTCTCGGGTTTTTTCTTTGTCTCTGATTCACCGCTCATGCGCTCCATCTTGTTGTTGTGAACCTTGCCGTCCAATCTGCCCCTGATGTGCTTTGTGTTCTCTTTTGTGTTCTCAGATCGGCAAAAAGCGTATTTTGTTGGCGATGTGGTAGTTCGACAGACCATTTGTTATGAGCGTCTTCGGTTGCTTCTCCATGAGGTACTTAGAACGCGTGAAAAGCGTCCAGTATGACAAACTAGAGATTCCTAAGTCAGACGTCGGAGAACTAATACAGATCAGATCTCTAAAAGCGAAGTAAGATAACAATGGCATTTCACCCGACACGCGCCAGCTTGGTGCAAGAATCAAATCTCCTAAAAACGCACCAGAATCAGAGCTTGGAGTGGGTTGGTGGTTGACTGTTTTTGTGAATGCAGGAAGTGTATGTGGAATTAACAAACTCTAAATACGAAGGTCTGGAATTGACATTTTATGCGGGTGCGGCTTCGTGGCTGTTTCTTGAGTAAGCGTCGTAGTTTGACAGGGTTGAGTGTGGGATGAGCGGGAAGACCGTTTATTTCCCGCATAGCTATGCGGTCTTCGGCATCCTTCTGTTTGTCTTGCTGGTTGTGGTGGGATTGCTTTTCGTCGGAGCCATGGGCGCCGCATTTGCGGAGGTCGGTTTCAGCCCTCTCGTGATTGCGCTCATTCTCGTGGGCACTTTCTTCGGGAGTTTCATCAACATCCCCTTGAAGAGGCTGAAGACAACAGTTCCCCTGATAAGGGAGGACTATGCTGGCTTCTTCGGGCTGGGTTTTCGAGTTCCCAGAGTCGAGTTTAACGAGGTTTCTACTCTGTTGGCTGTCAACGTCGGAGGCGCGGTAATACCAACAATCGTTTCAATCTACCTCCTCGCCAACGCAACGTTGGAGACGGTGCTGTACAGCCTGCTGAGCGTGTTCCTTGTCACCTTGATGGCGAAGGCGACAAGCAGGCCGGTTCCTGGAATAGGCATCGCCACTCCAGGGTTTGTTCCGCCGCTTGTAGCTGTGGGAGTTGCTTTCTGTTTCGGGCACGCTGCGCCGCTGACAGTTGCCTACGTTGGCGGCGTGCTCGGCACGCTCATAGGTGCTGACCTGCTGAACCTCGGAGTCATCTCGAAGCTGGGTGCGCCAGTTGCGAGCATCGGTGGAGCAGGTGCTTTTGACGGCGTGTTTTTGAGCGGCATTTTTGCCGTTCTTTGGGCTGGACTCGCAACATGAAACAGCCGAAAACTGAACGATTCAATGCTGCGGGAGTCCGGTGAATTTCTTCAAAGAAGAGAAAGGGGGGCGAATCCCCTTCCGAGTGGTGGCTAGTCCAGCTGATACGCTTCTTCACCGTGTTCGCTCAGATCTAATCCTGCATCCTCAGCTTCGGGGCTGACTCTCAGGGGAGAGAATACGTTGACCACCTTCAGCAGCAAGTAGGAGCCGAAGAACGCGAACGTCGCCACAATCACCACCGCAATCAACTGTGCAACCAGCTGCCCCGCGTTGCCGAAGAACAGTCCAGTTGCAGTGTTGACGGATGCCGTGGCGAAGAGTCCGGTGGCTATGGAGCCCCATATGCCTCCAACGCCGTGGCACGCGAACACATCCAATGTGTCGTCGATTCTTGACCTGCCTGCGCGCCAGTTCGCCACCAAGTTAGAGATTACCCCTGCTGCCAGGCCGATGATTAAGGCTGAGGTAATCGTGACGTAGCCCGCTGCGGGGGTGATGGCGACGAGTCCAACGACTGCGCCGACCGAAACGCCGACCGCTGATGGCTTGCCCTTTATAAGCCAATCCATTATCATCCAGCTGACCGCGGCTCCGGCTGCGGCCAAGTTTGTGGTAACCAGTGCTGAGACGGCTAGGTCGTTTGCTGCCAATGCACTGCCTGCGTTGAAGCCGAACCATCCGAACCAGAGGAGTGCGGCGCCGAGGATGACGTAAGGGATGTTGGTGGGTTTGAATTCTGTGGCGCTGTCTTTTTGGTCTATGGCTTTCATGTGCGCCTTCCATGTGGTGGTACAGCCCTTTCTTCTACCGACAACGAGTGCAGCGGCGAGAGCCGACAAGCCTGCTGAGATGTGCACTACGATGCCGCCTGCAAAGTCTATAGCGCCTAAGCCGCGTAGCCAGCCGTCAGGGTTCCACACCCAGTGGGCTATAGGCATGTAGATGAACGTGGACCAAAGCGCGACGAAGATGAGGAGCGAGCGGAATCTGATTCTCTCAGCGCAGGCGCCGATTATGAGGGCAGGTGTGATGGCGGCGAATTTGAGTTGGTAGGCGAAGAACAGCAGCGTGGGAATCTCAGGCGCCAAGGCTGGTGATACATCGTGGATGCCCACGTTGGTTAAGCCTGCGATTGAGAGGTCGCCGAGGACACCGTGAAAGCTCGGTCCGAACACCAGGCTGTAGCCCCAGAGCGCCCAGATCACGCTGACGACTGCGAATATGACCAGGCATTGGACTATGGTGGATACGAGGTTTTTCTTTCGCACGAGGCCACCGTAGAAGAAACCCAGTGCTGGGGTCATGAGCATGACTAAGCCTGTTGCGGTTATTACCCACGATATGTCTCCTGAACTCATACAAGTACTCCCTAATAATTTACGCTTGCAGTGCTAATGTCTTTCTTTCTGTGCAAATATGCTAAAGAAGTATATAAAACTATCCGTTTGAGGACATAACTCGTTAGAAAATAGACAATCGTCGAGTTGGAAGACCATTTCCGTTGTTTTGTTCTTGATATTGTCCCAAGATGCTGCGAATAATTAGAAACTTGTCAAGAGGAGAGAACAGACGGTAGACTACAATTTGACTTCGCGTAGGGCATTCCTAAGACCTCACAGCGTTGAGCTTAGCTTAAGCGGGGTTCTTGACTTGGCTCCCCTGTAGCTGGCGAGAGGCATACAACCATTGTTTCTTCTTAATTGCCTTGGTGAAGTATGACGCAAAGACAGAGCACACTCCAGCGACGACCACAAGCAGCAGCGCCCAGACTGCGACGCTTGGAGACAGGAGGTAGTAGACAAGTGCGGCTACGGTAACAAAGGGCAGCAGGAAAGATAAGCTGTAGAGCAACGACGCATTGATGCTTGTTATTCTCCGCATAACCCTGTTGTGGAGTTTTTTCTTGTTATTTTCCTCTTCAATTACTTGTTTGAAGGTTTTGCTTTTCTTTGAACTCTTATCCTCAAAAGACATGTGTTCACCTCTTGTGGCGTTCTATCCTACCCAGAAAATCCACAGCAGTATGTTAGCGGTAGCCACGGCAGCAATCGATATCGGCAGTCCTATCTTCATGTATTCTTTCGTGCTGACTAAGCAGTTCTGCTTCTCGAGTATGCCACATGCAAACACGTTTGTGGCTGCACCCATGGGGAGAATGTTGCTGCCGCTACCGGTTCCAATGAGCGTCCCGTAAAGTAGAGGCCAAGCGCTCATGTGGGCTAACTGTGACAGCTGTTGACTCACGGGGATCATCAAGACGGTGTAGGCTGAGGAGTCAATGAACGCGGACAGAGCTACTGATACCCAAACGAGAAAGGTCAACATCAGGTTCGGGTTGTTGATGCCCGCGTTGATGGCATACTGCGCGAAGTCGGTCAGGAGTCCAGATGCGGAGACAGAGTAAATGACGCCGAATATCCCCGCCAAGAAGATGAAGGAGTTCCAGTCGAACTCCACAATCATCTTCTTTACGCTTTTTCTGCCGATGAACATGGCAACGAAACCAACCGCCAAGCCCACCATTCCTAACCCATGCTCTATGCCTAGTTCTGGGACTAACGCCAGCACCACCGTTCCCACTATGAAGAGCACGGTCGGCAGCTTCGACACAGCGAATGTTTCCGGGGCGATTTCTATTTTCTTTTTCATGTCGCGAAACAGAATGAAAAGCGTAACGAAAGCGGCTGCTATTCCTACGATGGTAATCGCGCCCAGTCCAAACCTGCCTTCGAACCAGTAGAAATCCAGAGGTCTCATACCTGTCTGTATCGCTAAGATCAGCGCGGGTGGGTCGGCGATCATCGTGGTGGTCGTGACGATGTTTGCGCATACGCCCACTGAGACGACGTAGCGGAAGAGTGGTGACCCGAGTTTCCTGGCCATTTGCATGGCTACCGGAGCCATAAGGAAGAGGACTGCGACGTTAGCCATGAACGCAGAAAGGAAAGCCGAAAGCGCGCACAATGATATGAGCGCATATTTTTCTGTCTTTATGTGAGTTAGGATTTTGTTGGCGATGAGTTCGGGCATCCTGCTTTGGGAGAAGATTATCGAGACCATCATGAAACCCCAGAAGACGCCTAGCACGTCCCATTGTATCGCATTGAACAAAGCCTCCTGAGGCGTGATGATGCCTAGCGCAATCATGGCTCCTAGAGCTCCGATGGAAACGAAGGCAAGTTTCACTTTCCTGCTTAGGGCGAGAGCGTAGCACGCGACGAAAATTGGCAGGATTAGGAACTTGGCGTCAATCAGGGGGATTCCGCTCTCCTTCTTTTTTCCCTTCAATGAGGGGCGACATATTTAAGGCTTTTGTGATTTGTGCAGGAAATTTGTCTAAAACTGGAAGCATTTACAGAAATTCAACTAATTGTAAAACGCATGTATTGCAGTTCGGGAGAAAATAGAACGTTTATCTAATGTTGGAATGTGCCCGTTAAGAAAAAAAAAGAAAAAAGGAGATGCTTGCAGTCTTCAAGTTACTTACTCTTTTTCTCAAGCTGTCGGGCTTCAGTGTCCTTGTGGCTGTGGTCTATGGGAGGTGACGGCGTTTCGCCAACTTCAGTTTCTGGTTTCATGACCAGTTCAGGGTATGCAGCGTATCCGTGCTCACTTAGGTCGAGTCCCTCGATTTCGTCTTTTTCAGGAGCTCTGAGACCTATGACTTTCTTGATGACCCCGAAGATTACTAAGCCCATGCCGAAGGCAAAGCCTGCTACAACAGCCATGGTTATAAGCTGAGCCACCAGTTGTCCCGCCGCGTCGGCGCCGAACAACAGAACGCCTTTCACGCCACCGTAAGAGCCATCTGCGAACAAACCCACAGCCAGCACGCCGAAGAGACCGTTCATTCCGTGAACTCCGAACGCGCCCACCGGGTCATCGATTTTCAGCTTTCTTTCCACGAAGAAGTTGCCGTAGACAGCGAGGGGACCCGCGATGAAGCCGATGATCATCGCAGCCCACGGCGCTATGTACGCGCAGGGTGCTGTGACAGCCACGAGACCGCCTAGAGCGCCGGTGCAAACTGCTGATATGTCTGGTCCTTTGAAGTTTTTCTTGTCAAAGTAGGTGATGAAAACCACGAGTGCAGCTGCTGCGCCGCCCGCCAAGTAGGTGTTCACGGCTACTGCTGCTGTCCTGAAGTCGATGGTGCCAAGGGTGCTTCCAGGGTTGAAGCCGAACCAGCCGAGGAACAG
>JBHGBG010000039.1:0-24457 GCA_041946875.1 Bathyarchaeia archaeon
ACAGAGTCCAGCACGTCGGTCGGGTTGTAGCCGAGTTCCTTGCGGAGGGCTTGCACGCGCCGCGCCAGGTCACGCATAATACCCTCGCCTAAGAGCTTCTCATCTCTTCTAACATCAAGGTGAACACTTATTCCGCCAAGAGTAGCCGTGACCCAGTCTTTGTCCGATTCGGGTTTGAAAGGCGCATCGTAGTATTTCACATTCTTAACGTTACTCAGATCCATGAAGATATTCTCCAGACTAATCGTTGAGCGAGTTACTTCTGGTGGAGCCTCAACTACAACAGTGTTCGCTGGCCATCTCCTTTTTAGTCTTCCTTGTTGTCTTGCTGCATAGACTAGAGAAGCAAGGTCGAAGACTCTGTTGAAATCTTCTTCCGTGCCTTTACTAATCATTCGTGGGTTGGGCTCAGGCCACTGTTCAAGATTGACTGATTCAGGTAGTGTATCATCTAGTCTTCTGTAGACCTTCTGGTACAGCGCTTCGCTCAGGTGCGGCGTGATTGGGTTGAACAGCAGCGTCACAGCCTTAAGCGCGTAGTGAAGCACAGCGTATATGGTCTGCCGCCTCTCCAGCGTGCCGGGGTCGTCGCTCCAGAGCTCCTTTCGCACCATGGGCACGTAGAGGCGGCTGAGGGTTTCGACGACGAAGTCGTCTAAGACCGCGAGGGCACAGTTGAACTCACACGTTCCAAGCTTCGCTGTGTAGGCACCAATTGCGCACTGGAGCTTCGACAGTAGCCATCGGTCCGGCGCCTGCAGTTTCGCCTCCGCGAGCGGTTTGGCTGAGGGTTTGAAGCCGTCGAACTCGGCGTTCTGGAGGAAGAATTTGCTCAGGTGGTAGAGCGTTGAGAGGACTTGGTAGCTGCGGCGGTTGAGTTCTTGCATGTCGAAGTTCATGAAGTCTATGGCGCTGCACTTGCGCATCATGTAGAACCTGCAGAGGTCTGCCGAATTCTTCTCCAGGAGCTTGCTTGTCTCGATGACGTTGCCGAGGCTTTTGCTCATCTTCCTGCCTTTGGCGTCCTGCGTCAAGCCTTGGAACAGGAACGCCTTGTAGGGTGCTTCAGCCCTGCCCGTGAGGATGACGTGCTCGAGGAGGAGCGAGTTCGCCCAGCCCCTCGTCTGGTCGATGCCCTCGGTCAGGAAGTCGGTGGGCACGTACTTGGCGATTTCTTCGTCTGTGAAGCGGGCGTAGGGTGAGGCACCGCTGTTGTGCCACGTGTCCAGCACGTAGTCTTCCCGGCGCATGGTTCCGCCGCATTTGGCGCATTTGAGGGTGACGCGGTCAACCCATGGCTTGTGCAGCTCAAAGTTCTCGGGCACTTTCTCCATAGCGTCGTCGACCAGTTCTTTCTTGCTGGAGACTAGGCGTTTTTCCCCGCATTTCTCGCACGTCCACATCGGCAGCGGTGTACCCCAGACGCGTTCTCGGCTGATGCACCACGGCTTGCCCTCCTCCAGAAACGCCGTGAAGCGGTTTTTGGGTTCGGTGAAGAAGTACTCGACTCTGTCGGCGGCGTCGAGGACTCTGCGGTTTATCCTGTCCGTTCGGAGAAAGTACTCTTTTCGAGCGAGCCAGACGAGTTTGTGGTGAGACCGCCAGCAAGTGGGGTACTCATGCTTCGTTTTTCCAACATGCACCAAGTTGCCTCGCCTGCGCAGCTCTTCCACCACGAGTGCGTCTGCGTCTCGGGCGAAGACGCCTTGGAATGCGCCTGCGTCGGCTGTGAATTTGACTTCATCGTCGAACGGCGCGTAGATTGGGACGCCGCGTTCCTGCGCCGCCCAGAAATCGTCCTCACCGTTCCCCGGGGAGAGGTGGACGACGCCCGTGGCTGTGTTGACATCGACGAAGTCGGCGGTTATGACTTTATGCACGAGCGGGTGTTTCGCTTCGAGTTCCGCCTGCTTGGGAACTATATCCTTAAGCGGATAATCATAGCCAGTGCCTTCGAGGCTCTTGCCGGGCACGGTTTCGGTGATGGCGTAGTTTTTCACGCCCAGCTCCTGCATAACGGGCGCGACGCGGTCTTCCACCATTATCCAGCGTTCCTCGCCGACTTTCACCTTCACGTACTGGGCGCTTGGCTGGACCGCGAGCATGGTGTCCGTCACTACCGTGAAGGGCATGGTCGTCCAGACCAGGAAGTACTCGTCCATGCTGCCTGCGACCTTGAACGTGAAGTACAGCGACGGGTCTTCGACCTCTTTGTAGCTGCCTTCGTAGCCGACTTCGGCGCTGCTGAGGCTGGTTTGGCAGCCGGGGCAGTAAGCCACAACGTAGTGTCCTTCCTCCAAGAGGTTCTGGTCCCAGGCGCGTTTGAGAATCTGCCATTCGCGCTCTATGTACTCGTCCTTGTAGGTCCAGTAAGCTTTTTCCTGGTTGATGAATATGCCCAGTCGCTGGTCGGCTTCGAGCCACATCTTGTGGTACCGCATGATGACTTTCTTGCACTCCTCGATGAACCGCTCCAAGCCAACGCGTTCAAGAGTTTCGCGCTTGTTCTTGACGCCCAAGAGTTTTTCGACTTCGAGTTCCACGGGCAAACCCTGGCAGTCCCAGCCAGCCCAGAAAGGCACGTAGTAGCCCTGCATGGTTTTCCATCGGTAGCGGATGTCCTTCATGACTCTGCCGCGTGCGTGTCCGATGTGGGGGATGCCATTTAGCGTCGGCGGGCCCTCCACGTAGCCCAGCACGCCCTGGTTGGGCTGGTTTGCCAGGTTTTCGAGTTTTTCGCGTATCTGATTTTTCTGCCAGAACTCGCGGATTTCCTGTTCAAGCTCGAGTGGGCGATAGTCTGCTGTCAGGCTCTGGTCTGACTCGGGTTTGGTTTTGGCGGACACCTTTTATCACGGTCATCCGCAAATACGCGGAACAGCATATAAAAATGTACCTTAACCGCCACATGAAGCCATCACGTCTGGTCTTGGATGCTGCCAGCTTCAGCTGGACCAATCGAGTCGGGAGGACAAGGTTGCGGTCCGACGAGGAGTTGACGGATGCCGTTGCCGAAAACTGCTGAGAAAATCGGAATTTGTTGTGTTTGTGACTCGCTTTGTTACTACAATCTGTTTGTGATTCGTTCTGTATACAACAATTGCTTATCTTCTTCATATCGCACAGTATACGACGACGCTTCTCGCAAAGAAAACAAGCACTTCGCAGGTCGGGAAAGCGAGAAATTTGTTACACACTGTGGAACTGCAGCGTTGTTGAGGTGAGCGCGATTGAGTCAGAAACGCAAAAACTGGAAAATCAACATCGTCTTCATATTTGCTTTGTGGCTAATCCTACTATTCTCCTCGCTAACGGTCCTTTCAGCGGCGGTCACGCCGTTCCTCAGAAACCTGCAAACTCAGAGCGTGGTCAGTCTAGACTGGGCAGGCTACGCTGCGGCTTCGAGCCTGATAATCCAGCAACCTATAGTTGTTGGCGTGAACGGCTCGTGGACCGTGCCTACGGTTTCAGTCTCAACCTTCGACGCCTACTCTGCCGCTTGGGTCGGCATAGGAGGACAGTTCGACGCTACTCTGATTCAGGTGGGCACAGAACACGACAGTCTGAACGGCCAAGAGAGCTATTCCGTCTGGTATGAGATGCTGCCCGATGAATCTGTCACCATAGAAAACGTAAGCATCAAGCCCGGCGACAGGATTGCTGCCGCCATCAGCCTCCTGGACTCCGACGCGAACAGTTGGCTGATAGAGATAGACAACCTCTCGAACGGGCAGAGCTTCCATCAGACCTTCATCTACAACAGCACAAGACTCTCAGCCGAATGGGTCGTGGAGAGGCCCACAGTGAACAACGAGATAACAACGCTGGCAGACTTCGGCAACGTGATATTCACCGAAGCCAGCGCACAGGTGGGAACAACGACTGGAACGATAAAGAGCTTTCCCAACTATGAGATTGTGATGAACAACCGCCAGAACACCCAGCTCGTGGAAATCTCGACGCTGAGCGCCGACGGCACCAGTTTCTCCGTCACATACAGCCGCTAACCCGCCACTGGGGTCAGCGCAGACGCTTAGCAACGTCGCTTGCGCGGGCCACGCCCTCGTTCGTGAGGACCCCCACGACCTTTTCGGCGGATTCTCGGGTAACGACGGGCAGCAGGTCGATTCTTTCGCGAGCCATGACTTTCTGGGCTTCCAGCACAGACTCATCCGTGAAGACCGAGATGCGCTTGAGGGGCATCTGCGCCACGTGGAGGTTGGCTCTTTCTTCGTGTTTGACCTTCACCAGTTCATCCCAGGTGACTATGCCTTCGAAGACACCGTTCTTCTCGATGAGGACATCGTGGAGTCGAGCCTTGAACATCACTTCCACGGCTTCCGCTAAGGTCGTCTCCGGCGCGACGGCTGCCGTTTCGGGGCTCATGACATCGGCGACTCTGACACGGGCGAGCGTTGTGGACACGATGGTCTGCTCGGCTTCTTCGCTGGCGCCTATGTACACGAAGACGCCGACCACGACGAGCCAGATGTTGAAGATGACGCCAGCCACGACCATGGCGATGCCGAAGAGCCTGCCGACGTACGCGGCGTACTTGGTGGCGTCCGAAAATTTCATGCGCTCGGCGAGGAAGGCGCGAAAAACCCTGCCCCCGTCCATGGGAAACGCGGGAACAAGGTTGAAGGCGCCCAACAGCACATTTAGAACCGCCAGATCGAGCAAGAGGTTCCCTGCTGTGGCGAGCGTTGGCGAAATCGGCGTCTGCGGCGTGGCTATGCAAATCAGAGACGCGAAGCCGAGGAGGACGGCGCCTATTAGGAAGCTCGTGAGCGGCCCAGCTATGGCGAGGCGCCATTCGATGCTTGGGTTTTCGGGGATTTCCTCGATTTCGGAGACTCCGCCGATGGGGTAAAGCACGATTTTCCGAACTTTTACGTGGTAATGCCGCGCCACGACGGAATGCGCCAGCTCGTGCAGCGCCACGAAGCCGAACAGGAACAGGATAAGCACGAAGAGGTAGAGCTGAGGGAAAGACAAAACGAACACGGCGCCCATGAGCAGTATGAAGGTGAAGTGCAACTCGATGGGGATGCCCCACACCGAGGCTACCTTGACAGAATACTTCATGCGCTAGCAGAAGAGGCAGCGGCTTCATTAGGATTTCTATCCCCCTCCACAGTCCACAAGACCCGCGAGGAAAACCGCGATGCTGCGAGTGAAACCCGAGTGGTTCCTCCTTCACAAACATATTTGGAGCCTAATAGAAACTCATTGCAGAAACCTATAGAGGGTAGATCGACTCTGTGCCACAAAGCATAAATTCTTTCGTTTCACCTTTAGGTTTCTGGCGGGAGGTAGCTCAGCCTGGCAGAGCTCTCGAGCCCGTTGGCACACCAGCGGACGGAGACGCTGTAGAGGTCTACCCACGGTGGGCTTCATTCTAGCCTGCTTAGGCCACAGATACCGAGCTGTCGCAGGTTCAAATCCTGCTCTCCCGACCAAAATTCTGTAGAAACGCATGTGCTTCTTTCTGAGATTTCAGATGCCAGTTCTACGAGGACGACTTGTTAGGGTGCGAAAACATATAGGCGCGATGCTGATTAGCTTCTGTTCTGGGTAGTTGTAAACTGTTAGCCATACTCAGCTCAGTAAAGAGAGTCGCGATAGCTGTTGCTTTACTAGTTGTTTTGGCTGCAGGGACACTTGTGGCATATGATCTTTTCCTACAGACACCGATTAACCTCCCATATTTTGCGGACAACCTGATCAGGATCACACTTATCGCGGGTTTTTGGCTTGCAATATTGGTTGTCACAAGGCGTTCAAAACATGCGCTAGCAAGGAATCTAGGTGATCAACCCGCAACTGTCATCCAGTTCTTGATGGGCAGCATATCACTCTTGATTATGACTCTTGCAATACTGCGTGTTTTAGGCGTCTCTCCCGATGCTCTACTGACAAGCGCAGGAATTGCAACTATAACAATCGGTCTGGTAGTGTCCACATTTGTGGGCAGCATCCTCTCCGGCGTTTTTGTCTTTGCCTCCCACAAGTTCAGAGTAGGTGACAACATAGTTGTCAACAACATCCCAGGAAAAGTAGTTGAAATAACTGCCATGCTAACACGCGTGAGCACTGACGCAGGCATCCTTTCTATTCCTAGCAGTGCAATAGCCTCAGGAGCGGTATTAATAGTCAAAATGCATGCACACCAAACAGTAGCACACAGCAGACTGCCGTACCTGCAAGGGGACAGAGTGGTCACAACATACATGGAAGGCGAAGGAACCGTTACAGAATTGACACCGCTGCAAACAAGAGTAATGCTGGATTCTGGCAAGGAACTAGTTTTTCTAAACAGCAGTGTCTTAACAGGCTCGATTGCTGTAGCTAGGATAACTTCGAACCCCAAGCCATCTTAACAGCTGACCCCAAAACATCAATTGTCTCCCGCATGGGTCGAGCTTTGAAACGACCCCAGCGTAAAGTGCTTTAGACTTTGTTGTTTTGCAGGGCAAGCTCGGGTCATCCTATGAACCTTCAAAATTCTTCCGATCCGAAAGCTCTAGTCCAAGGCTTAGATAAAAAAGGAAAGAAGGATAAGAGCCCGCGAACTAATGAAGAGATAGCTCCCGACCAGTCTTTCTGGCTAGCTATGGATTACCACGACTTCGCCTGGTGCATACCAGATTCTGCGGGCAAACTGGAAGATGCGCCAGCCGAAGAGCCGCCATAAACCAACAAACCCCACCCGCTTGAAGCCTTCTCCGCTGAACGTGGCGAGAGACGCCTTATTTCTTCTCAGAACCGAGGCAAATACGGCTCCCGCCCCGGCGCGCTTCAATTCTTCAACTCCAGCGTTGACAAGTGCGGAGGCTATGCCTTCTCGGCGGTGATTCGGGTGGACTGCGAGCCAGAGAATGCAGCCGTATTTCCGGTCGGCGACATGGACGTCGGTTAGCTTGGCAAAGCCCAAGACCGCGTCGTCTTCCTCGCCCACAAGTACCTTTCCCTCCTTTGAATCAACGCTGTGTGCAGCAAAGAACCGGAAGAACCTCGGAAAAGAAGAGTCGATAATATCTTTTAATGCTGCTCTGTCAAGCGGTTCGGCTTGCCTTATCGCTAAGTCTGTTTTCACTTTTCGGTTCCTTCGCTAGTGAATTGATGAAAACAGCTAATGAACTTAGCCTATCCCTTTAGTTGCTCTCGAAAAAGAAAAAAGAGAAAAGTGGGTTTAGGAGGTTTGCACCATCGTTTCTGTGCAGTAGACCGCCTGCGCTGTCGAGATAACGATGCGCACGGGCAAACCTATGTCGTAGACCATCAGCCGCTCGGGCAGTGCAAGGTAGCACATCATTGTCCAGCCAGCCTTTAGCGTTAAGTCGTCTCCAGCGGCGCCGAAAGTGTACGTCCCGTTCCCAAGGGCTACTTCGAAGTCTTCGGAGTTGGTCAGGTTGGCCAGGAAGGGCAGGTCACCCTGTGGGATGCTGCTGGTCTTGTTGTAAACGATGAAGCTGTCGGTTCCGTTCCAAGAGCACTCCAGCCCCTTGACGACGATTTTGCTCAAGACTACGTCCGTGGGTCCCGTGTTGGTCACGATGACGGCGCCGGTGGAGTAGGTGGTGTTTACATACCACAGATGCGTCCTCGAGATGTACAGGCTTTCCTTCTGGACTTGGCTGGTGGTGACGTTCATTGCAAAGAACGTGACGGTTACCGAAAGTATGACGGCGGACATGAGCACGATTAGGTTGGCGACGGGCGTTCCTAGGGCTCGGATATTTCGGGCGAGTTTCCTCATGCTGTTTCGCCTCCTTGCAGCACATTTTCCACTGCGTCCAATTCGGGCGAAACGGGGCGGACTTTCACGCCATCGTCACGGGTAACGCGGAGATAGGTCAGCGACTTGCACTGGTAAATCACTTGTGCACCGTTGCTGTTCGCCACGTACTTCAGAAGGTCAAGGTATTGCTGCTCGGTGCCCTTCAACACGAGGGCGACGTAGAAGTGCGGCTCAAGTGGGTCGGTTTCTTTCTTCTTCACGGTTCAATCCCTCACTCGGTTCAATCTTTCATTGCGGTTTGGTGCAATGCAGCCAGTATAGTATATATTAATACTTAATAAACATTACTGATTCGGATTCGGAACACCACACAGAACCAAGAAAAAAACCAAAAGCACCTCTCAAAACGCTGCCAGAAAGCGAAACTACACGCTCAGGCTGCCGTTGGATGTTCGTCCTGCTTCTTGCGCGAGAAAAGAAGGCTCGATGTCTTCACAATCTGCGGCACACCAGCCAAATCCTCGATTATGAGTAGACCTCTTGCCAAAATAGCAAAAGCAGCAGCAGCACCTCCTACAGTGGCGGACGTAACACCCAGGAGAGCGAAGACTCCAACAATGCCAAATTCCTGAATGCCCGCGCCTGCAGGCGTTATGGGAACGAAGGCGAGGGCAGTCACTAGCGGATGAATTAGAAAATAGCCTATCCAAGGTATCTGCGTGATGCCCAAAGCTAATCCGAGGAAATACCACTCGAACCCTTTCAGCACCCAGCAAGCCAGCGTGATGAGAGTGATTTCTGGGAAAGCCTTGCGCGTTTTCTTTGCATTATTCGCATATTCTTCAAGCTTTCCAATCAAGCCGCCAGTGAACCTTCGGAGAAGTCTGTGATTGGTGATTCGCTTCACGAAGGAGATTACGCGCTGAGACCAACTCATCGCTGCAAGCAGGAGCGCTCCTACAAGCATCAAACCTATGCCTAACCCGATGATTACAAAGTCGCCCGCCTGCAAGGGCACAACAGAGAACTGAATGAGGAAGAAAAGGGCGCCAATCCCACCCACGACTTTGATGAGAAACTCCACAGATTGGATGCCAAGAATCCCCGAAAGACTCACCGGGGCAGGAACATCCTGGTCCCTCAAGTATATCGGAGTCAAAACATATCCTGACCGTCCCGGCGTGACGTCGCTTGTTAACATGCCTGCGTACTGGGCGAGCAGCGTCTTGCCAAAGGATGTCTTTATGCCTTCCTTGCCAAGGACTCGCCTGAGTCGAACGGCGAAAAGCACATTGATTCCGAAGTAAGCGACAAACGCTAGGAGCAGGTACTCCAGTTTTATGTTAACGAGAGCGTTGTAGAGCGAGCCCAACCCGACGTACCACAGCAGTGCCGCGAAGATGGCGACCATCACCAAAACCTGCAGCAGGATGCGGACGATTCGGCGTGTACGCGGTTTCAACATGTTCAGCTCGTGAAGGTTAGGCATTATGAACCTAAACTTCTCCGCTGCCAGTTAAATCTATTGCGGAAAAAAAGCCCATCCGCATACAAAACAGGGGTGCCGAAGCTCTCCGAAGTAACTTGATGAATTCCGCTGGACAACAATTGTCATTTTTTTCTTTGCGTATGAAAACCCCTAAAAGCGAGAACTGTCAACGTAATGACGTTATGCGAAAGAGACAAGCTGCGTCCTTGGCTATATTGGGCGGCGTGACTGTTCTAGGCGTAAAACTGCTCGCTTTCTTCGTTTCCAACTCCATAGCTCTACTCTCCGACGCGTTGGAATCTATAGTGAACATAGCCGCCTCAGGACTGATGCTTTTTTCGGTCTGGGTGTCAGAGAAGCCCGCGGATGACAGCCACAACTACGGCCATCAGAAAATCGAAGAGATCTCCTGCTTCTTGGAGGGCCTCTTCATAGTCGTCGCCGCCTTTCTCATCGTGTACGCTGCTGTTGGGCGAGTGTTTTCTCAGATTCTGCCTGTCGAGTTGAACTTGGCCATTGGCATTTCAATGGCTGCTACGACTCTGAACGGCGTGCTCGCGTGGTTCCTTGCGAGGGCCGCGAGAAAGAGCGGTTCCATAGCGCTTGAAGGCGACTCAAGGCATCTCTTGTCAGACGTGGTTTCATCAGCCGCTGTGTGGATTGGTCTCTTCATCGTTATGCTTACGGGCTGGTCCGTTGTGGACGCGGTTCTTGCCTTTGCAGTTTCGGGCCTGATCGGCAAGATGGGCTTTGGCTTGATTTACAAGTCAAGCCAGCGCCTGATGGACAAGTCATGTAAGGAGGAAGAGGCGAAAATCCGCGAAGTCCTGCTTAGGCACAAGTTCCGTTTCATCGACTTCCACGATATGAAGACCCGCCGAAACGGCAACATGGTCTACGCCGAGCTGCACCTTTCGGTCGACGGCAGTCTCAGCGTCAACGAGGCACACAACCTCACGGACCACTTGGAAGAAGAGTTGAAGGGTGAATTGCCGAACGCGAACCTAACGATCCATGTGGAACCCGTGAAGACATCGGCGTCTCCTCAGGGCAAGCTAGTAGTCTGACCGCAGTTTGTCACTAAGTATTGTTAGTCATGCAGAAATAACTCGCGGAAGCTTTCCACGTCCAAGGTTCGGCAACCTGAACCTTGAGCAAGAGTCTAACGACATTTCCGTCTTTAAGTAAGGAGCTATAGCCTCTCTTGAGCATCAGGCTTGAAACTACCTCACCCTCTCCAGGCGCAGTGTGTTCAACAGCAGAAGCATAGTTACTCCGTCATCGCCCGATGCAACGGTGAACCATAGCGGAATGAACCCTAACAGTCCCAAACCGCCCAGAACCACTTTGATGACCAACGAAGCTACAATGTTTTGCTTCGCCACATTAATTGTCTTCCCACTTAGCCTTACCAGGTAAGGAATCTGCGCCAACTCATCCTTCACAAGCACGACATCCGCAGACTCCAGCGCCACATCTACGCCTGCAGCACCCATGGCTATGCCCACATCCGAAGCCGCAAGCGCAGGCGCGTCGTTCACGCCATCACCCACCATGGCAACCAAGCCGTCCTTGCGCTTCAGCCCCTCCACAAGCTGCAGCTTGTCCTCTGGAAAAAGCTCCGCGTGCACCTCATCGATCTTCAGCCCTTCGGCGATTTCCTTTGCGATTTCTGCCCTGTCGCCTGTCAGCATCGCAGTCTTCACGCCTGCCTTCTTAAGTGCATCAACTGCCTTCAGCGCGTCCTCTCTGACCTCGTCCACAACGCAGACGGAAGCCATGCCTTCCTTGCCCACGCTGACGCAGACCGCGGTGTGGATGTCGCTTTCGCTGATGGCGTAAGCCTCCTTGCAGTCGCAGCCGAACTCCTTCATCAACTCCGGGTTACCAACAGCAACAAAGTTCCCGTCCACGTAACCCACGATGCCTTTCCCCGGAACCTCAACTACGTCCGTCACTTTCAGCTTGCTGACGTCGATTCCGCGTTCGGCTGCCCTGCGAACGATGGCCATGGCAACAGGGTGGTTGCTGAACTGGTCCAAAGCGGCAGCGTAGGCCAGAGCCTCATCCTGCGGTCTCTCCACCGACCGAATCTCATGCACCGCAGGTCTCCCAAGCGTCAATGTGCCTGTCTTGTCGAAAACCACCGTCTTCACTCGGTCCAGCTTCTCAACGTAGACTCCACCCTTGATTATGACCCCTCTTCTGGCAGCGATGGTTATCGCGACGAAAACCGTGGCAGGAACCGAGATCACGAAGGCACTCGGACAAGAAACCACCAAGAGAATCAGCGAACGGTACAGCCAATCATGGAAAGGAGCATTCAACGCGACAGGCACAACCGTTGCCGTCAAGACCGCCAACACGAGGACTATGGGCACGTAAACCTTCGCGAACCTGTCCACCAACCGCTCGATGGACGCTTTACGCTTCCCAGACTCAGTCACCAGTTTCACGATGCGCGAAACCAGCGTCTCATCCGCCTTCTTCGTAACCCTAACCTTGAGCACACCGCTCTCAGTCAGCGTCCCAGCGTAAACGCAGTCGTTCACCGTCTTCATCACGGGCACAGACTCGCCAGTAACCAGCGCTTGGTCTACCTGCGAGAAACCTTCGACCACGTTGCCATCCACGGGAATCCGCTCACCAGGTTTAACCAGGACAGTCGAGCCGACTTCCACTTCGCCGACGCCCACGGTGCGCTCCACGCCGTCCTCGACGATTCGCGCTTTGTCAGGCATAAACTTCGAAAGCCGCTCCACCGTCCTCCGCGCACGCTCCTGCAAATACCCCTCGAAATACTCCGCTATGGCGTACAGGAACAGCACGGTGGTAGCCTCGAAGAAAGCCTGCAGATAAAGCGCGCCAAACGCGGCAACCGCCATGAGAAACTCGACGGAGAAACGCCTTTCCACGACGAGTTCCCGTATACCCACGTAGCCGATGTAAGCTGCCGCCCCAATCACCGAGACGTAGAACAGGAACACCGAAACCGACGCGTCCACGTCAACGACCGGAATCGTGAACCCCAGCGGAACACCCGCAGCGGCATAATCCAGCAGTCCAGCCACCAGCAACGCTACGCCCAAGATTGCGGCGAGGAAAATCATGATTCGCTTGTTTTCGCGTACTTCTCTTTCGGTTTCAGGTTTTTCCCTGCAGACCTTTTCATCCTCAGAACGCATACTGCTCAACTGGAAAAGGACGAATACAGATATTAAGATAGTGCCCTGAACACCACGCTTAAGGTGTCAGGAATTGTTGGTAAACCGGATGACCCTTAAACCGCAGCGTTGTCTCAGACTTCTCCACCGTGCCGCTGGGCAGTCGCATGCAGATGGAATGCACCACAGCGCCATCAGGAACCAAGCGGACGCCGTCGAGGAGTTCGCCCTTGGTCACGCCCGAAGCGGCGAACACGAGCTCTTTGCCCTTCGCCAACTCGTCTTGGTTGTAGGTCTTGTCCGCGTCCACGTTCTGCTTTTTGAGCCGTTTGAGGCGGTTTGCGTCGTCCTTCCTGTCCCGCCAAACCTTCGCCAGCATCGTTCCGCCCAGGCATTTGACGGCTGTGGCGGCTATGGTGGCTTCTGGTCCTGCGCCTGCACCCAGAAGCAGGTCGACGCCGCTGTCGGGCATGCAGCTGACGACTGCGGCTGCGATGTCGCCGTCGGGGATGAGGATGATTCGTACACCGAGTTTTCGGAGTTCGGCGAGGATGTCGTTGTGGCGTTCGCGTTCGAGCATTATGACCGTAAAGTTTGCGAGTGGCAGGTTTTTGGCTTTGGCGACTGCGCGGACGATTTCCTCGATAGACATATCGAGGGTGAGTTTGCCGATGCTGTGGTGGTCGGTGGCGATTTTGAAGTAGTAACCGTCATCTGGCAGGACTTGGAAGCATCCTGCGGGCGCGCACGCCAACGCGGATATGGCGTCTTTTCGGCCCTTGCTGGCTGCCGTGGTTCCGTCGACTGGGTCGATGATGAACTCGACTTTGGGTCCTCTTCCCGTACCCACGCGTTCGCGGTAGGCGAAGCTGGGCGCGTTGTCTTTGGGTCCTTCACAGCAGATGACTTCACCCTCGATGTCCGTTTGGTGTAGGATTGCGCGGCTGAATTCGACGGCTTGGTCGTCGATGAGGTCGCAGTTGCCCTGGCCGATGTGCAGGGCTGCGCCGACTGCGCCTGCGACGGTTATTCGTGTTAGGCTGGGTGCGAGTGCTCTAAGGGTTACCATGGTGTTTGGCTCCTGTGTGCGTGTACTGTGGTGGCGATGTAATATAAACGTGAGGACCACGTGGTTTGATTGCTGAGGAAAGTTTATTCCCCCTGTTTAAAGCACGGAATAGCGGCACTGGGCATTATTGTCGGATTGGGGTTTACTACGTAAATGTGGGGTTGGTGTTTACGTAGTATTGAATGCTTCACCACGTAAATGGCACTCGCAAAAAGACGGGATTTGCATGCTGAACGGATTGGGCTGAAAAGTTGTCGGATGGCTATTTCTGTTGCTGTTTTTTCCATTCTTCCTTGGTCGCGTCGATGATGGCGTCCATGGCTTTTTGTTCCGACAGGTCGGCGATGACGTTTGTGAGCTCGTACTTTATCAGGTAGGACATCTGCATCGGCTGCAGCGGCTCGTTCGTGCCCGTCTGATAGAGTCTGAGGGCGCGGAGCCCGAACTTCACCATCAGGTTCTGGAGTTCGGCTCTCAGGTTTTCAAGTTCGCTGTGGCTGTCTTTCATGGTTTGGGCGTATTCTTGCGATTTTTCGGGGTTACTCAGGTTGTCGCGTTCGGTCATTCTTCAACACACCATTAGGGTACCCGTACTTAGTCACAGCCTCACATTATAGCCTTTCCATTCAGAACCAAACCGCGCCGCTGCCGGGCAAAGAGCTTAGACTGGAGGTTTGACATGGCTTATTCGCAACTCGCCCAACCTCGTCCACTTCTCGAACTCTTTCGACGGCGGAAAATCCGTGTACAGCTGCTTGCGCCTCGATTCGAGGAACTGGTTTTCTTTGCCCGCAAACTCTGCCGCCGTCACGACCCGATTTCCTGCCTTCTCCGCTAATAGGTAGATGTCTTGGGTTTTCTGGCGCCAATCGGCATCCCGCAGGGCGTGGTGCTCGAGCACGGTCACTGGAACTGTTTCGACTATGCTTTTGAGGTTGTTGATTCCGCGCTGCAGCTGGGTTTCGTCCACTTTGAAGCCTCCGAGGTAGAAGGGTGGTCCGCCGAGCATGAGCACGTCTGGTTTCTGGGCTTTGATGTATTCCGTGGCTTCTGCGGACATAGGTCCTTGGACGTCGGGTGCAAACGCGAACCGTTCATCGCGGTATTCGACCGTCGCCATAGTGACCCATCCAAGCAGGGAGTCTTCGGGTCCGTGGGGTACGGCTTCCGAAAAGCGGAGCGTAGTTTCCGCGAAGACGAAGGTTTTGCCGTCCGCCGCTTCAAGGCTTTTGGCATACTTGCCGCCTGTCTTCTGGAACATCCATGCCCTGTGCCGCTGGCTGGGGTTGATGTTCTCATTCGGGTTCTTCATCAGCACCTGCTTGTCCTGGTAGATTTGGCGCGCGGTTTCCGTGGCTTCGGTCCAGTTCACGAGCCAGTCCTCGTAGCTGGGCGTGTGATGGTCGAAGTGGTAGTGGCTTATAGTGACGACTTCTGCTTGGTCGGCGGCTTCAGCGATGCGCTTTCGTAGTTCAGCTATGGTCTGGAACTCCAGCGGGTGCGGCAAGAGGCTGAATCGGTAGGGCGCCAGCGAGACTCCAGCGTCCAAGAGCATCTTGGCGTCGGGCGTCTCAACGAAGGTGCACATGGACCTAACGCCTAAGCTCTCAGCCGCCAACGGAACCACTTTTATCCTGTTCAGCATAAGCAACACTCTCCAAGTGGAGATATGGACTAATAATGTTTGACTCGCTCACCGAAGTTGCACCCTCCGATTGAACTACTCCCTAAGAAGAAAGAGCTGCCTCATTGGACCTTAAGGTTTTAAAGACTCGAAAACCCACGTTGAAGTGGCGGGCGATGACGACTCTGGCCCCGAAGACCCTGAGGATGATTTGGATCTTGAGTGCGCGAGCCCCCACTTTCGTACCCGCTATTTTTCCTCTTCAGGCTTCTCCCAGAGCTCCAGCATCTGCTTCTTCAACTCGCGCCGTTTCTTCTGCAGGTAGCTGTAGACCGTATGGTGCTGGGCGCCTTCGATGAGCATCTGAACCGCGTTCCGCGCCGCATCCACCTGCTCAAAAGTGCCAATCAAGCCAATGGTGTGACCGTAAACCGCTACGTCCGCGTCCGTCAGCTCTTCGATGAGCTTCCGCGTCTTGCCGTTCATGCCGATGACGCGCCCCTTCACGCGTTTGATGTCAGACTCTGACCTGCCGAAAACCGTGCGGAGGTCGATGAAGTCGAAAACCGTGTCCTCGTTGCGGATTAAGCGGAAAGCGGTCTCAGGTGCGAAGCCTCTACCGATGGCGGTGACGACGTCTTTCGCCTTGAACAGCACCGACGGATCACTGGTTTTCTCGCCCAGCGTTATCTCCACGCCGCCTTCCTCGCTCTCGATGCGGAGCTCGACCATCAGCTTCTCCTCGATTTCCTGCTTCACCTTGCCGTCAGGACCGACGAGGACGCCGACCCGCTCTTTCGGAATGCGGACAAACGCGCTTGGCTTGGACATGCTAACTGGCAACCTTCCTGTAGACTTCTTCGTTCGACAGCACCCTTACGCCCAGGCGACTAAAGAACCTATTTACGTTCGCGATGTCCCGGTTCAGCATGAACATGGCAAGCGGATGGGTGATGGGCACGGACTGCGACATGTCGAAAACCACGAGTCTGCCCTTCCAAGACATGACGTTGTACTCGCTCAAGTCGCCATGAACCAGCTTCGCCTTACGATAGAGCCGCTCCATGTACGTGAGGAGCACTTCATAAGCCTTCTCTGGGTCGCCTGGCGACTGCTCCTTCAGACTGGGCGCGCTCACGCCGTCCTTGCCGATGAACTCCATGACGAGGACGTTGCTCTCGACAGCGATGGGTTTGGGCACGCGCACTCTCGCTCTCTGTGCCTGCTCCATGTTCCTGAACTCCTTCTGCGCCCAAGCAGAGATAAGTGATTTCGTGTCATGCCTGACGCCCTTAAACCTCTGGTCACCCTCGATGTACTTGACCATGCCCTTCTTGAATTCAGCCGAAGCCGTAAGGTAGATTTTCACGGCGAGCTCCTTGCCTTCGCGGTTCTCGCCCCAGTAGACTCTGGCTTCCTTGCCCGAACGGACCACGCCGTGCAACTCGTTCAGGATGCCGCTGCTGAGGAATCGGTAGAGCACCATGCGCGTTGACTGGTCGAAGACCTCTTCTATCGTGGCGCGTTCGCTGCTGAAGTCGTGCTCCAGCATCTTGTCTCGTCTTTCCACGGTTTTCTCTTGGCGGTCAATCCGTTCATGCGCCTTAGTCGACATGGGCATTCTCCAGGTGGTTCAGGGCAGCAGTGCCAACGGAACAGATGCGGCATAACACGCGAAAAATTCAGCCTCGCAAAACAAGTGCTAAATTGTTATGTATCCTTTTCGACGAAGAATCTCAGCCTGCGCGTGCGTGTAGCGCCAAGTCACGTCGCCTCGGGTGTCGCTCTGGAAATCCCAGGGGGAGACCAGCACGACGTCGTTTTCGCGGATCCAGACGCGCCTTTTCATTTTGCCTCGGATGCGGCAGAGGCGTTCGTGTCCGTCTTGGCATTTGACGAGGATGCGGTCGAAGCCGAGGAGTTTGGTGACTACGCCTAGGACGTCGGTCTGCGAGGGGTAAATCATCTCGCTGAGTTCGCCTTCGCTTAGGACTTTTTTCTTTCCCATTACAACATCTCGTTGCTTTACCGTACAGAATTGTGAAGCTTGCTTAAAAGCGTGTTCGTCTGATTTCAGGGGTTTTTCTGGGCTGATTTGCCGCGTGCAGCCTGCGAAGGAACACCGTTCACTCAAGATGCCCCGAGCAGAAGCAAAGCGAAAGTGCTATTACAATCAACGTGTCTAGTTCTTTTCGGTGTTTTGGTTCCATGCCACTAGACCTTATCGGAGACATCTCTCTCATACTATCAGTAGTATGTTTCTTTCTTCTTTTTGTTGGGTTGCCGCTTGTGCGTGGCATTAACAGCAAGAAGAACCTCATGAGACACGGCTACCTAACGATCGTTGCCCTAGTCTTGCAGACAATCTTGGTTCTTGCCGTAATGATTCCAGCCTTCTTGACGAGTTTCGATGATGTTCTGGCTCTTTCCCCAGCATATGCAGCAAACACATGGCTACACGTCGGTTTAGGGGTATTGGCAGAAGTTGCAGGGTTCTTCCTCGTTGCGGTATGGCTTGTTTACTCAGTATCAAGAATGAGATGTGTGACCGCGAAAAAATACATGACGCCCACGATGGTCATCTGGCTAATTGCCGTAGTCACAGGCGCGTTAATCCACTTGCTCGAGATGCTCTGAAAAAAGCCCAGACTCGTAACTGTAGAATCCTCGCAGTAATGTTGTCAACCGAAAAGTAGCAGGCGAGGAAAAGCTTCAACCTAAGAGGCACAAGAACATGCGAAGGCAACTCGGTTGAAGACATTGACGAAGACACGCAAAGCAGCCTACAAACCACCTGAAGCCACCCGATGCTGAACAGGCGAGACTGAATAAGTTTAAGTCCCCAAGCGAGCATAGCTTTCTCTGCACTTAGCAGGTGACCGAATGTCCTACGTTTTCAACATACCGTACCGGGGAAACCTAAAGCTCAAGCGCATCATCGAAAGCGTAAAGAGAGACACGAAACTGCACACCTACTGGCGATGCTCAAACGTCATGGCGATTGAACGAATGGGCTACACGGACCACGGTCCCACTCACGTGAAAATCGTGGCAAACCTCGCGCTCAAACTGCTGCGGATTCTCGCGGACAAGCAGGGCGTCAAGCTGGGCGTCGTGCAGAACTACGGTCTCAAGCGCGAAGACGCAGAAGTAGTCGTAGTTCTCGCCTCGATATTCCACGACTTAGGCATGACGGTGACGAGACCCGTCCATCAATCCTACAGCGCCATGGTGGCAATGGAGTTCCTCCAGAGGCACCTCGCCCAAGTCTACAGTGTGGAAGAACAAGCTATACTCACCTCTGAGGTTCTGCACGCCATCGTCTCCCACGAAGAACCCAATAGACCCCTAACGGCGGAGGCTGGAATCGTCGCCATCGCCGACGCCTTGGACATGGAGGCTGGAAGGGCGAGGATTCCGTTCAGAGCAGGCAAAATCGACATCCACGCCGTCTCCGCTTTATCCATCGAGAAAGTGGACATAATCGAGGACGACGTGAAACCCATCACGATAAAGATAACGATGTCGAACTCGGCGGGAGTCTTCCAGATAGACGAGCTGCTGAAGCCCAGAATCGAAAACTCGGGGCTCAAAGACTACTTCCACGTCGTAGCGGAGATCACGGGCGAGAAAGAACGGAAGATTATCGAGAAATTCGAGATATAGCATGGCTTCTGCTCTAGGCTGGCTAAGCGGTCGTGCCGTAAATGTCAACTCTAACCGTGGCGTCCGTCGAAGCAGCGTTCACCTTTGCATCCACCAGAACCGCCCAGATCACGTTCTGCGATGGGAACAGCCTCATCAGGTCGCTGTCGTCCAGCCAGACGGAAGCGCTGTTGTTGAACTGTTTCTCCACGCTTTCGCCGACTCTTGTGACCGAGTTGTCCACGAACTCCAGCCTGAACCGAACCGTAACCGTCTCGTTGCTTCCGAAGCTGCCCTGCACCGTGACTCTGGGTTTGAAGCTGGAGATTGTGGCTGGACGCATTTGGATGACGATTGGCTGACCGTAAGAGCCGAACGAGCCTATGTCCGTGACCAACACGTTCTCCTGCTTGAAGACGCCGCCGACCCCGTAAATCCAAGCGCCGTAGGGATTGTAGACTCGCGCTGTCCAGCTGCCCAAGAAGTTCACTCCTGCCTGCATCACAGGCGCCTGATACGCCGTCCTGCCTACACTCACGGCGTAGAACAACGCATTGTCCAGCGGCGAAGAGGCAAACGACTCGAACACGACGCCGTCCAACAGGGTTTCATACATCGAACCGTCCAGGAGCAAGCCCGTCTGGTTGAACCGCCCGAATTCCCCCATCCATATCCTGACGTTGCGCATCTGGCTGTCCGTGAACTCCGCGTTCCGCTCCACTGTGACGGCGACCGAGCTGTCCAGCAGGTTGAAGTAGCATCGAGAGACCTCCGTGTTCGTGTAAGAACCCGTCGCGCCCGTGGTGTTCGTTCGGAAAACAATGCCCTGAACGCATTTGTTGAAGTGCACCGTGTCAACCTCTGTGCCTTCCGTCCAGTTGCGCGTGTTGGCAAGTTCCAGCGCGACCGAGCAGTTCTCGAAAATCATGTTCGTAATCGTTGTCCTGAAAGAGTTCTCTATCCTGACGGTGCCGCTCACGATTCTGAAGCCTGAGATTTGGTTGTACTGACTTTGCGCGTAGTTGTCACCAACGATGAGGATTCTTGCACCGTTGAGGAATAGGCTGGCGCCGTCGCTGTCCAAGCGCGCGTTCTTCTTGTTCGTCAAGCTAACGTCGCTGCTGAGGGTGTACTCGCCAGACTTGACGTACACCGTGTTTCCCGAGTCGAGCGCCTGCCTAAACACGGAAGCCGCGTCACGCGAGCGGAAATCCACCACTCCTGTCTTGCCGTTCTTAGCTTCCACTTCGTCGCCGTTGCGGTAAATCGCATAGTCGTACTGCTCGATGGGCAGTCGGGCGTTCAGGTTGTCAATCTTTCCGTTCAGCAGGTCAGTTTGACGCTGCAGGTCCATGTCCGTCTGGTTCAGCTGGTTCAGCGCAGCGTTCACCTGCATCAGCACTTGGTTGACCTGGTCGAGCCTCTCGGTCAAAACAGTCAGAGCGGCGTGGTTCTGGTCAATCTGCTGCTGAAGCTGCCTCTGAAGCTCGTCCGTCCGATAGAAGATGAGATAGGTGTTAACTGCCGAAAACGCCAAGACACCGATGAAGAGGACGGCTAAGACGCGGTTTGACGGGACCAGTTTCATTCTCTGTTCATCCTGAAGCAGCAATGATGTAAAGGGAGCCGAGCGTTAAATAAAGTTTCCATAAACGGCTCCAGCCGCCTGGTATTCCAAAAGCTAAATAGCTGCACAACCAAACACTATACCCAAACCGCACTGGAGACCATGCCACATGCAAAAAGGGTACTCGCGCCTGCTGGGCGTCATCGGCAAGCCAAACACGGGCAAATCCACGTTCTTCAGCGCCGCCACCCTCGCCGCCGCCGAGATCGCTAACTACCCGTTCACTACCATCAAGCCGAACCGGGGTGTCGGTTATGTGCGAACCCCCTGCGTCCACACCGAATTCAAAGTGCAAGACAACCCCAACAACAGCCTCTGCCTGGATGGCGTCCGCCTTGTGCCCGTTGAACTAATCGACGTGGCGGGACTCGTTCCAGGCGCTTGGGAGGGACGCGGGTTGGGCAACCAGTTCCTCGACGAAATCCGCAGAGCCGACGCCCTCGTCCACATCGTCGACGCCTCAGGCGGCACAGACTGCGAGGGACGCCTGTGCAAGCCCGGCGAGCACGATCCGCTGGAAGATGTGAAGTTCTTGGAACGCGAAATCACGATGTGGATGGCAACCATACTCAAAAAGGACTGGCTTAAAATAGCGCGGACGGCAGAAACAGACAAAAAAGACATCTTCACCCCCATCGAGGAACGGCTGACCGGCTTAGGCATTCGACGGTTCCAGATATTTGAAGCCATCCGAAAAGCTGGACTCAACGCAGAAAAGCCTACCGCGTGGAGCGACGACGACTTCTACAAATTTGTCGACACGCTCAGGCGCATCGCGAAGCCCATGCTCATCGTCGCCAACAAGGTTGACCTGCCAACAGCCGAGGCAAATCTCGAACGCCTCAAGAAGCTCGACTACATAGTTATCGCATGTAGCGCGGAAGCCGAACTTGCCCTGAGGCGGGCGGCTGAGAAACAGCTCATCGACTACAAGCCAGGCGACGCCGACTTCAAGATACTCCACCCGGAAAAGCTGTCTCCAAACCAAGTGAAAGCGCTCGAGGCGATTAGGGAGAAAATTCTCGCCAAGAAAGGCGTCACAGGCGTGCAGGAAGCGATAAACACGGCATACGTCAGGCTTCTCAACATGATAACCGTCTATCCCGTTGAAGATGTGGAGCACCTGGCGAATCACGATGGCAAAGTCCTCCCGGACGCCTACCTGATTCCGCACGGAACGACCGCCCGCCAGTTCGCCTACATCATCCACTCTGAGCTGGGCGAGAGTTTCATCTATGCCGTAAACGCACGGAACCACAAGCGCATGGGCGAAGACGCCGTGCTGGAAGACAGGGACGTCATCAGCATCGTAAGCGCCAAAAAACGAGCCTAACGCAGGGCTAGCTGCCGAACCGGCGTTTGCGCTGCTGAAAAGTTCTGATGGCTCTTAGCAAGTCTATGAAACGGAAGTCCGGCCAGTAAACGTCCAAGAACAGCAGTTCGCTGTAGGCTGCCTGCCACAGCAGGAAGCCGCTGAGTCGTTCCTCGCCCGAGGTGCGTATAATCATGTCTGGGTCCTGCTTGGGCATGTGCGAGGTGTAAAGGTACTTCTCAAACGTGCTCTCGTTCACGTCATCTACTGCCAACTCGCCGCTCTTGACTTTCTCTGCGATGGTTTTCGCCGCGTCGACGATTTCGGCTCTGCCGCCGTAGGCGAAGGCAAAATTCAGAAACTGATTGTCATAGTTCTCCGTTGCCCTCTCAACCTCGGCGATGAGTTGCTGCAGGCTTTCGGGTAGGAGGTTGACTCTGCCGATGACTTTTACATGAACCTTGTTTCGGTGAATCCGTTCGTTAGTCAGCAGTTTGCGGAACTCGACCTCGGCTATCCGCATGATCTCCGCGATTTCGTTGGGCGAGCGTCGAAAGTTCTCGGTAGAAAATGAGTAGAGAGTGACGAACTTGACGCCGAGCATTTCGCACCATTCCAAGAGTTGCTCCACCGTCTCGGCGCCCTTCTTGTGCCCTATCCAAGGGTTGAGTTCCTGCTCCGTAGCCCAACGACGGTTCCCATCTAAGATAATGGCGACGTGCTCCATTTTCTCGCCGTTCTTGACCTGGTACCAAAGCCATCTCTGGTAGGCTTTGTACGCTCCAATCATGGAGAGGAACCTTTTGAGCACCATTACGGAAACCTCGTGTCCCTAAACCCGCTGCTACTTGGAAGCTGCAAGCTTGCAAAGGTTAAAGCCTTTGCCGTTTCAATTAAAGCTTGTCCCATTTTTCCCGCATTCGCTTGGATGCGTTTAGCTGTTTTCTTCGAACTCATCGACCTTCGCTTTCGACTCGGCGAAGAAGCCCTTGGCTGATCGGTGGATGATGAGCGTAACGAGGAAAGAGGCAATCGTAATCAGGATGCCCACGACGATGTTGTAGACGAGTTTCTCGTAGCCGAAGGTTATGCTGATGAGCATGTCCGCCGCGCCGTCGAATATCCATCGGCACCAGACGACGGAGACTATGAGCGCCGCGTTACGCAGCACCCTCGGGTCATGGTCGAAGTACAAGCGTATGGCTCTTCCGAAGAGCACGGTGGCTATGCCCACGACTATGAGGTCTATGGAGCCCTTCAAGTAGTAGCCCGACAGAGCGGGCAGCGCACCCAGCCAGCCCCCGAGGTCGACGGGTCCGGGGTTCAGTCTGCCGGTTGTGTTTACCCAGCCCGAGTAGGCGCTTATAGCGATGCAGAGAATGCCCGCTATGGTGGCGTAGTTGGCGATCTGATGCGGAAGCGGAGGAGGCGAGTACTCTTTAGCCCATTTGTAGAAGTCTTTTGCTGACTTGTCGATTCCGAAGCCCTTGATGAGCAGAAAAGCGCTGACGACTATGAGTATGGCTAGAGCGTAGTAGCCGAGATTGACCTGAAGTATAGCGAGGATACTCCAGATGAGGAGCAGCGTCCCAGGAAGCCCCAGCGCGATGCGGGAGTACTTCTGGTTCTGCCACAACATCTTCAGGTACTTCGACATCACCTGCGCCGTTTCCTCGATCGATTCGCTGTGCTTCACGACTATGCGCCGAACTGAGGAGACGGGAACGCGTGATTCCACCAGCGGCAGGACAGCCTCGTCCGTGTAGCCGTCCGTGACCAGAATGACCTCCTTGGCGTTGAAGGATTCAAGAATCGAGTTCAGCTCCGCCACGAGTTTCCTATCCGCGCCCACACCGCCGAGTTCTGTGCCGCAGATCGTCGCCACCTCGAACGTTTCGTCTGGCTTCTTCTCGTTTGAGAGGCGATCGTGGAGCTTGACGGCTTCGAACATGGCGTTTGCGTCTGGCTCTTCGGGGTCACTTAGAGCTAGGGAGACCGCAGCGTTCAGGTTGGCGGTTCGTCCAACAAGTGGCGTTTTTATTCCTGCTTTCACGCCTAGGTCGCCGTCTCTGTCCACGCACAGAATCAGAATGCGCTTGTCTGTGTTTTCCCCAGTTCCTTTTTCGGACATCAGTTACCTGTTCCCTATCTTGGGTACTATATATAAAAAGGTGAGTTTTAATCTTCCGTTTCGGGTTCATCACCCGAGAGGAGCTGGAATTCTCTCCAATCCAGCTTTTCGCCGCGTTCAAGCTTGTCTCGCGCTTGGGAGCCCAGCCTCTCTTTTATCTCCTGTTCCTTTGTCTTCCTGATTTTGACATCGTCGAGTCTGATGGCTTCCTGGAGCGTTCGCTTTAACTCCATGAGTCTTCCCATTTCCTCGTGCAGCGGCTTCACCTGCTCTTTGGCTTGGATGTACATGGCGTGCAGGCTGCTGGCTTCCTCGCTGGTTTTCTTCATCTCCTCGAATTTCGCCTGCATTTTGGCGTGGAGTTCCTGGCTTTTCTTCGCGTTCGCCGTGAGTTCCTGATGGTACGCGTCGGCTTGGTCGAGGAAGACTTTGAGTTGGGCTCTTAACTCGTTTATTCGGCGGCTGTGTTGGTCGATTTTCTTGTAGACGTTGAGTTGGATTTCGATTTGCTTGACGTCTTCGATGAGCCTTTTTTCTTCCTTCAGGTCGAGAGAAGTGGTTTGTATCTTCCATTCGATGGCGTCGAACTCTTTCTGCAGTTGGTACCGTGGCACGCCTGACCGCTTCTCTTTGAGTTCGCGGATTTTCTGGC
>JBHGBG010000004.1:0-80397 GCA_041946875.1 Bathyarchaeia archaeon
TTCCGACGACGTCTTTGTCGTCGGAGACAACTCTTCTAAACAGCACTCTGTGGCCCGCTGCCTTCAGCAGCGTCTCAATCGTGTCACCTGAAACGTCGGTCGTCTGCTCACCCCGCTGCAACGCTTGATACCGTGAGGTGCTGCAGATGAAGACGGCGAAGTTCACCGCCTTGGGCGCGTGCGCTTTGTGAGCTTTTGAGCTGTCGCTCATGGCTATGCTTCCTTGAGTTTCCTCACGACGCGAATGCTCTCTATTGCCGTCGTGGGGTACTGTCCCTGCGCGTCCTTCTCGTACTGCTTCGTCATATCCCAGACCGTAAGCAGAGCCACCGAAACCGCTGTCAGCGCTTCCATCTCGACGCCGGTTTGGGCTTTGGCTTTCACGGTTGCCATGACTTCGACGGTGATCTTGTCGGAGATTCTGGCTTCGACTTCCACTTTGGTTAGCGGGAGCGGGTGGCAGAGAGGAATCAATTCGCTTGTCTTTTTGGCGGCGAGGATGCCCGCTATCTTCGCCGTGTAAAACGGGTCGCCTTTGGCTGTTTTGCCTTCTCGGATGAGGTTCACGGTCTCAGGCTTAAGCCTGATTGTTCCGGTTGCGGTGGCTTCGCGGAGGATTTCCGCTTTCCCAGAGACATCAACCATGGTCAATGTTTGTTCCTCCATCTTGAATGCGTGTTATGGCTTATTTGTCTGTTCCCAAGCGTCTAGAAGGTTCTGCACGGCGCGTGCCTTGGGCGACGACTGGTTGAACCTGTACATGCGAATCCTGCCGTAGACTCGCTGCTGTAGGATGCCCTCCTCCTCCAGGATTTTCAGGTGCCGACTCGTGGTTGTGAAGTTCACGCCGATTCTGCGGGCTATGTCAGAGACGTTCAGTTCGCCCAGCCTCGCGATGAGTTTCAGTATTTTCATTCTTGGCTTTGAGGAAAAGACGTTCTCGATTTCCATCACGCTTCACCGTTTCCTTTCTCCAGGAGGGCGCGCAGTTCCTTCTCCAGCTCTGACGCGGGTACTGCGGGTAAGTAGATTAGCGTTGACCTGCCCTTGCCGCTGGCGGCTGCCACCTCCGTCTTCAAAATGCCCAGCGCTGAAAAGGATTGCACGTACTTCCACAGCTGAGTGTGGCTGACAGGTGCCGCGTCGAACTCCTCGCATGCCACTACGTAAGCCTTTTCAACCTCCGCCAGCGTCGCATAAGCCTTTTCGCTTGTGCGGAACACTTCTGCCACGGCGAGTAGGAACAGCCTCTCATGCCGCCCCAAGCCGGCCAGTTCGCGTCTCTGCAGCGTAGGCACTATGCTTGACACGGCTTTCCGCACGCACTCAGGCGTTACCGTGTCCATGTCTTCGGCGTCAGCGTACTTCCCAGCCCGCCACAGCAGCTCGATGGCGAAGCGGGCGTTCCCACTCTCATCGCAAGCCAAGTCCGCCGCTAGAAGGACAACGTCCTCGGGCATGGCTGAAGGCTCAAACGCCAAAGCCACGCGGTCACGCAGTATGTCCACGAGCTGCTCCCGCGAGTAAGTCTCGAGACGGATAACGCTGCGCTGAAGCGTGCTTCGGGCACTCGCGTCCAGCCGCTCCGTCAGCGTCAGGTCGCGCATGATGCAGAGGAGGGACACGCGCTGCGGCATATCGGGTCGCATCTCCTGCAGGCGGGTCAGGGCGTAGACACCGTCGGAGCCTTCGGTTTCGATGAGGCTGTCGAACTCGTCCAGCGCGAGAATCATGTAGGCGTTCTCCTCGTCCAGCCCCTGCAGCAGCGTGCTCAAGATTTCTTCGGAGGAGAAACCGCGCTTCGGAAACGTCGGGCGCAGAATCGCCACGGCGTGCTGCAGAATCAGCGGCAGCTTGCCCCGGTACTCGCGGCAGTTCACGTGGACGTAGCGGAGGTTCACACCGCGCTTGCGGGCTTCCGTCGTGATGTCGATTCCGAACCGTTGACAGACCGCGGTCTTCCCTGTGCCGACGTCGCCTGTGACTATGACGCGCTGCGCCATACGGTCGGGAAACTGGAGGAGGAAGCTGAAGAACTCTGTTAGCAACCGGTGTTCTCGTTCGCGGTGGGGCAGTCGGGCTGGAACGTAGTTTATATCAAGTTTTGACTCGTCTTTGAACACGCTGTGACGGAATTTCACTCGGTTAAGCCTCGTCAAGCCCTTTTCAGGCGTTCGCGGTTTGCCCAATTGCGGAGTAATAATACTCTCTTAGGAAGCAAAAGCCTAATAAATCCATTCTGTACAGTCTATTTCCGATACAGCAAATGATACCTAAGTACTTCTTCCTGACCAAGGGTGTCGGAAAACACAAAGAACAGCTCCAGAGTTTTGAACTCGCGCTCAGAGACGCAGGCATCCAACACTGCAACCTCGTTTCAGTCTCAAGCATCGTCCCACCCGGATGCACGCTGCTGCCCCGCGAGAAGGGCTTGAAGATGGTGCAGCCGGGCGAGATAACGTTCGTCGTCATAGCTCGCAACGCAACCAACGAGCCGCACCGCTTAGTCGCCTCAAGCATAGGCGTGGCGATTCCGTCGGGCAAAAACCAGTACGGCTACCTTTCGGAGCACCACAGCTTCGGACAAACGGACGAGACAGCGGGCGACTACTCGGAGGACCTTGCGGCGACTATGCTGGCGACGACGATGGGCATCCAGTTCGACACTGAGACGGCGTGGGACGAGCGCAAGCAACTATTCAAAACCAGCGGCCTCATCATCAAAACCGCGAACATCACGCAGACCGCGATCGGCGACAAGAACGGGCTGTGGACAACGGCGGTTGCGGTGGCGGTTTTTGTGCCTGCAAAGAACGGGAAGCTCGCAAAGCCCAAGTAACAAGCTTCGCGCAACTCAGTGCGTCTCGCGGAGCAGCGCTTGTTCGGCGAAGTCTTTTATTCCCAGCGTCAGCATAGTATTTCTGATGTGAGTAAGTTGGGATACGTTCGTGTCCACGGGTTCCTCGCAAACCCCACAGACCACAACTTGAAAATTGAATTGGAATTTCTCGTGGACACAGGTGCCATCTACACCGTGGTTTCCAAACCTGTAGCCGAAAGAATCGCGTTGAAAGAAATGAGCAGGCGGAAATTCAAGACAGGCAGCGGCGTCGTCGAAATGCCTATTGCAGAAGCCTACCTTACTCTGGACCGCGAAGGCGTCACGACGTTGGTGGCAGTCTCTTCTGATGAGGAAATGCCTATTCTGCTTGGCGTGACGACTCTCGAGCTACTCGGACTGCAGGTCGACCCCGTGACCGGTAAGCTGAAACCGCTAGAACTGCTGATTCTCTAAGCGTAGGAAGAGATATTTTGCGGAAACGCCGTTTCTAAGCTGCGATGCAGAATGAAGTACCAGGGCAGAACCGCAACCGCCATAATCATGTTCCACGGCCGCAGAATCCTCCTAATCAAGCGGTCTACGCCGCCGTTCGTCGGGTACTGGGCGCTCCCCGGCGGCAGAGCCGAGCTGGGCGAAGCCGTGGAGCAGACCGTGCTGAGGGAAGTGAAGGAGGAGACTGGGCTGGATGTGGAGATTGTGCGGAAGGTGGGTGAGTACCACGAGCAGGGCGTGCAGGCTGGGTTAGAGTACGACTATTACCCTGCGTGCTTCTTGGTGAAGCGGGTGGGCGGGGAAGTGAAGCGGCAGGAGAGCGAAATTAGAGAGATTCGGCTTTTCAGCCTAGACGCTCTGCCTGAGGAGTTGGCGTTTGAGCATATGCAGATGGTTCGGGACTTTATCGCGATGCTGGCTTCAAGCGGGAAGGCATAGTTTTCAGCCTAGCCAACAGTGCGACGAGCAGCAGCGCGACGCCAAAGAGGAAAGCGTAGGCAATTGCGACGGGGAATTCAGGGATGACGCCGTCAGCTAGGGTGTGGATTTTTCCGTCGAAGGCGCAGATGTAGAGTTCCCCCTGCTCGTCCAAGCCGAACGAGGAAATCGCGAGTCCTGATGCGTTCAACAGCGTGTTCGTCGGCGCGGCAGGGGGGTTGTAGGTGAGTGCCCAGATTCTTCCCGAGCCATAGTCGCCGTAAACGTACTGACCCGTCAACGCCTGCAGGGTTAGACCGCGGTAGACGTAGCCGCCTATGATGGCGTTTCCCAAGCTGTGGTCGTATTCCCAGATGGGCAGTTCCAGGCCAGCTGTGTTGCCTCCCGCGTATGGCTGGGTGCCTTCCATGATGTTCCAGCCGTAGTTACCACCGTTTCTGACGATGTCCACTTCTTCGAGTCTATCTTGTCCTACGTCGCCAACCCAAAGCTGCCCTGTTGCCATGTCGAAGCTGAAGCGCCAGGGGTTACGCAGGCCGTAGGCGAATATCTCCTCTCGGTAGCCCTGAGTGTTGCCTGCGAAGGGGTTGTCGGGTGGGATTCCGTAGTTTCTTCCCGCCGAGGGCGAGTCCACATCGATACGGAGGATTTTGCCCAGCATAGTGGACAGGTTTTGTCCGTTTCCGAGCGGGTCGCCTTCTGAGCCTCCATCGCCCATGCCTATGTAAAGGTAGCCGTCAGATCCAAAAACCAGTTGACCTCCCTTGTGGTTTGAGAATGGCTGCGCGACCGTGAGCACGACCTGCTCGCTGCTCTTGTCAGCTTGGTCCGGGTCAGCGGCTGATGTGATGTATCTGGCGATGACGGTTCTGCGCGGGTTGTCTGCGACGTAGTCGACGTAGAAGTAGCCGTTCTGCTTGTAGTTAGGGTGGAACGCCAGCCCGAGCAGACCCTGTTCGCCGCCGTAGAGCACGCGGTCGCTGATGTCCAGGAAAGCTTTCGAGGCTGCTGTGCTCGGGGAATTCTGGAACACTCGGACTACGCCTGGCTGTTCTACGACGAAGATACGGTTCGTGTCGTCACCCGCGTTTGTTAGCCCGACTGGCTGGTTGAAAGTTAAAAACGGAAACGCAGTCGTGACTGAGTAGATGTTGCCTGTTTGACCCAGAACCAGAGGACAAGAAAAGATGAGGCAAGCAAGGGGAAAGCTGAGGAAAAGGGCAAAAATGTGGATTTGCTTGGTTTCGTGTTTCATGAGCTTCTTCTTCCGTTTTCTGCGGCGTCTACTTGGCGTTTGGGTCGCTCTGCATTATTCCGAAGACGTTGCCTTCCGTGTCCTTGCAGTAGGACATGTAGCCTATCCCTGGCACCGCCATCTTGGGCGTCAGCACTTTGCCGCCTGCGCTCTTGATTTTCTTCACCGTGTCCTCGTACGAGGGTACGCCTATGGTGTTCGTGGTGACTGGGGTGTTCTCGCTTTTCGGTGTGATGGCGCCGTTGATTCCAGGTTCTTTGTCGTCGCCTGTGGTTGCGAGCCAGTAGTCTTGGGGTCCGTTCCACTTGTCGATTTTCCAACCGAAGACTCTCGTGTAGAAGTTGACGGCGCGGTCTGGGTCGGTGGCTGGTATCTCGAAATGTATGACTCTGGGCGTGTTTTCACCTCCCACTGCGAGGGTCATCTTCCTTGTTTCACTTGACTTGGGCGGTTGACTCCGCCACTTCAAGCGTTAACGTGCACAGTTTCCTGAAATAACGTCGGTATTCTTCCATGTCCTCGGCAGACCAGCCTCGGAGTCTTCGGAGTTTGACTCTTGCGCATTCGTTGCGCCGACGCAGCCTTGTGGCTGGATCTTCGATGGTGGTTCTGAAGACTTCGGAGATGACTGCTTGCATGCTCCAGGTCCTGTCAAAACTCGATAGGTTTGACTCTGTCATGAATAGATGCGGTGGGGCATTTAAGATGTTGTAGTTGCGCTGTTGCAGTCACATCACTAGCCGGCCACGCTTATAAGGAAAAGCTCAACGCCTGTCTACAGGCGGATTGCTACTCGACGACTTGCTTGACCTTGAACTTCTCCTCAATGAGCGATAGGAGCTCCTCTGGCTTCACGGGTTTCACCAAGTACGCGTCCGCGCCTTCGTCGAGGGCTTTGACTCCAGTCTCGAGCGAGGGAAAACCTGTGATCATGATTTTGACGGCGTTCTTCATGATTTTCTGCAACTTGACGAGCAGATCTGTTCCGTCCATGTCCGGGAGACGAATGTCGATGAGAGCTAGGTCATAGGCTTTTTTCTTAGCTTTTTCCAACCCCTCTTTGCCTGTCTCTGCAACATCGATTTCGTACCCGTTCTTCTGGAGTATGCGGGTGAACGTTCTCAGAATGGATTTGTCGTCGTCTATTACGAGGATTTGCTTTCTGGTCTTATCCAACGCTACCTCTTCCACCCTTTGTAGTTAGTCTTCACGATAACTCGCTTTTTGCACTTTCCTTGAACTAAGGGCGATGCTTTCTCCTCTCGCCGTTCATAGGAGAACGATAATTCTTTTGTCTTCCATCCTTATAAATAATGCTACCCATACGGAGGGACTCAAGCCTAAACCGCCAGTAAGTGGCTGGGTTAACTGCGTCCTTCACGCAGAAACTGTGCTTCAGCCGCACCAAAGCGATGAACGTTCAAGAGTACTTATATATCTAATATTACAAGTAGTAGGTAGTAGTGTCAGTTCTGTAGCAAGGTCGGTTTAATTTGAGCGAGAAAGATATACTCAAGTTTTTGCAGAATCTGGGTTTCTCGAAGCGAGAGATTCAGGTCTACATGTTTCTGGCAAAGAGCGGAGCGCAATCAACCAGCTACGTGGCGAAACGGCTCAAGATGGAGCGCGTGCAGGCATACCGAACGTTCAAGAAACTGCAGGAAAAAGCCTTCATAGAGGCCACGCTGGAGAGACCGACACGCTTCACCGTCGTTCCCTTCGAGAAACTGCTCGATTCCTTCATAGAATCAAAGAAAACAGAAGTCACAGGCTTGGTCAACCAGAAAACCAGTTTGCTGTCCGCTTGGAACGCCGTCAGTGCTCCAGAGACGGATTACACCGTGGCAAAGTTTTCAATAATCAGTGGCAAGAAGAAGATTCATGCCAAGATGCTTAGCATGATTGAAGAGGCAGAGAAGGAAGTACGGATTCTCACCACAGGCTTAGGTGTAATTCAGGAAGACCTCGGCGGAGTGTTCGACGCAGTTCTGCACACCAGCCCCCGACGAGGTGTGCAATTCCGGATCATAGCCGACATCTCGAAAGAAAACCTCAAAATAATGGAGCGCCTGAACAAACGAGTCTCGTCGGAGAAAACGAACATCGAGAGTCGCCACCTGGGCTTAAGCGCACACTTCTTCCCGCGGTTCCTCATAAAAGACGAGGCAGAGGCTATACTTTATGCGTCAAGCGGCGAAGAGAACTCGGTTCTTAGCATCGAGGACGAGGGCCTGTGGATAAACGACAAGATGTTCATTTCCATCCTGAAGGCGTTTTTCACCCAGATGTGGCAAACGTCAGTCGACGCTGCCAGCCGAATTGAAGAATTGAAGACAGGCATACCCATGGGAGAAACCACCGTCATAAAGGACCCCGTCCAAGCATGGAAGAAAATCGAGGAGCTGCTGGAAGCGGCCAAGGAAGACGTCGTTCTCATTACTTCATCGCAGAGCCTGAACGGTATACTGGACAAGGACCCGCTGGCCAGCTACCACAAGGAAGGCGTGAAATACCGACTGATGGCGCCCATCGACCTGGACAACCTGGACGCGGCCAAGACTCTCTCCTCTCAGTATGAAATCAAGCACGTACCCATAAGCTACATGACTATGATGCTCATAGACAACAAGAATCTATTCATGTTCAAATCTCCGCCGATGAGCGAGCTGAACGAGGACCCACTGTACGTAGCCGACGCGTTCTACACAAACGACTCCAAGTCCATCGAGCCCATCAGCGAAATGCTCAACGACACGTGGAAGCGAGGCATGGACCTGACCGAGATTACCCAGCAGGCAGGCATGAAGCTGCCCACCGTCTGCGTCTCAATCGATGAAACACTGGCAGTGGTCGCCAACACCTTGCTAGAAAACAGCGCCACATCGGTCCTAATAGCCAAGAAGGGCGAGCCAGTGGGCTTAATTAACGACCGAGAACTCCTGAAAGAAGCCGTGGCAAGTGGCAAGAGCCCCGACAAAATCCTCGTCAAAGACCTGAACTACACGCCGCTGCTGACGCTGTCAACCGAAGAGTCGATGACGGATGCCCTGAAGACCATGCGCGAGAAAGGAGCAAAACGCATCGCAGTCATCAAAGGCGGGCAACTCATGGGCATGCTCACGCAGCCGCCCCAGAAAGAAAAATGAAGGCAACCGCAAAACCTGCGCTAGGCAATTCTCAACAAGCGAGCTTTAACACCGCATGCATGAAGTGGAAGCCGTTCGGCGTCGCCAAGCCGAACTGAGTTTTTTTGGAAACGCTAAAATGCAGCCGCACACCATCTACCCTTCAAGGAGCACTCCATAATGCCTTACAACGAGCTCAGGAAAGACTATCTACTCGACCGCTGGGTTGTCATCGCCACCGAACGCAGCAGGAGACCCACGGACTTCGCCAAACAGAAGACCGAACAAGCCAAAACCGAAGGCTGCCCGCTGTGCCCAGGCAACGAGCACATCACGCCCCCAGCCGTCCTCGTCTACCTGCCCGACAACGGCGGCATAAAGAAGGACAAGGAGCAGGGAGACTTCCGCCATAAGAACTGGCTCATCCGATGCATCCCCAACTTGTACCCAGCGTTCATGCCGCCCAAGGAACCCAGCGACGCGCAGCGCATCATGCAGAGCGACAGCTTCGGCTACGCCGTCGGACACCACGAAGTCCTCGTCGAATCCCCCAACCACACCGACCACCCGTCGGACGCGCCGTTGCCGCAGCTCGTTCACGTCATCAACGCCTACAAAGATCGACTCAGCGAATTGTCGTCGAAGCCATACGTGAAGTACGTGCAGATTTTCCGCAACCACGGCCTCCAAGCAGGCGCCTCGCTGTCGCACGCGCACAGCCAAATCATCGCCACGCCCTTCATTCCCCGAACGGTCAGCGAAGAACTTGCGGCAGCCAAACGCCGCTGGAACGAGCACAAGCGATGCGTTTTCTGCCAGCTCATCGAAGAAGAATCCAGGACGCCCAGGCTCATCATGGGCACGGAGCATTTTGCGGTCTTCGCGCCTTTCGCCAGCGTCCACCCGATGGAGTTCTGGATACTGCCCAGGCGTCACAGCAGCAATCTGCTCAGCCTCACCGTGGCGGAGACGCAGGCGTTCGCTGAAACCCTGCAAGCCACGCTCAAAGCGTTGAAGACGCTCGTGAACGACCCGCCGTACAACTTTGGCTTCCACATGTTGCTGAGCACTGATGCACAGGACTGCTTCCACTGGCACTTGGAGGTCTATCCGACGTTGGCGATTTGGGCGGGGTTCGAGAAGAGCACAGGCATGTACATCAACACGGTGACGCCTGAGACTGCGGCGGCCGAGTTCAGAAAAACCCTGCTGAAGTAACCTTAGCTGCTAGTCCTCTTTCTTGCTTGCCTGACCTGCTCGGGCAACAACCTTCTTGACTTCCTCCTCGAACTCGGGCTGGAACGAGATGCCCGTCTTCTGCTCGTACAGCACAGACAGGAAACGCAGGACGGCGTAGGCTTCGGCGGAGTTGCGGGTTTTCCGCACGAGCAGCTCGTTCACTTTGTTGCCGACTCGGGCGAGTTTCTCGAAGTCGATTTCGACTTCTTTCACGGTTCGAGTTTTCTCCGACAAAGATGGTCACTGCCGATTGAGTGGGTGGCTGGGTATTTGTCTGTTGCGTTGCTCGCCCGGGTGGTTTGGGTTTCTATTTTCTGCCTTTCTTGCCCAGCAGGAAGTCAGGCTCAAAAATCTCTTTTGCCTGTTTGGGCGTGAGCACACCTTTCTCCAGCGCCACTTCCTCCACGGAGCGTTTCTCTTCCAGCGCCTGCTTCGCCACTTTCGCCGCTTCCAAGTAGCCTATACAAGGCGACAGGTAAACGGCCAGCGAAGGATTCTTGTCCAAGTACCCCTTGCACCGTTCCTCGTCAACCGTTATCCCGTCGATGCATTTCCTCGTGAACGCGGGCAGAAAGTTCGCCAGAAGCTGAATGCTCTGGAGGACGTTGTGCATCATCACCGGCATCATCACGTTTAGCTCCAGCTGACCCGCCTGAACCGCCAGCGAAACCGCCAAGTCGTTACCCACAACCTGGAACGCCACCATGTCGAGGCACTCCGCCATCACGGGGTTCACTTTCCCAGGCATAATCGAAGAGCCAGGCTGCACCGCGGGCAGTTCGACTTCCGCCAATCCGGTCGTGGGTCCAGACGAGAGCAGGCGCAGGTCGTTGGCTATTCGAATCAGTTCGAGCGCCAGCTCTTTCAGCGCCCCTGAGACCGAGGCGACGGCGCTGCGGCTCTGCATGGCTTCGAACAAGTTCGACGCGGTTTTCAAGCTGAAGCCGGTCATTCGATTCAGCTCGGCTATGGCGATTCTGGCGTAATCAACGTGGGCATTGACTCCTGTGCCGACGGCTGTTCCTCCTAACGCCAGCTCGTTCAGGCGCTCGCTCCGCGCCTTGAGCTGTGCCCGTGCGTTTTTGATTGCGGCTGCGTAGGCTCCAAACTCCTGCCCAACCGTGACCGGCAAGGCGTCCTGCAGATGCGTCCTGCCCGACTTAATCGTGTCAGCGTGCTTGCGGCTTAGGTTCTCGAAGGCTTCGGCGAGATCTCCCAGAGCTACGTGCAACGGCTCCAACGCAAGCAACACCGCAAGATGCAGCGCCGTGGGAAACGTGTCGTTCGTCGACTGCCCCATGTTAACGTGGTCGTTCGGGCTAACCGCCTTGTAGTCGCCTCGGCTCTTGCCCAGAATCTCCAAAGCCCGGTTCGCCAGAACCTCGTTCACGTTCATGTTGAACGACGTGCCCGCGCCAGCTTGGAAGACGTCGACGACGAACTGGTCCAGCAGCTTGCCTGCCAGCACCTCGTCGCAAGCCTGCACGATGGCGTTGCCGATTTTCTCGTCCAGCCAACCCACCTGCATGTTTGTCGTGGCGGCTGCCCGCTTAATCATCACGTAGGCGTAGATGAAGACGGGCGGTGCTTCGAATCCGCTGACGGGGAAGTTTTCGACGGCGCGGAGGGTCTGGATTCCGTAGTAGGCGTCTTTGGGTATCTTTTTCTCGCCCAAGGAGTCAATCTCGATTCGGGTTTCCAACAAAACCACTTCTCGCTGATATCTCGTGCTTGTGGCTTATAAGCTGTTTCCGCACTGTGGCAAGCTGAGAAGACTGCTTGGTCGCGGGAATACTGGCGCGGCACTGGAAGCCACTAGACTCGCATCAGAACTCAGGCTATGATTCCTCGTACTTGGAAGCAAGCGCCAAGCCAATCCCGACGCCCGCGAGAAGCGCCGCAACACTCAGCCCAACCGCGACTGCGGCGGAGACCGGTCCAGGCTGGGTAGGCGGAGGCGAAAACGATGGCGGAGGAGCGGAGGGAGAAGGCGACGCCGTTACCGTGGACCCCAACGCGGGGAGAACCGCCAGGTACCCTATCATCTCGTTGTGGCCTTCGCCGCAGAGAGTCGAGCAGAAGAACTGGAACACGCCGGGTTTGTCCGCGAAGAAGGGCGTGATGTATGCGTCCGTCGGCGCCAAACCAGCGGTGGTGTTCTGCGCTGGCGGTATGGGTTCGTTGTCTATGCCGAAGTCTGGCAGGCTCAGCGAGTGCGCCACTCCATCGGTGTTCCTGACCTTGAGGTAGACGAGATCATTCTGATTAGCGAAGACCACGTCGGGGATGAACTTGTCGTAGCCTTCACCCGCGAAGTCGGGCTTCACCGTCAGGTAGCCGTACTGGGTTGTGGGTTCTGGGTTGTAGCCGCTGCCCGTCGGCAGCACGACGAGGCAGCCGACCATCTCGATGTGCCCTTCTCCGCAGTAGGTCGTGCAGATGAACGTGAAGACACCTGGCTTCGTGGCCTTGAACTCTGGCACGGTTGAAGTGACGGGCGTCAGGGTTCCGTTGGCTGCCATCTGGGCTGGGTTGACAGCCGCGTTCACGCCGTAGCTCGGCATCGTGAAGCTGTGGGGCATCTCGTCGAGGCTTCGGACGCTCACGTTCACGCTGTCACCCTGATTCACAACCATGATGCCCGGGAAGAACTTGTCGTACTCTTCACCCGCAAAATCGGGCAGAGCCAGCTGCGTGAAGCCCCGCGTCTGGGCTGGCGGCCTGTAGTTTGTCCAATCGCTTGGGAGAACCACGATTTGCCCGCTTGCCTCAGGGTGCTCTGTCGTAAAGAAGCCGAGTATTCCGGGAGTTGAAGCGGTGAAAACGGGAACCGATGTCTCAGCGGGAACTACGCCCGCGGCTGCAGCGCTTCCTGGCTGAACCGTGACTGCTGGTTGTCCTTCTATCTGCAGCTGGAGGCTTTGGGTTTCGACGTTCCTAACGGTGATGTTGACTTGGTCGCCCTGCTGAACGACGAGGGTTTGAGGCGAAAACACGACGTAGCCTGGTCCGCCCAAGTCGTACTCAACGGCAAGGTAGAAGTTCCTGACCGCGCCGGCTGACTGCGCAGAAACCGTTGGGTAGACTGAGCAGAACAGCGTCGACGCAAACGCCAGCGCCAAGGCGCAGATGGCGATGGCTGCTCTCCCGTTCGAAGAAGAGAAAGAGAACCCGGTCCTAATTCTGGCTTTTTTCAAAGTGTTGGAAACCTCTACAATTGCCTTGCTCGATGGATTACTGTGAAGTCAGAGTGAGGGTTTCAGCTCCGATATCCGTTTCTCAACCGTCTTAAGCAGCTCCTTCCTCAAGCCCTCGTCCGAAGACCAAGACGGCCAGTCCTTCAGATGGTCGATGCGTGCCGCCAATTCTTCATCGCCGATGACGTTGCGGAGCCACTTCTGGAAGTCGCCGCGACCGAAGTGAAAGGTCACCGCTGCGGCTGGAGTGGTGATGAGTTTTTGGGCGAGCTCCATAATGCTGTTCGCCGTCACTCCTGTGTATTTTCCATAGTCAATGTAGAAATGGAACCCTTTGTCGAACGGAACCGCACCGAGCAACTCGGCACCCTTCTTCACAGAGACAGGATTAGCTTGGTTCAATCGTGACACAACGGAGACACTCCTGAAAAAGTTGCATTTGAACGTGGGATTTATAGTTTTTTATCTACACAGGGATGCAACAACAAGTTGACCAGCCAAACCTCCAACGCCCATATAAAGCAAAGCTCAACTACATTTCGCTTTTCAATGCAAAACTCTTGCGGAAGCATCTGCGGGTTTATGCTGCAGAATTAAAAAAGTACATGCACGACCAAGGAAAAATATGAGTGCGCTCCGTCGCTGGGAGGGGTAAAAGCTTTTGACCGACAACCATCCTTCTAAGCCAGCAAGGAGGCACCTGAATGAGACTGGACGAAGCCAAAACCGCCGCCAAAGCCATCAACGAGCTCGCCGAATGCCAGATAGACCTGTACCTCGCCCTCAAAGGCACAGCCAAGCAGGCCACGGCAACGAAGAAGCTGTGGCGGGAAGGCAACAAGTCTAGACTCATGAAACTGGGCATCGCCCTCATAGTGTTCCCAGACCCCTCACCCACGACGGAGATAATCGGCGCTTGCTTCGTCGCCGCGGGAGCGGTGCAGAAGGGCATCCAAAACCGCTCGCTGTACGTGGAAGACATACCCCGAACGTTCCGCGACGCGATAAGGGAGGTTCAAGCCGCAAGGTTCAACCTTCAGATGTAGTCTGGGACGCATGGGAGACTAGTTGAGGCATGTGACTGGGCAGCAACAGTCACAATCTCTAAAATAGCCTAGAAACCACTTCTTCACGGTTACTACGCTTGAACAAACTCATCCCCATCACAATCATTTTGCTCACGCTTCTGCCACTGGGGATTCTTAACTCCGTCTCGCCCAAACCCATGCCCGCACCTCAGGTTCAGCCTCAGCCGCTGGCGAAGGGTTCGACGGTGCAGCTTACACCTGTTGAACAGTTGGGAAAGGCGCTTTTCTTCGATGAAAACCTGTCGAAGTACCGCAACCAGTCATGCGCAAGCTGCCACGACCCAGCCGTCGGCTATACAGGAGGGGCTGACCCTGAAGATTCTTGGACAAACATCCTCAGCGGCGTCTACGCCGGAAGCGACGCGAAGCTGTTCGGCAACACCAAACCGCCTTCAGCAGCGTATGCAGGCGACAGCCCAGTCCTGCACTACGACGAGAAGGAAGCCGAATGGGTCGGCGGCATGTTCAACGACGGACGCGCCTCAGGCAAGGAACTTGGTGACCCATTGGCGGAGCAGGCGAAGGGACCCTTCCTAAACCCGCTGGAGATGGCGCTCAACTCAGCCGACGAGCTGCGTCAACGCGTCAAAGAAAGCAGCTACGTTGCACTTTTCAATCAGGCATGGGGCCAGAACGCAATCGACGCTAATGTCACGGTTGTTTACAACCAGATTGGCAAGTCACTGGCTGCCTACGAGCGGTCAGTCGAGGTCAACCCGCACAACTCGAAGTTCGACCTGTTCTGGGACAACGCAAAGACCCAGCGCTTAGATGTGACGCAGATAGGCTTGATGAACTGGCCGATGTACAGGAACCTTGGGCTCAGCGACAACGAGCTGTATGGGCTGGCGGTGTTCAACGACCCTATGGCGGCAGATTGCGCCTCCTGCCACTCCCTGAAGCCAGGCTCAGGCGGCTACCCGCTGTTCACCGACTATGCCTACGACAACATTGGCGGTCCCAGGAACCCGCAAAACCCGTATTACACTAGCCCGTCCAACGCCGAAGGCGTAAACTGGGTGGACAAGGGCTTGGGCGGTTACTTCGAGCAAACGCAACCTGCGAATGCAACTCGGGCAATGGGCCTGATAAAGACGCCCACGCTGCGGAACGTGGACAAGCGCCCCTCAGCCGATTTCGTTAGGGCTTACGGGCACAACGGCGTCTTCAAGTCGCTTCCGCAGGTCATCGACTTCTACTGGACCCGCAGCTGGACCATGTGCATGGGCGGCATGGGGATGCGGGGTGTGGGTATGCGCGGGATGGGCTGGATGATGGTTCCGCCGCCCGAAGTGAACATGAACATTGCGTTGACGAACTCGTTTCCCCGGGGCGTTGAGCCCTATCTATACTTGTTCTTGACGACGCTTTCGGACGGCTACTTCAACAGGTAGCCGCTTAATCCAGAAGCAACGCAGTCGCCTATAAACCGATTTTCTTTTATAAACAGTCAATCCTATTCACCTAACCACTCATCGAACCCCGCGTCACGGCTGCGGAAAACAGAAGGAACGAAGGATTGAGCAGGAAAAACCCGCTGGCAACCAAGAAGGAAATATTCATATCACATGGCAAAGACCCGAAACCCGTAGAAGAACTGAAGGCGATTTTGGCGGACGTCGGGCTTAAGCCAGTGGTCCTCAGCGAACAGCCGAGCGGAGGCAGAACCATCGTCGAGAAACTCGAACAGTACTCCAACGTCGGCTTTGCCTTCGTCATCCTAACGCCGGACGACTTGGGCGGCGTCGTTGAATTCGGCAGCGTTTGGTCCAGACCCGCTCGGCTGAGAAGGTTCCTGAAGAACGCTCACACTCGTCCTCGCCAGAACGTGGTTCTGGAGTTCGGCTATTTTGTGGGAAAGCTGGGAAGAAGCAGAATCGCTTGCCTGTTGAAGAAGCCAGTGGAGTTGCCGTCCGACATGCAGGGCATAGTCTACCTGCGGTTCAACGAATCAATTGAAGAGATAAGAGGTGAAATCGTGCGGGAACTGGAAGCCGCAGGGTACGAAATCGTGAACGATGCGCCGAGAAAACTCAGAATCAGTGAGCACAGCCACCGCGAAGAAGAAAACGGAACAGACTAACGCAGCTTGAACCTCAGGCTAAAGCCTTGGTCCCACGTAAGAACCATGGCAAGTTTTAAGAATTCACCAGCACACTTAGCTCTGATAGGTATGGTTGTCTCTGAGGCGGGAAGCCTCCTCGTCGGAGTCGTCTTCGGCTGGATGCTTGTGCACTCGGCGTACGAAAAGGAGTGGGACTGGAAGGGCTACGTTGCCGTCTTGGCAGCCGTTGTCGGAGGATCTGGGGTAGACTACCTGTTTAAAACAGACTATGTCGGCTACTTCTGGATTGGCATTTTCTTGGGCTTTGCTGCCAACCTGCTGGTTCGAGCGATAATTGGAAAGGACACGGTTTTCCGGGATATCAGGAAAACCAGGGACAGATGGAAATCCACGTAAAATCATCTACTGAGTGACGTATCAGTTTCTTAGCACGACGAGTTGGTGATTTACTGAGTCGTTTTGATAAGCGATTATTATAATCAACTGAAGTTTGAGAACTCACCTGCAATTGGTTGGACCTTCACGTCGATTCAGATTAGTCTAAACAAGTTGGGACGGTTCAAAGGGAACCCTTAATTGTGCCGAGCGCTGAAGGAACCGAACACAACGTGATGAGATGAAAACGTCCTCTTGGCATCAACCATATTCGCTCATAATCGTCGCAACTGCACTTAACGCAGCACTATACGCGGTGAGTTCTTTCACCACTGCATATATTCCGTCTCCTTGGGGTGTGGGTCAATTTAGACCAGCCGTGGTTATTCCCGCCTTCTTTTCAGTGATATTTGGTCCCTGGGCTGGAGGAATCGGTGCCGCTTTGGGCACTTTGATTGCTGATTCCGTTAAGCACGGCGGGATTTACCCGGGGAGTCTACTTGCTGCTGTTCCAGGCAACTTCTTAGGGTTCTTCATAATGGGCTACGCTCTACGAAAGAAGTTCAATTGGGCCCGCTTCATCACGGTGACAAACATAGCTTTATTGGTGTCTAATGCAATTGTCGCATTCCTGTATGTGTTCGTCTATAAATTCTTGTATGCGCAGGCTTCAGCATTCACCCAATCCTCAGGCGATGCATTGGTTGCACTTTCTTTAGGTCTCACTATTTTCTGGTTTGTAACTATGTTGCCTTTTGTCCTTTTGTTGGTGCCGTCACTTGTCGCTGTCGTTGCCCGCGCTTTCCCTTCAATAACACCACCAGACGTTAAAGCAGGTGGAATTAAGCGGTTGCCCAAACGCCTCTTAGCAGCAGCTATGATCATTCCGGGCATAGCCATGGTCTTGATTGGGTTAATCGTAACGTACGCACCATTTGGCAGTTACCTGTCAACGGACGTTGCCGCTAGCTACTTTCCAGATACCACCCTAAACCTGATTCAACTGTTGCTGTACGCGGGCGGCTTTGTTCTGGTAGTTTTAGGCGGGATATGTGTTGTCAAGAATTCTGAGCCATAGAGACTTATGTTTCTGTGGCATGGCTGTTTGAGAGAACGTAAGGGGTATTTTTTCTTTGCTTGGCATAGTGCGCTCTCTCGAATCCATTGCCCTCCATTGTGGAGTCGGCGCACCTCACACAAGACGCTTGTCCATTTCCACTGGGAAACTCGGAACACTGCCAGTCGGGACTTAACCCGCAAAGAATTGGGCTGTCTAGAAAAAAGATTGGTAGAAACAGGATAAATTCGTGCTTAATGTGGCGGGCCCGACGGGAATTGAACCCGCGACCTACGGATTAAGAGTCCGCCGCTCTAGCCTGACTGAGCCACGGGCCCGCACAACTCTTGGAAAAGAGGCTTCACTGAGAAATATAGAGCTTACGGTCGCATCTCCCCCATGGAAAACGACTATCCCACGTAAATTCTGCTCACCCAACGGCAAAAGCTTAAGAGCCATCAACCGCAAAAACCCACAAACACGGCGACCAATGATGTTTGACATCGCTTCAACGCTGCTCTGGGTGCTTCTGGGCGCGGGCGTTCTAGCTTTCGCGTTCGCGGAGTACCTGCTCTCAGCCAAGAAAAGAGCCAAAACCCAAGTGCGCTGAGCCAACCAAGAATGTCGGCACGGTTCGGCGAGCCTGCGCGTGAGCGCTGCCCACGATGAATGAGTACAAGCAGCTCTGAGCAACAGCGCCGAACTTGATCGCCGAGTTGCAGGTCGCCTGAGCCTCAGTTTCCTCGCTCAAAAAGCAGATAGTGATTGACCGCGGTGGGTTCACCTGCGACAGCGTAGGAATGCAGCCGCCAACCTCTCTCCTGCCATTCCTGAATGGCCCTGCCCACTTGCTTGTGATGCTTCACCTGAACACACTCGTACTCCTTCAACCCTCGCACCTCCGCAGGAAGAGAGGACCGCAAGCGGAATTAAGCTTTCCCACGACGTAGAATGAGAGGAAAAGAAAAGGGGAGAGTGAGGACGCTTGGGAAAGCGCGGTTTACGGGTTGTCAGCGGATTTTCCGCGGACGCACCACATGCCGCCCTTCAGCTTGTACTTCGCAGTTACGGGACACTTGCCGCAGACGCAGCCTGCCTGCTTCACGGGCTCCTTCGCTTTGCCCATGGAGCAGAAGAAGCCGCCGCTGAGCGGAGAACCCTTAAACGTTGGGCACGTCCCGCAGATGCACATGCTGAGGTTTTCCTTCGTGTTCGGAACAGCTACACCCATCATTCTTCACCTTCCATAGACTCGCTTTGAGTTGGTTTTCGAAAAACTGGCATGGAAAATTGAACCCGGAGGGACGATTTGAACATTTCGGACGACCCAAGATAGTGATGAGAAACGTTTTAGAGCAAAGCAACCTCACTAGTCAGCAAACGCTAAACGCGGACGGAGCAGACATGACTCAGAAGAAAGAAAAACACTACGTAGAAGAACTCAAAGAAATGATCAAGGAAAAGGAACCCAAAGAACCCGTAGAAAAAGTGTTCGCCATGTTCTGCGAACGCCACGCCACTTCGATGGAAGAATGCAGGAAGTACTACGACCAGCTCGTGTCGAAAGGCGAGGTCGAGAAAGAAAAGGGAAAGCGCTAAACGCGCTACTGAATCTCTATTCTCTTACCTTTTAACGGGGCTTTCAGCGGAACCTCAACCTTCAGCAACCCGCTCTCGAATTTCGCCTTCGCCTTGCCCTCGTCCACTGGATGCGCCAGCGTGAAGCAGCCCATGAAAACGACGTCTTCGCGGCTGGCTTCGACGCAGAAGCTCTGCGCGCCTACGGTCAACGAGACGGCTTCCTTTTTGACGCCGGGCAGTTCAACTTCGATGTAGTAGCCTTTGTCATCGTGGTCAACGCTCACTTCGGGTGTGGTGACGACGACTTCCTTTTCAGAAGGCTTGGTTTCTTTCTTGGTTTTCTTCTTGGACATTTGAGACTCCTCAAAAACTAGACGATTGAACTGTGTTTTTGCCTTCATAAAAACCTTGCCGCATCCCGGGAGGTCGGAAACGCTTTTTACCTTACACGCGGATGAACCATGAAGAAAAAAGCTCCCCAGTCAGCGAAATTGCGAGGATACCATTTGCCAAGTCAAAGCATCATCCTGAAACCCGTGTCGCCGTTCAGTTTCGACCTGAGCGCCCGAATCTTCAGCGAAGGTGACAGGGAAATCCGCAGCTACCAAGGCGGGAGGTTCACGCAGCTCATCTGCGTAGACGGCACGCTCATCCACTTATCCTTGGAGTCGAGGGGCACCGTGGACGTGCCCGAACTCCGAGCAGAGCTGACGTCGGAGAGAAGGTTGTCCGAAGCAGAGGAGAAGACAGCGGCTGAGATCGTGAACGTGCTGTTCAACTTGCACTTTGACCCTGAACCCTTCTATAAGGCGGTGAAACGGGACCCAACGATGACGCACATCACGCGAAGGCTGCGAGGGCTCAGGAGTCTGACGACGCAGACCGTGTTCGAGGCGCTTCTGGATTCGATTGTGGAGCAGCAGATTTCGCTGAAAGTCGCCAACTCACTGGAAAGGAGGCTTGTCAAAAGATTCGGTGAAACCCTGACCGTCTGCAACGAGGTTTTCTACGCGTACCCCACTGCAGAGCGTCTCGCTTCAGCCTCCGTTGAAGACTTGCGTGCTTGCGGATTGAGCCAGAGAAAAGCCGAATACATCAAAGAAATCGCCACTCTGGTCGCCTCTGGAAAACTGGACCTCGAGAAGTTCAAGACTTACAGCAGCGCTGAAGAAGTGGTGAAGGAACTTGACGAGGTGAGAGGCATAGGCACCTGGACGGCTGAACTTACCGTGCTGCGGTCAATGCGGAAGTGGGATGCCTTCCCAGCCGACGACCTCGGGCTGCGACGCCTCATCGCACACTACTACTGCAGAGAAAAGGGAGTCACGAGTGCGGAGGCGAGAGAAATCGCCGAGCTGTGGGGAAAATGGAAAGGGCTTGCCGCCTACTACCTGGTCGTGGCGGAAATCGTCGGTATCGAACCCGAGTGCGCGGTTACTTGATGAGTTTCCTCTTCATCAACCTGATGCTCAGGAAGAAGAACAGCAATGTGACCAGGGCAATCCACACGACGCCCAGTATCCACATCGCTTCTTGGCTCAAGCCCAGAAAGCTTCCAGGGTTGCCTGATATCAGCCCTCTCGTCAGGTTGACTACGTGCGTCAGCGGGAAAATCGCCAAAGCCGTTCCTTCAAGCGCTGCGGAGTTCACGACGGTTATGGGAAAGAAGGTTCCGCTGAGCAGAAACATGGGCGTGATGAAGAGGAAGGAGGGGAAATTGAAGAAGTCTATGGTGGAAGCCAACGCGGTGAAGCACATCCCCAGAGAGGCAAACAACAGTCCGCCGAAGAACGCCACAACGGGGATGAGCAACGCCAGAGGATTCGTGACCAAGCCGAAGACCGCGACAACAGCCAAGACTATGGAGCCGTTTATGGCTGCGCGCGTGGCGCCCCAAAGCAGCTCGCCCGCTATGACCTCGTCTACGCTTATGGGCGTCGCGATTATTGCGTCGAAGGTTTTCTGGAAGTACATGCGCACGAACGAAGCGTAAGTGCACTCGAAGAAGCTGCCGTACATGACAGCGATGGAAATCAATCCCGGCGCGATGAACTGCACGTAGGAGCCCATGTAGCCGGGGATGCTGGTGGCGCCCAGCAGCGCACCCAAGCCAAAGCCGAAGGCAGCGAGGTACAGAATCGGCTCCAGAAGCGCGGGCAGGAAGTTGACGAATATGGTCTTGGTGAAGACGTCAAAGTTTCTCCGCCAAACCTTCCACACCCGGTACGTCAGCTTCGGCAACCAGTTGGTCATTCGCGCAACTTCCTCCCAGTCAGCTTCAGAAAGACGTCTTCGAGGTTGGCGTTGCGTATGGTCATGTCCTTGTCGGGGAATTCCTTGACTATATGTTCGAACGCGCCGTGGGGCTGCTTCGTAAAGACGCGGACCTGGTCGCCGTAGACCTCCACCTCAGCGTCGGGTAACTCCTGCTTCAGCTTCTCCACCACGCCCTTGTCATACTCCACTTCAAGCACGTCCTCGCCCGCGAACCGCCGAATCAACTCCACAGGAGCGCCAGTCTCGATGATTTTGCCGTTGTCCACGACGAAAACCCGGTCGCACAGCGCCGAAGCCTCGTCCATGTAGTGCGTCGTGAGGATGATGGTCACGCCTCGCTTGCGCAGGCTACGAATCTCATCCCACACGAGGTGCCGCGCCTGCGGATCCAGTCCCGTCGTGGGCTCGTCCAGCAGTAGAATCTTGGGTTCATTTATAAGCGCGCGCGCCATGATTAGGCGGCGCTTCATGCCGCCTGAGAGTTCGCTGATGGACTTGTTGCGTTTGTCCTCCAACTGGAAAAACTTGAGTAGCGTGTCGGCGCGTTTGGTGGCTTCAGCCTGGGGTATGTCGAAGTAGCGTGCGTAGACCTGCAGGTTCTTTATGATCGAGAAGTCAGGGTCAAGGTTATCTTCCTGCGGCGAAACGCCCACCATGCTCTTAATCTGTCTCGCCTGCGTCGAAACATTCAGCTCTGCCACGGTCAACTCGCCTTCGGTTACGGGCAGGAAGCAGTATATCATACGCACGGTCGTGGTTTTTCCGGCGCCGTTGGGTCCTAGGAATCCGACGCATTCACCTCTGTAGACGTCGAAGTCTATGTGGTCGACTGCCGTGAAGTTGTTGTAGCGCTTGGTCAAACCTCGCGCCCTGATGAGTACGTCGTTAGAATCCATCGGTCAATCACGGAGTCCGCTTTGCCGCGACTTATACCTACACTCGGAGAGACCAAGGTATAAAGGTTTCAGGAAGCCTTGCAGCTCAGCGAGACGGCTTCGATTTCTGCTTGACACCGAAAAACGGAGTTCTCTACGGAAGATAACCTTCCTGACCACCCGCGGGCTTTCTGCAAGATTACATGAACCGAGGCAGCACCACTCCAGGTTTGGAGTCAGGCTTGCGGTAGCTATCATATTTGGAGCCTAATAGAAACTCATTGCAGAAACCTATAGAGGGAGAGGTCCCTTCGGCTGCCTGCGGCAACCAAAACCATGTTGAAAAGAGAAAGCGGCTCGAAGCATAACCGTTAAATCTGGTGCCACGCTGCTTTCCCCATCTGAAGGCACGGTGAAAACACGGAATACGACACGGTAATCGTCCGCTTCAGCGGAGAAATCGGCATCAAAAGCGAGTGGACAAGGCGAACGTACGAGAAGCAGGTCTTGGAAAACATCAGACGCACACTGGCAGACCGCGGTCTGAAGCCCGACCGCACGGTTCGGATGCGGGGCAGAATCTACCTGAAAACGACGCTGACACGGGAAATCGTGCAGGCGCTGACACGGGTTTTCGGCATCACCAGCGTTTCCGCCTCCAAACAGACCACTTCGGACTTGGAATCCGTTACCGCGACTGCGCTCGCCGTAGCCGAAACGGTTATTCTGGAAGACAAATCATTCGCTGTCCGCTGCAACCGCGTGGGCACCCACGCCTATTCGAGCATGGAACTCTGCCGCGAACTAGGGAAACAAATCCTTGAAAGCCTGCAGCCGCGCAAGCCAAGAGTGAACCTCACCGCGCCCGACGTTACGATAACGGTGGAAGCCCGAGAGGCTAAAGCCTACGTCTACGCGGAAACAGTCCAAGGCGCAGGCGGCTTCCCCGTGGGCACACAGGCGAAAACCGTTTGTCTCCTCAGCGGCGGCATCGACTCGCCCGTGGCTTGCTGGCTGGCGATGAAGCGCGGCAGCCCGGTTGTGCCGGTGTACGTGGATAACTCGCCTTTCACCGATGAAGCCGCGAAGCAGAAAGCCATCGAAACCGCCAAGAAACTCCGGGAGTGGAGCGCGGGTCACCTCGGCAGGATGTACGTGGTGCCGAACGGGGAAAACATGAAGACCATCGTGGAGTGCGCGCCCGAAAGGTTCTCCTGTCTCCTGTGCAAGCGGCTAATGTATCGCATCGCCGAAAGAATCGCCGAAACCGAGGACGCATACGGCGTGGTCACGGGCGAAGCCATCGGCGAACAAGCCAGCCAAACCGTGCAGAACCTCTTCGCCATCGACGAAGCCGCAACGCGGTACCCGATTCACCGTCCGCTGCTGGGTTTCGACAAGACCGAAACCGAAGCTATAGCCCGAAGAATCGGCACACTCGAAATCTCCATTAAGAAAGCGAAAAACTGCGAAGCAGCGCCATGTCAACCCGCCACGCAGGCGAAGTTGGAGGCGGTGAAGGCGGCTGAGGCGAAACTAGACGTGGCAGAGATGGTGGAGAAAGCGGTGAAGGCAGCGCAGGTTCTAACGCTGTAGTCTTATTAGCTGTGCTGCGTATCTGGTCTTTGTATGTCGTCTGCAGAAGTTGCCGTGAAAGTCTTCCGCACCCTGACGCCGGAAGAGCTGAAAATTCTTCAAGTCATAGAGACAGGCATGGGCAAGCACGAGTACGTGCCCAAAGAGGAAATTGCGCGACACGCCAACGTGCCCAAGGAGAAGATAGACCGCGACCTTGGCAAAGTGGACAAGCTCGGCTTGATTTACGGAATGCGCGGCGCCTACGTCGGGTACACGCTGAACTACGCGGGCTACGACTGCCTCGCCATAAACGCCCTCGTCAAAGCCGGAGTCCTCGAAGCCTTCGGCAAACCTCTGGGCGTAGGCAAAGAGGCAGACGTTTTCGACGCCCTGGACCCGAAAGGCAAACGCGTAGCGGTCAAGTTCCACCGCCTGGGCAGGATAAGCTTCCGCCAGACCAGGCGCAAACGCGGCTACATGGCGGACCACGCGGGCTGGCTTTTCCAGTCGCGGCAGGCCGCGGAGAAAGAGTTCGAGGTTTTGCAGCTTGTGCACAGTCGTGGGGTTGCGGTTCCGGAGCCTATAAGCCAGAATCGGCACGCCATCGTTATGGGCGTCATCGAGGGCGCGGAGCTGGCGAAGTGGCGGGAACTCGATGACCCAGCCGCGGTGCTGCGGGAGATTCTGGAGAACGTTAAGCGCTGCTTCCTCGAGGCGGGCGTCATTCACGCGGACTTGAGCGAGTACAACATTATCCTCAAGCCCGACATGCACATCCTCATCATCGACTGGCCCCAGTACGTCACGCGGGAGCATCCGAACGCGGAGGAACTTCTCGAGCGAGACGTGAAGAATGTGCTGGACTTTTTCAGCCGCAGGTTCAGAATCAGGGCTGAGCTTGAAGAGGTTTGCCGTTTTGTGGCTGGAAAAGCCGAGACGCTGCCTGTCTAGTGTCTTGTGGCGTCCAGAACTATGTAGAGGATGTTGTTGCCGCGGAGCAGGACGTTGCCGTAGTTGGTGAGCATCTGTTCCTCTCTGAGTTCGGTGGCGCCCTCGAGCAGGATGTTCATGTGTCCGTCGACCTTAATCATTTTACCCTTGTATTCGCAGCCGTTCTTGAGGACGACTTCGATGTTTCCCATCAGCTGTTTGATGAGTACGTTCAACGGTTTCTTGCTTGGTTCCATCATGGTACCGTCTTCCCTTAAGTTGGTATGCATAACCAGAAACCTCCTACGACATATAAAAGCCTTATGAAAGCCGCAACACCAGAGGAAGGGATTAGGTTAATGAGCGCAGCCGCGGACATAGGCTATGCAGGTGTAGCTGTTGACCGAGTACCTTGTGGGCACAGGAGGCTGGGCATACTTCAACGTCCCAGGCACACCCAAGCTCAAAGCCTACTCCCAAGTCTTCAACTTCGTCGAAGTCAACTACACCTTCTACGAGTATCCGGACATGCGGAGGGTGGAGCAGTGGCGCCGAATCGTCCCCGCCAATTTCACGTTCGCCGTCCGCTGCCACCAAGACCTCACTCACCGCATCGGCTTGAGGCCAACGGACGAAGCTTACGCCGTGCTTGGAAAGATGCAGGCTTACTGCAACGCGTTGAACTCGCCGTTTCTGGTGTTGGAGACTCCAGCAAGCTACGAAATGAACACGGAGCGCGTCAAGGAAGCGAGAGACTTCTTCGCTTCCGCCAGCCTCAAGGGTGCGCGGTTCATCTGGGAAATCAGAGCACCCGTCACGACTGCCGTTATGGAACTGATGCAAGATTTCGACGTAGTGCACTGCGTCGACCTTTCCAAGGAAGAGCCGAAGGCTAAGTCCGACGTCATGTACGCGCGGCTGTTCGGCAAGGGGCAGCACAACCTGTACCAGTTCACGGACGAGGAACTCGTGGACATCGACGGCAAAATCAAGCTGGGTCAGCCGAAAGTCGCCGCCATGGCTTACCACGGCGTCAGGATGAACGGCGACGCCGCCCGATTCCTCAAGTACAAGCAGACGGGCAAGTTCATCCCAGTCACGGACTACACGAGCGCGGACTCTGCAAGGGCGGTGTTGGCTGAAGACGCGAGGTTTCCGCTCTCCAAGTCCGAGCTCATCGAGAAACAGGGCTGGAAAGTGGTGGACCTGACCGCTGACAAGCGAGTTCACCTTTCCGAATTGCTCAGAGAGATTCCAGACGGCACGTACAGTAGCGTTGACCAGGTCGTCACTGCGCTGGAGGCGAAACCGCATGGATAACCAGAACATTTTTCTGGGCACTTCGGGTTGGAGCTACAAGGAGTGGGAAGGCGCCTTCTATGAGAAGGGCGAGAAAAGGAAGCTGAGAGCATACACTCGGGTTTTCAAGACCGCAGAAATCGACTCCTCGTTCTACCGCGTTCCGTCGAAGGGCACGGTGATGGGTTGGCTACGGTACTCGCCGTCGGATTTCTTCTTCACCGCCAAATTCCCCAAGACAATCACGCACGACAAGAGGCTCGGGTTGAAAGGCAACATTAAAGCGGACTTGGAAGGCTTCTTCGACGTCATGCGCACGCTCCAGCTGGGCGGGAAACTGGCGTGTTTGTTGATTCAGTTGCCGCCCAAGTATAGCTACGATCCCGAAAGCCTCAAAGCCTTCTTCAGCATGCTTGATCCGCAGTTCAGGTACGCCGTGGAGTTCCGCAACCTGACTTGGATGCGCAGCGAAACTTGGGACCTGCTCAGGGACTACGGCGTGGCTTACGTGAACGTGGACGAGCCGCTGCTGCCGCCTGAAGTGCACCTGACCGCGGATTTCGCCTACTTCCGTTGGCACGGCAGGGGCAAGGCACCCTGGTTCGACTACAACTACACCAAGCAGCAGCTGGACGAGTGGGTTCCCAAGGTGGAGGAGGCTGCGGGCAAAGCGAAAAAAGTTGTAGGCTACTTCAACAACCACTTCCACGGCTACGCACCCGAGAACTGCCTGTACCTCATCGAGCGGATGGGGCTGACGACGGAGGAGCAGAAGCGGGCGCGTGCGAAGGCGCTGGCTCAGCAGTCGAGGCTCAGCGACTACTTCGGATGAGGAACTGCCCAATTCTCCATTCCAAGAATCGAAGTGGTCAGGTGCCACATTTCGCGCAGTTTTCACGGAGTTTAAGCAGATTCTTTAACTAGTACCCTCAGTAACAATCTAAGACGACACTGACTTGGGAGCGCAAGATGAATGGCATCTCAGCAGGATGGCAAGAGCCTCCGCAGCTTCGGGATTGGCCTCGTGGGTTCCATCCCGTGGGGGACTCACCTCTGCCAGTTCTACGAAAGCAAACAGGACCTGATTGACATTCTCGTTCCGTACTTCGCTGAGGGCCTGCGAAGCAACGAGTTCTGCATGTGGATCACTTCTCCGCCTCTGGAGGTTGCCGAAGCAAAGGAAGCCATGCGCGAAGCCGTGCCCGACTTGGATGCCTACATCCAGAAGGGTCAGATGGAGATAGTCTCGTACGGCGATTGGTACCTGCTCGGCGGAAAATTCGACTCAAACCGCGTGCTCCAAGGCTGGGTCCAGAAAGAAAACAACGCCCTGAAACGCGGCTTCGACGGACTGAGGCTGTCGGGCAACACTTTCTGGGTTGAGCGGAGTCTGTGGCAGAGCTTCGTGGACTACGAGGAAGCCGTGAACTTGGTCATCGGCCAGCACAAGATGCTTGCTCTCTGCACCTACTGCCTACCAACCTGCAGCGGCACGGACGTCATGGATGTGGTGCGCAACCACGCGGGCACGCTCGTCAAGCAGGCTGACAGGTGGTACCTGGTTGAGGACGCTGCAAGGCGGATGGCAGCCAACGGGGCCTTGAAGGCCAGCGAGAGGATGTACAGCGCGCTCTTCAAAAACATGACGGACGGCTTCGCATACCACAAGCTTCTCGTTGACGACGGGGGACGACCGGTCGACTACGTCTTTCTGGAGGTTAACCCCGCTTTTGAGCGTGCAACTGGACTGAAGCCCGCAGATGTGGTCGGCAAGAGAGTGACGGAAGTCATCCCCGGCATTGAGAAGGACCCTGCCAACTGGATAGGAGTCTACGGCAAGGTTGCCTTGACTGGCGAGCAGGCAAGGTTCGAGAACTATTCAGAGCAGCTTTGCAGATGGTATCAAGTGTCAGCCTACTCGCCCGAGAAAGGGTACTTTGTCGCAGTTTTCGAGGACATAACGGAACGCAAGAAGGCAGAGCGCGAGCTCTGGCAGGCGAAGAACGATTGGGAACGCACGTTCGATAGCGTTCCCGACTTCATAGCCATTCTCGACCGGCAGCACAGAATCGTGCGTGTCAACCAAGCCATGGCGAAGGCGCTGGGCGTCACCCAAGAGCAAGCCATCGGACTGAAATGCTACGCCTGCGTGCACGGAAGCAGCGTGCCGCCCGAGTTCTGCCCCCACGCCCAGACCATGATGGACGGCAAAGAACACGTTGCTGAAGTGCATGAACCACGCCTCGGAGGCGACTTCCTCGTGAGCACCACACCCCTAAACGACGAGGACGGACACATGGTAGGCTCCGTGCACGTGGCGAGAAACATAACCGAGCGCAAGCAGATGCAGAACAAGCTCGAGGAGTATGCAGCGCACTTGGAGGAGCTCGTGGAGGAAAGAACGCAGCAGCTCAAGGACTCCGAAAGACTGTCAGCAATCGGCGAGACGGCAGGCATGGTGGGACACGACCTGCGCAACCCGCTGCAGACCATAACGGGCGAAACCTTCCTTGCTCGAGATGAGGTGAAGAACCTGCCAGACTGCGAAGCCAAAGACAACCTCGAAGAGAGCATAGGCATAATCTCGGAGCAAATAAACTACATGAACAAGATAGTATCGGACCTGCAGGACTTCGTCCGACCCATAACGCCCGAGAAGAAAGCCATAGACCTCAAGAAGCTGCTCAACGGCACCCTCTCGGAAGTCTCAATGCCAGATAACATCGAAGTGCAAACTGCGTTCGCAGAAGACCTGCCTCAAGTATACGTTGACGGGCAACTGTTGAAACGCGTGTTCTTCAACCTGTTCACCAACGCGGTCCAAGCTATGCCGGACGGCGGCAAGCTCACCGTGAAAGCCCAAAGGGGCGCCGGAGCGCAGCAGGGAAGAGTAGTCACCAGCATCGAGGACACAGGTGTGGGCATTCCAGACAGCGTGAGGTCAAAAATCTTCCGTCCCCTGTTTACAACCAAGAGCCGCGGGCAGGGTTTCGGCTTGGCGGTGTGCAAACGCGTCATCGAAGCACACGGCGGCACCATAACCTTCCGGAGTCGAGAGGGGAAGGGCACGGAGTTCACCGTGGAATTGCCGCTCTGAACACCTAAGCACCTAAGTCTAAGCCCCGGTCCACCGCCGACGGACCGCCAGTGTTCTGCAGTGTTCTCGCTGTTTACCCTCGTGTTGTTTAAATATTAGTGTTGGATTGCTAACTGTGCAAGAGGAAATTTGATGGGTTCAAAATCACCCCGAGGCGAATTTGCAGCTCGGAAACTCGAAAAGAAGCGGAAGCAATTCCGCTGGAGCGACCGCTACTACAACCGACGCCAACTAATGCTCGACGAGAAAGTTGACCCTCTCCAAGGCGCCCCCATGAGCCGAGGCATCGTTCTCGAGAAGGTGGGCGTAGAGTCGAAGCAGCCTAACAGCGCCATCCGCAAGTGTGTACGGACACAGCTTATCAAGAACGGACGCGTTATCTCGGCGTTCCTGCCCGGAGACGGCGCCCTGAACGTCATCGACGAGCACGACGAGGTCGTCGTGGAAGGCATAGGCGGCACCCGAGGCGGCGCCATGGGCGACATCCCAGGCGTCCGGTGGAAGGTTATCATGGTTAACGGCGTGTCGCTGAACGAGCTTGTCTACGGACGCAAGCAGAAACCCGCAAGGTGACATGGATGAGCACAACCACAACGCAGGCAGCTCCGCAGGCGGAGATTAAGCTTTTCCAGAAGTGGAGTTTCAGAGACATCAAGGTCAACGACCTCGGGTTGCAGCGGTACCTGAACCTGACGCCGATGGTGGCGCCCCACAGCATGGGCAGGCATGAGCACCAGCGGTTCCGCAAGGCGAACGTGAACATCGTGGAGCGGCTGATTAACAACATGATGCGCCCGGGCAAGAACGCGGGCAAGAAAGCGAAGTCCGCCAACATCGTGAAGCAAGCCTTTGAGATTATAAACCTCCGCACGGGCAAAAACCCCGTCGAAGTCTTGGTCCGAGCGGTCGAGAACAGCGCGCCCTGCGAGGACACGACGCGCATTAGCTACGGCGGAGTCGTCTACCACTTGTCCGTTGATGTTGCGCCCCAACGAAGGATTGACCTCGCCATCAGGCACATCACGGAAGGCGCACGCGCAGCCGCAGCGAATAATCCGCGGTCGATTGAGGAGTGCATCGCGGACGAGTTGGTTTTGGCGTCGAACAACGACATCAAGAGCGCGGGCGTGAGCAAGCGGCACGAGATAGAGCGCGTCGCCCAAAGCAGCAGATAAGCTGCCACCTCGTTTTCTTCTCTCTTCAAGCTTGATTTGGTTAGGATTATCTGCTGCGTGGTGTTCTTGCCGTGCACGAAGAACATGTCTTCTGGAGAAATCTTACCATAGTTGCTGTCCATGCTAAAACAATTACTGTGACTAATGCATTCCTTTTAGTTTTCAGACGTTAATGTTTAGTTTCACACCGCCGAATACCTTTTCAAGTTCCCTCCTTTCATTCTCGAGAATCTTGTCTTTCAGTTGTTCTGGGCTGGCTCTCTGCATTGCCAGACCACCTCTTTCATCTTCGGGAGAACGACTCTTTACTGGAACCCATTCGAAGTCATCACCAAAGACTGGTTTGTAAAGGCGAGCGTAAAAGTCCGGATAGAAGTCATCTTGCAGAGGCATTATGTGCGCATAAAGCGCTTCAAGTCTCGCCTTAATGTCTCTTATTCTGCTTGCCCGGTCCGGTTGCACCACCTTCATTTTCATCCCGCAGTATTCTATGATTTCACCAAGAATACGAAAGAGATTCTTAATAGAAACTGAGAAACGATCTGACGAGCCAAATACTATCCTAATCTTAAAAATAGGTGGAGTTTCTGGTATCGTTTCCGCAAAAAGCTTGTCGATGCTAAAAGAATCAAGGTAGCTATCGAGCCTCTTCAGCCAAGCCCTAGACTCATTTTGATTTCCAAGGGCAATATATGACAAAACAGCTTTGAAACAATTAGTCAAGTTGTTCTCATAGTCTCCTCCTTGCCAATTGACTTTGCCGGCTAGTTCTTCTACCTTCGTCATGTAGGCGCAGTCCAAATATGTCCTGATAATAGGACCCCAGCTTGGGCCGCTTTCCTTCCCTTGGTATTCACTTTCCTTTTTCTCTTGCTCATAAGCAAGACCATTCCTCAACTGTTCTAGGAGTTTTTTCAGAAAAGGCAGGACGTCCTCAAACTTATGCGGAAGACATATGACTCTTCCCGCAAGAGCTGAGTGAAAACTCGCGTCAAAAGCAGAAGGCTCGAAATCCGAAGAAAAACTGTGGTCTATCTCAGGTATTTGGTAGTCTCTCAATCTTTTTTCATAGACTTCCGCAGAGGAAGGGCTAATAAGGATTAAGACTAGTTTCTTGTTCTTTCGAGCTGCATCCCAGAAGATTCTCCTAATGTTATCATCCCTGAACGAATAACCTATTGCTATAACGAAACTGGCTGTTTCCAGCTTATTCTTCATTCTGAGCAGCATTTCTAGCAGAGGTTCGGCATAATCCCATTTGCGCATTGGATAGAGAATTAAGGAAACCGCTTGTTCACCAGTTATTAGTTCAGTCTTAGAACCTTCAATTCTGGTGGGTAACTTTACATAGTAGCCTCTATCAGTCTTATACCATAGAATTGAACCGTGTACCTTGTACAGCCTAATATCAACATCGGTTCTATTAAAGCTATTAACGTTCCAATAGAGGTCAAAGCCATCAACATATTCTATTTTGTAGGCATTACAGAATTGTTCAATTGATATGTCGTAGTTTACAGAAAATATATCAAGAGGCTTATTTTCCTCCAAGAAACCTAATAACGGCTCAAAGTAGCGAATATCATTTGCCTTCACTATCCCTACATGCCTTATCAGGTCTTTTAATTTGTCTCTGAGCGAGATTTTGGGTGGATACTCCGATAGTGCATACCCTTTCACTTCATGAAACTTCAAGAGTACATCTTTGATCTTTGGATTCGAGGCGTTCAAGAGTTTCCAACAGAAGCTCAACATCAACCTCCGGAGCATTAGGACCCTGTTCCTTCTTCCAAGATTCTAGTATTTCGATTATCTTTACTACAGCCTTTAGTTGATCAGGGTTTTTAGTAAGAGACTCCTTGAAGCTATCCACCAATCCAAATGTATCAGGAACTCCAGCTTTTACCGACGCACCAGCGCCCAAGAAAAAGACGATGTCTTGAGAGTCCGAAGAGTTTTCCTTTTCCATTATACTATTCGACCGTCATTTCGAAGTATGTCTCAGTTTTGCTTATAGCTTTTAGGTTTCGAATTTTCGCTTCAGTCGACACAGTTAATCTTCAGACGACGAATCCTTGCATTTCCTTATTTTGTGTGTATCTCGACTATGTCTCCGTCTTCCAGAACAAAGCCTAACCCCGCTTTCTGCGGGCTGAACGCCAGCCGCTTCCCCCACACTCTCGCGTAGGCGAAGTCCTTTACGAACTCGCCGTGGATGCTCTTTGCGAGGTCCTGCAGTGTCGCCCCGCGGTTCAGCGTGAACGGGTGCTTCGTCGGCTGCCTCTCGCCAGGCTCCTTCGTGTAGATGCGGATGACTCCCATCGTCTGGAACAACGCGTCGCCGAGCTGGTCTAAACCGCGCTTCCGCTCGCAGGAAACCGCGATGATGGGCATTTTGCCGGCGACGTGGGCTTCGAGCCTTCGGAGGTTTGCCTCGGCGTTCTTCGCGTCCAGCTTGTTCGCAACGATGAGGGCGGGCTTGTAGATTGTGCTCTCGAATATTGCGTCCTCCACATCGTCTAAGGTGACTTCGCCGCTGATTTTTACGATGGCGTCGGTGATGCGGTAACTCTTGATGAGCGCCTCAACCTCCCGCATCGTGCAGCCAACGAGGCGTCCAACGTTGATTATGCGCAGCGCAGCGCCGGCATGTTTGCGGTCGATGTCCACACGTCCACGGGGGCGGCTGACGAGAATCCGCGCCTTCTCCAACTCGCCCAGAAGCAGGTTCAGCTGCGTGACCGGGTTGCCTGAGAGATCTACCATGAGGATTAAGCCGTCTGCGTTTCGCGCCGTTCCCATGGTCACCATGCCCCAGGCGCGTCCGTCGCCTGAGCCTTCCATCATGGCGGGCGCCTCGATTATCTGGAAGCGCACATCCAAGAAGTTCATGATGCCTGGCGTCGGCACTCGCGTCGTGAAGGGGTTGGGTGAGACCTCGATTTTGGCGTTGGTCACCGCGGTCAGCAGGCTGCTCTTGCCCACGTTCGTCACGCCAAGCAGCGCGATCTGGGCTGCGCCTTCTTTCTCTATGAAGAGTTTCGGTCCGCCGCCACCTTTGCCGATGCCTTTCCGCTTCCGCTCGTCCAGTTCCTTGCGGATTATCGCCATTTTCTTCTTGATTTCGCCCCGCAGTTTCAGCGTGCCCTTATGCTGGGGGACTGTGCCGAGGAATTCCTGGTACTTCTGCAGTTTCTGCTTGGGGTCGTGGGTGGCTTCGACTTCAGCCCATTTGTCTTTGGCTTCAGGAGGCAAGTTAGTCGGCATACTTCAGGCTCAATACTATCTCTATGAAGACGCATTTAAGGAGATTTCTGCCAAATTCACGCCTTCCAGTCATTGAAGCATAGTATTATAAACAAACGAACCCAAGAATGGTAAGGAACACATCGTTGGGAGGGGGAGAGACGTGATTGAACTCACCCGGAGCACAAAAGCCTGGATTGCCGCGACGCTTGTTTTGCTGTTTCTTTACAACGCATACTGGACAGAGAAGAGCTACACGAACCTCGTCGGCTTCTTGCTTCAGTGGCCCACCGAGTACGGATATGTGAGCAGGCTCGGCGGAATCTTCTGGATGGGACACGCTGGGCTGACTGCGCGGTTCATCGCAATCGCGCTAGGCTTGGCTGCCGTCTTTTTGCTCTGGGTCAAGAAGAAACCCTTCGGGGAAGTCAAACGCCTGGTCTCTGTTGCTTTGGTTCTAGAGGCTGTGAATTTTGTAGGGCTCTTGCCTTCCGCCTGGCGCATGGTGAGTGCCGGCGGCGGAATCTTTGCGCCTTTTCTGGGCATGGCCTATTTCCTTCAATGCCTCTTTACTGCGCCGTTCATGCTGGTGCTAGCTGCAAAAGTGTGGAACTACGGCAAAGCACCATCAGCGAGTAGCCTCTGGAGCTGGGCTGCCGTCGCTTTCGCTGGATACGTTACGGCTTTGGCGGTTAACGCGGTTTTCAGATGGTTCGATATGGTCTCCATTGGAGGGCTGACGTTTCTTTTGACGGGCATAATCTCAATCGGCTTCGTTAGCGCTGTCACACTTACGCCTTTGGCAGTGGCTTCTGCAGTAATTGGAGCCCACGTTTTCAGAGAATTCAAGACTGTTTCCGCCCTGAGCTGGGCTGGTTTGGCTCTTGCCGCGATAGGGTTGTACTATGTTGTCTACTGGGTCTACTCCTATTTCGCGAACTCCCTGAACTTCGCGCTTTTGGTAGACACGTGGACGGTGCCACTGTTAGGCTTGGGGATTGCGTTGATTCTGCAGTCTCGCAGAACTCTCCAGCAATGCACCCCGACAAAGCGCATTCAAACCATCCCTGAAATCGGACAAAACCACTCATTTCGCTGAAAAAACGGAACTAACACCGCGCAAAAGCGTTTCCTCGGCAAAAATTATATAGTGAATTCAAACAGATAGGAAGGTGAGAGGATTGAGGGAGAAAAATGAATCTCCTAAAAAACGGAAAACAGTCTACAACCACTTTGATTCTGATATTGGCTTTTGCTGCATTAGCAGCCCAAGTGTCAACTGTGACGGCAGCTGTAGAATTTGACACCTATGCTTTCATAGCAGTCGCACCCAACCCCATCGGCGTCGGCGAAGTCACCCACGTTGGCTTCTGGTTGTCCGATGTCCCGCCCACAGCTTTCGGCGGAGCAGGCGACCGATGGCAGGGCATGATGCTGACCATAACTAAGCCCGACGGAACAACCGAGTCCAAAGGCCCATTCACCTCTGACGCGGTGGCTTCAGCATGGATCGATTACACCCCGACTATGGTGGGCACGTACTACTTCCAGTTTAGCTTTCCAGGACAAACCATTATGGTCGGCAACGTCTCGCAGTACTACAAGCCCAGCGTAAGCCCCAAGACGGAACTCATCGTCCAACAGAATCCTATAGCACCGTGGCCTGAGGTTTCGGCTCCGACCGACTACTGGGAACGCCCGATAAACGCTGAGAACTACGGGTGGGCTTCGATAGGAGGCAACTGGCTGATGGCGGGCTACAACACGGCTCTGCGTCCCTTCGGCGGCGGCAGCGCATTCAACCCGTACACCAAAGCGCCCAACACGGCGCACATTGTCTGGACCAAGCCCATCGTGACAGGCGGCATCGTCGGAGGCGAATACGGCACTGCGGCCTACTACACGGGCGAATCGTACGAGCAGAGGTTCCAGCCACCCGTCATCATAAACGGCAAACTCTACTACAACACCGCCGACCCGCCTAGGTACGGCTTCGTCTGCGTCGACCTACGCACTGGCGAAGAAGACTGGTACATGAACGGCACAAGCGGACCGGTATCCATAGGCGGAGGTGGCGCAGGCTTCGGAGGCGTAACCACCCCGCAGATAACGCTGGGCCAAATCTACAACTATAACTCGTTCAACCAGCACGGAGCCCTGCCCTATTTGTGGAGCATCTCCGGCTGGGGACTGCTGGGTGTTTCTCCGCCCATCGTCTACTCGATGTACGACGCGTTCACCGGCAACTGGATACTGAACCTGGCCAATGCTTCAGCAGCCCAAACCATTGTCTCAGGACCAAACGGCGAGCTACTGGCGTACATACTCAACGGTGCGGGCAACTGGTTGGCTATGTGGAACTCCTCCAAGGCCATACCGCCGCCCACGGACACGGGAACGATGCCCGCCAACCCCATGATGTTCGAGTCAGGCAGGTTCCTGTGGAGACCGCCGATGGGGCAGACGCTTGACTGGAACAAGGGCATACAGTGGAACGTGACAGTGCCAGACGTTCCAGGAGCCCAAGCGCTCAGCCGAACCACGTACAATTCTGAAATCCTGCTCGCAACATCAACGGTGGCACCGTCGGCAGTCGCGGCGGGACAGAGGACGATTCCTGGGGCAGTCTACATAGACGTAGCTTACGACGCGAAGACCGGCAAGGAGCTGTGGCATCAGGAGCGGAAGAACGTTGGCTCTTCCCCGACTTGGAGCACCAACATCGGCGACGGAGTCTACGCCATATTCGCCAAAGAGACCATGCAGTGGCACGGCTACGACGCCAACACCGGGAACGAAATCTGGGTAACCGAGCCCTACAAGAACAGCTGGGGTATGTACTACGGCGGCAGCTACATCGCCTACGGCAAACTGTACGTCACATCCTACGAAGGCGTCATGCACGCCTACGACGTTAAAACTGGCAAGACCGCGTGGGACAACCCGCTCGGCGGAAGCAGCGGCTTAGAGACGCCCTACGGACACTGGGTGTTCTACAGCGGCTTAACCGTCGCCGACGGAAAGGTGTACGCTGGAAACGGCGAACACTCACCGGGCCCAACGCTGTACCGAGGGTCGAAGCTGTGGGCAATCGACACCAACTCGGGCAACACGGTTTGGAGCATCGCAGGCTGGTTCGCCAACCCCGCAGTCGCTGACGGCTACTTGGTGACGCTTAACGGCTACGACAACCAGATCTACTGCTTCGGCAAAGGACAGACCGCCACAACAGTCTCAGCGCCGCAAACCGCCGTACCAAAGGGAACAGCAGTGATGATTACGGGCACGGTGACCGACCAGTCGCCCGGCGCAAAGGGCACACCAGCCATCGCTGATTCGGACATGACCGCTTGGATGGAGTACAAGTACATGCAGCGACCCATGCCCGTCAACGCCAAAGGAGTACCCGTGAAACTAATGGCAGTGGCCCCAGACGGCACCGAGTCTGAGATCGGCACGGTCACGAGCGACATAGGCGGCAGCTACGGCATGATGTGGACACCACCTGCGGAAGGCAAGTACATAATCACGGCATCGTTCGCTGGCTCAGAGTCCTACGGAAGCAGCTACGCCACGACGTACGTGGGTGTCTCAGCGGCACCGGCAGCGTCAGCCACTGCGAGCACTGCGGCAACTTTTCCCGCGGAAGCCTTCTACGCCTTGGCAGCGGTCACGGCGTTAGTCATCGTCCTTGCGGCGGTAGTGGTGTGGAAGAGACGCCCAGCCTAAAACGCAGGAAGAGGGCAAACTCTACCCTTCTTTTTTTGACTTTAAGATCCTGAAAGTGTGCTCTCTCAGAGTGAGGTGCTTAGCTGAAACCTTTGACCTTCTGCTTGGTTTTCCGCTTTGCCCACCAGGTGAATATCTTGTAGGCTCTTCTCAGTCCTGGACCGTACCATTTGCCGTCGAAGTTGATATCAAGAAGGTTGCCTGCCCACCGGAAGTCGTGTTCGGCGCATTTTATGAGCAGTTGCTTGTGGAGTTCTGTCATCTCGGTTTCCTTGAACCAGTCTTCGCTTTTCAGTCTGCCGAGAGGGACGAAGAATAAGGGTACGATGAGGCTTCGGCAGTCCTTGATTTCGTCGAGCATCTCCATGGTTTTCAGCAGGTCGTCTTCGGTTTCTTCGGGAAGCCCCACTATGAGGGTTCCTGCTGGGACAAGCATGTTGTCATGCATCAAGCCCATGCCTTGTTCGACGACTTTGGGCCATTCCTCTGCCTTGAACGGAAGTGCTTTTGCGGGCATGATTCTTTTGGCGAGTCGCGGGGAACCTGTTTCCACTCCGATTTCCACGCCCCACCACGCTTGTTTTGCACGTATAATTTCGGCGATTTTGGCGAAGAGTTTGGGCTTGGATGCGACGGCTGCGAGTGAGCAATGGCTCCACGCTATGCCGTCGAGTTTTTTCATGGCTGCGTCGTGGAGTTGGAGGAGTTTTTCGTCGTTGGGCGTAACGTTGTTGGAGCCGTAGAGCATGACGTCTTCACCGTGGAGGACGCTTCCGTGGTTTTTGCTCAGGTTGATGTTTACGTCGATTTCGCGCATGATTTTCTCGATCGGATACCACCGTAACGGTCTGAGGGTGACGTTGCAGAACTCGCAGCCTCTGCAGCATCCTCTGCCGATTTCCACGAGTCCGTTTATTGAGGGTTGGACTATGTCGGGGATTTCTTCGAGTCCGGGCACGTCAGCTGCGGGAACGGTGACGTGTCTGGGCAGGGCTTCTCCGTTGAGGGCGGTTTTCATGAGTTTTGCGAGGATTTTTTCGGCTTCTCCCTCTACGATGCAGTCAATCCCGTACTGTTGGGCGAAGTCTGGTCTGAACTCGAACTGCCATGCTCCTGGTCCGCCGACTATAACTTTCAAGCCGCGTTTCTTCGCCTCTGCGATTTCTGGCTTTCTCAGGAGGCGCTTGAAGTGCTGCGCGAGGAAGGGTTCTTTCTTGAACATGGCAGCTAATGTGCTGGATGCTGGTCCCAATCCGAATGGGTCCATGACATGGATACCGAGTACCTTGGCTTCATGGATGAATTTTGGGAGGTGGTTTGGGCTGACGGTGGTTACGCTGAAGCCTTCGTTCAGGAGCTGTGCTTCAACTTTCCTCAAGCCATAGGGAGCAGCTTTGGCGATGCCGTGCTTGGTCTTAAGGTTGGGGAAGAACATGGCACTGTAGATCCAGTCTGGGACGAAGTTAGGAGGCGCGCAGCTGCCGAATCCAAGGAACTCGTTGTTGTGGTAGTCGCTCATGAGTGTTCGGTCGCTCGTGAGGAGAATGTCTGCCAGTTTCTTCACCCCCTTTTCTGGAACTATGTCTTTTCTCTTCTCAGCGGTAAAAGCTTTTCGTGTGAGGGCTTTTGGTTTATGACTGGTGCTCGGCGGAATCTATACCCCACTCATTCATACTGGAATGATTTTGCTTGCATTTGAGATGCGAATTGGTGTTTCATTACTCGTTTGCAGATGAAAGGAACGTGCGGAACTTTCTGTCGAGATGTGGTTTGTTTGGAGGGACCTCTCCCTCTATAGGTTTCTGCATTGAGTTTCTATTAGGCTCCAAATATGATGGCTGTTCGTTGGTTTCTGCGCTTTTCTGCTTCGACCTGCCCTCTGCTGGTTCCTGCAATGAGCCACTATTAGGCTCCAAATATGTTCGCAGTTTCTCGTTTGCGCTGCCTTTTGCTGGTCCCAACGGTGCGGATTTAAAAAAGAGATATATTACCTCCCTGCTTCTTCTTTCCAGCAAAACACACGCAAGGTGATTCGCACGGCTACACCCAACGGCAACGGAAACGAGATGGTGGTCACGCCCTGGGAAGTCAGGGGCAAAGTAGACTACGAACGCCTCATACGCGAGTTCGGAACCCAGCCGCTAACCGACGAACTCCTCACCAAAATCGCCGCGCACACGGACACGCTGCATCTGCAGCTTCAGAGGCGCATTTTCTTCAGCCACCGCGACCTCGACACTGTCCTCGACCTCTACGACAAAGGCGTCAAATTCGTCCTGTACACGGGCAGAGGACCCAGCGGTCCCGTGCACATCGGACACCTAGTTCCGTGGATTTTCACGCTGCACCTGCAGGAGAAATTCGACACGAGGCTGTATTTCCAGATGACGGATGACGAGAAATTCCTCATAGACGACGAGGCTACTCTGCCGGAGACAAGGAAGTGGGCGTACGAGAACGCGCTTGACCTCGTCGCCTTGGGCTTCAAGCCTGAGAACACCTTCATCATCTACGATGTCCAGGATATGGACTTACTCTATGATGTGACTTTGGAGGTGGCGAAACGCATCACCTACAGCACAGCACGCTCCACCTTCGGCTTTCAAGACAGCACCAACATCGGCTGGATATTCTGGCCCGCCATCCAAGCCGTGCCCTGCTTCATCCACAAGAAACTCACGGGCGAAAACGTGCCCGCGCTCATACCTGCAGCCATCGACCAGGACCCGTACTGGCGGGTGACCCGCGACATAGCCCAGAAGCTCGGCTACTACAAACCCGCCCAGATTCACTGCCGCTTCCTCCCGGGCTTAGGCGCAGGCGGAAAAATGAGCGCCTCCATGCCTGAGACCAGCATATTCACGATGGACCCGCCGGACGTTGTGAAGAAGAAAATCTGGAACGCCTTCACCGGCGGCAAAGGCACGGCGGCAGAACAACGCAGAGAAGGCGCGGACCCAACCGTGTGCAGCATCTTCCAGTACTACTTCTACCTGTTCGAGGAACAGGACGGCAGGCTGGCAGAGCGAGAACGCAAGTGCAGGGCGGGCGAGATTCTGTGCGGCGAGTGCAAAACCGACCTTGTGGGCAAGCTGAACAAGTTCTTGGAGCGGCACAGGGAAAGGCGGGAGAAAGCGAAGGACACGATAGACCAGTACCGTGTGAAGCGCTGATGACGAGCGCAACTCATTTTGAGTTCGGTTTGGCTTCGCTTTTTGCCTGACTCCGTAGCCTAGCCACATCTGCCGCCGCCAAGACAGCGGACACCGAGCCTACGACTATGTAAGTCCAGAAGGGCAGAGCCTGCATCGTGAAGCCGTAGAGCAGGAACAGCATGGGTACGACAGCGGCAACGCAAACCACCTTGTTGAAGTTGTACAGGTCTCTTCCAGGCAAACGCGGAATGGGCAGAAGAGAGTAGCAAACAGTCGTAAACACCGTCAGCAACCCAGCGTCGCCCATAGTTGCCAAAGCCTGCGTGGGAGACATGGCCATCCAGCCGAACGGAGCTGCAAGCGTCAACAGCATAAGCATCTTCGACAGCGACATGAGCGCTTTCGTCTGCTTCGGGATGCCTTCCTCATACCGCGTTATCGTGGGCGAGGAGAAGGGAAACAGAAAAACCATGCCCGTAACTAGGAAGGTCGTGCTGCCCACCCACCAGAGGTTCAGCTCCTGCTGCACGTTGCACAGTCGGCTGCAGAAGGCTTCCGAAACCACGGTGACCACCTTCATGAGACAGACCGAGGTCAGCGTCAACAGGAGAATCTCAACCACCGACGGCTGCAGAAACTGCGTGAATCCGCCTGCTTTCACGAAGCCCACGACAACCGTCGTCACAGTTATCGACGCGGCGAGGACGCCGACTTCGGCGCCTGTCATGAACTTTGCCTTCTGCTTCGGTTTGAGCTTCTTCTTGTCCACGCGCTCCACGGCTTTGGTGCCGAAGGTCTTTATGAATTCCTTCAGGGCGTTGGGCAGCGGCAGGTTGGAAACAGCTGAGCTGGACATCTGGGTCACGGTCGCCACCGCTGTCGTCGCCACCGTCGCCGTCACACCCACGGCAACTGCAACTTCTGGGGGCGGCGGCTCACGCGGAGCCATCAACGTGAGCGTGGGGCTCGGTGTAGGCGTGGATGAAGGAGTTGCTGACACAGTTGGAGTAGGTGTCGGAGTAGCGGTGGGGGTCGGAGTTGGGGTGGGCGTCGGTTGAGGTGTTGGAGTAGGTGTTGGCGAGGGTTCGGGCGTTGCGGTCGGCTCTGGCGAAGGAGTCGGCTCCGGTGATGGGGCTGGAGTCTGTATATACACCGTTGTTGGTATGGGAGTTGGGGTAGGCGTCGGCGTTGGGGTCGACGTCGGAGTTGGGGTAGGAGTCGGCTGAGGCGCGGTCACATTCGCCACAGCGAAAGAGTCTATGGTTGCGTCGAAGACTCCGTTGTTGTTGGCGTCCACGACTACGTCATAGTTGCCTTCCGTGACCGCTGAAGTCCAAACGGGCATTATCAAAGTGCCAGCCGAATTGAGACGTGCCACTTTCTTGCCCATGTTGGAGATATCAGTCAAGGAATCGCCGTTGCCCCACGCACTCTTGTGAGCTGAAACGTACAGAGACACCGTTTGCCCTGCCCCAGTTACTGTGGCGTAGACGGCGTCGCTCAGGTTGAAATCGCCTTTTGCATTGCCTTGAGCGTCGGATGCCCAGATTTCGGGGCACGGCTTCATCTCCCAAAGCACGGCGCGACCCCCGCTGGACCCAACCACTTGTCCTTTGCTGTTGATGCCTGAGGCCTCACCGTTGATTGCGTCCGGCAAGCCGCAGAGGGTCACGGCAACGGTTGTGTTTTGCCACAGTATGGGGTGCCGATATCTGTTGGAGTCGGTAAAGTAGCCGACAACCTGGCCGTTGTCATTGTTACAGTTGGCTCCGCTCTCTACTTCGCCAAGCTGGGCTCCAATGTCCACCCATCCAGTCGCGTTGCTCCACAGAAAGGCGTGCATCTTTCCGCTGCCGGTCACAGAGTTCCCGACGATTTGGCTGTTGTTGTTTATGGACCAAGCGACGGCATATCCTGTGTTGTTCCCCGACGGCAACGCGCCGAGGTTGGTCATTCCTCTCCCAAGGGTTAACAGAAACAGAGGCTGATACATGTTGCTCAGCCTTGCGGTTCCAGCGATTCTTCCGTAGTTGTTGATGGTGTAGGTCCAGCTTACCCCACCGTCTGGCAAGGTGCCTAAGTCTCTTGTGCCGTTCTGTGCAGACCACAGGAAAGCATGGAAGTACTGGTCTGGGCGGTCTGAGTATCCGACAACTTGCCCAGCGTCGTTGATGTCCATGCCGAAACTCCAGTTGCCTCCAGCTATGGGTGGCAATCCGATCATGCCAGTTCCGGCTGACCAGAAGAAAGCGCGAGGCCACCCACTGATCCACCCGCCAGAAAGGCTTGTGCTCGTTGAAGCGGAGATACCGACAACTTGACCGTTGTTGTTGATAGCATTAGCCCAACTTTGGTTTGCGCCCGGAAGCACACCCAAGTCCATCATGCTGCCATCTGCATTCCAGAGAAAAGCATGGCTCACGTTCGCATCCCCGACGTATCCAACGACTTGACCGTTATCATTTATAGCATTTGCCACGCCAGAAGTAGCCCAAGAAGGCAACGGCAGTTCTCTCACTGCCCAATACGTTCTCCCAGCGGCTGGCGAAGGCGTGGGGGATGTGGGAAGCAGGGCGATCGAAAGGTGGATGGTGCCAGTGTTGTCATTAAAGCAGTTTTTGGCATCATTAACGACGAGCACAACAAACTCTCCTGCAGCAAGGGTAACGTCAACGAAGGAACCCTTGCCCGCCGCTTCAGCTTCAGCGCTCGTTGGCTTAAGCTGCCAATCGCCAAGCTGCTGGTCCCAAGCCACAGGATTCGAATAGTTCGGCGAGTTCGGGTTGACGCTCCAGGAAACAGGCCGGTTCTTGTAAACAAACAGTCGCGTGTTCCACCCCCACCATTCAGGGTGGTCGGGCTGCGACTGCGGCGGGCACAGCTCAACGGCGCCTCCAGTTACGGTGAACCTGTAGATGCCAGACGAGTCGGCTGTAAAAGTTGTGCCCTCAGCCAGCGCCGAAATCGAGAAATCCGGGTTAACTACTGTTTCGCCAGTCTGTCCCCGCGCAAGAAACGAATCGAGAACCAACACGCCGGAGGGAAGCAGGGCGCAGAGTGCTAGAAATACAACTACGGCTTTCTTGTTCAGTATCTCCCTCTCTCCGTTGTGTTAGTGACAACATGACAGGAATGGAGATTTAAGCGTTACCAAAAACCAAGAAACCAGCCGCCTTGGACGCGATCAATTGTGCCTCAGGCGCAAAACGTCAAATACAAAGACATCTTTCCTCTTAGATGGTGAAAGATCAGATGTCCACAAAACCCGACGTGAAATCCACGTATTTCCTCAGACTCCTCCATCCAATGCACACCGTCCTCGTCTCATGCGTGGGAAAAGCAGGAAAACCAAACATAACTACCATCGCGTGGGCCATGCCCGTCTCAACCGACCCGCCGCTGCTTGCTATCAGCGTGGCGCCGCAGCGGCACTCGCACGTGCTTATCGAGGAAACTGGAGAATTCGTCGTGAACATTCCTACGCTGGAGGTTCTGCAGGCGACCGTCGCGTGCGGCACCTTTACGGGCAGAAGCTTTGACAAGTTTAAGAAGGCAGGCTTGACCCCGATTCCCGCGAAAAGGGTGAAAGCGCCAGCCATCAAAGAGTGTGTTGCGCACTTGGAATGCACGCTGGAGAGTCAGTTCTCTGCGGGCGACCACACCGTTTTCGTCGGCAGAATCGTCGCAGCCTACGCTGACATGGGTGTGTTCACCGAGAGCTACGACCTGAAAAGGGCGCGTCTGCTGTACCACGCGGGTGGAAACAACTTCGCCGTCTTGGACCCGAGAATCTACAAGCCTTGAACGCTCACGCTCACGGATTGACTGCCCAAATCATAGGTCTCGCCCGGCTTCAGCGCCAGCACACGCACGTTGGGCATACGTGCTTTTACTCTACCCGCAAACTCGGTCGCCGAACGTGCCAGAACGGGGAACGTGCCGAAGTGCATCGGAAAAACCATCCTCGGCCTCAGCAGCGCCACCGCTTCAACAGCTTCTTCCGCGTCCATGGTGTAGTTTCCGCCTATGGGAATGCAAGCCAAGTCGATGCGGTACCGTTCGCCCAGGCGACGCATGTCTCCAAACAGCGCGGTGTCGCCTGCATGGTAAACCGTGACGCCTTCGCCCTCGATGACCACGCCGGTGGGAACGCCTCTGGATGCCGAGTGGATGGCTTGCACGACGGTCAGTTTCACGCCGTCTATGCTTATGCTTCCGCCGACGTTCAGCCTAGCGATGTTCGGCACACCATTCTGTGCAGCATACTCGGCAAGCTCGTAGACCGCGGCAAACAGCGCTCCCGTCCGCTTACAAATCGCGAACGCATCGCCCAAGTGGTCAGAGTGATCATGCGTCACATAAACCGCGTCGACTTCGGCGATGTCCGAGGATTTAACTGGAGAGGTTGGGTTCTGGTCGAGCATCGGGTCCAAAAACAGCGTTCTGTCAGCGAGTTCAACCTTAAAAGCGGCATGTCCATACCAAGTGATTCGCGCCAAAAAGCACACCACACTTACGACAAATCTAGAAAGGGCAACGTTACTAATAAAACTACAGGCACACTGATGGTTACGCATTTAAGCAGCCTACGCAATAAGAAAAAGCCTAACCAACCGCACCGCCGAAGCGAAGGAGATACACATGGTAACCTACGACGAAGAAGCACTCGAAAAATTCCGCACATCAGGCAGAATCCTCCGCGATACCCGAGAGGAAATGAGAGGCTTCGTCCGCGAAGGCATGCCCATAATCGAGGTGTGCGAAAAAGCCGAAAATCTCATCCGCCAGAAAGGCGGAAAACCAGCCTTCCCCTGCAACGTCTCCATTAACGAGGTAGCCGCACACTACACGTCGCCTCCTGGCGACAGAAGCGTCATTCCAGAGAAAGCGGTGGTTAAAGTGGACATAGGCGTCCACGTCGACGGCTACGTGACTGACACGGCGTTCACGGCATGCTTCAACCCCGAGTTTGCGAGCATGGTAGACGCGGCGGAACAAGCGCTGAAAGCAGCCGTAGAGAACATTCACGGAGAACTCGCGCCATCCAGAGTCGGCAACGTCATAGAGAACACCATCCGAAACCGTGGGTTCCGACCCATCTCAAACCTGACCGGCCACAGCGTGGGGCGATACCTCATCCACGCCGGAACGAGCATCCCCAACATCTCGCAAATCTCGCTGAACAAGCTCAAGACGGGCGAGGTCTACGCCATCGAACCCTTCGTGACCCTGCAGGACGCAGGCGGATACGTGGAAGACGGACCGCAGAAAACAATATTCCGCCTGGTGAAGCCAAAAACCACCAAGAACCCCTACGCCAGGCAACTCCTGAAATTCATCGAGGACAACTTCAGGACCCTGCCGTTCGCGGAGCGATGGCTCAAGAACGCCATACCCAGCAAGGAGCACCGCGAAGCCTTCGCCGAGCTGCTGAAGACCAAGGCGGTGATGGCTTATCCGGTCTTCGTCGAGGTCACGAAGAAACCCGTAGCCCAGGCTGAGCACACTGTGCTGCTGAAAGAAGACGGATGCGTCGTCTTGACCTAGACTTTGACGGCTTTCTCTTTCTCCTTGACTTCCTTGTAAATCGCCGTGATTATCTGCTTGTCGTCGGGGCATTTCTCGCACGGTCCCGCTTCCTTGAACACGTAGTCGCCTCGCTGGAACTCGCGCACCTTCTTCGTGCCGCACTTCTTGCACTCGACGGTTGTCAGGATTTGGGGCGTTTCGATTTTCAGGCTGGCCATGCGCTTCCGCGACTGCAGCAGTATGTAGCCTGACAGGGACATGGATAGGAAGCCTATGATGAGCAGGTAGATGGTTATTTCTATGGATTCGCCGCTGTAGAAGGCGAACACGGCGACGGCGATTGCTACGATGGACAGGATGAGTGTGATGTATATGGCTGCAAGCACGAAAGTGGAGATTTTATTTCGTCCGGTTGTGTCTGAGGTTTGGCTCACTTCTTGTTCCTCCTATTGTCCGATGCCGATGGTGTTGCCCACGCCCACGATTATGACCTGGTCGCCCTCTTTCGTCCTTTCCAAGACGACGTTCTTGACGCGTTCAATCGCCTTGTCAGCCGCGTCCGAGATTTCCTTGCGCATCATCGAGACCGCGTCGCCTATGTCTTCTTTGATTATCACGGCGTACAGCGGAATCTTGTCCTCGACTACGGCTTCTTCAATCTTGAACTGGTCGACTCCAGGTCCTCCGATGGCTGCACCAACGCCTTCGGCAATTTCGCCGACTTCTTCGCCCTCCAGCTTCAGTCCAGCGTCAATCATGATGACTGCGGTGATTTTTCCCTTGTTCTCGTCTATGATGGCTTTGACGGAGTCGCCTGGTTTGCCCACGTTTCCTCCGGGTCCTTCGGCCTTTATGACGAAGGCGGTTCGCCCCTCGTACGGTATGGTGGTAACCACGCAGTCCTTGGGCAGTTTCCGCGTCTCATGGCCGTGCATCAGCTTCGCAGCGATGAGTGGACCGGCGCCGTCGCCTATGGGTTGTCCGTACGCGAAGGCTTTTAGGGCGCTGGCGTAGGCTTCTGCCTCCTTCATGACGAGCGGCAGGATCATTTGTAGCTGCATTATGGTGTAGAGGCTGAGGGTCTTCTTGCCCTGCAAGTAATAGTGACGCACGACCTTGTAGATGAAGTTAAGCGCCATGGCCGCTTCCAACGTGTTTTCCAGGTTGTTGACTTGAACTTCGTCGCTGGCGGGCGCCATAAGCTTCACCTCATCCTTCATGCGGGTGTCTCTCACGTCAAGGATGTGGTCGAGCTTCGGAACTATGCCGGCTGGGTCCATGCTCTGGGGCGAAATTGTGAAGTATTCGAGGTAGCGGTCAACCCGCGTTGAGGGGTCGACGGTGGGTTTTCCAATCTCCTTTATGGTTTCGATGGCGGTTTTTCGCCCTTCGTCGCGCATGAACTTCAGCTTGAAGAGCGAGCCTTCGACTTCGCGGATCATGACGTACATCTGGATTCTTTGCCCGTAGAATATGAAGCCTATGAAGAACACGTATAGGAGTACGTTGATGATTTGGACTATGATGTCTCCTGATCCGAACCCCAGTTGGTCGGTCAGGATGGAGGTCTGCGATAGCTCGAACATTCCGACATCATCACTTCTCTTCAGAACTATTTGCGGTTAGTTATAAAGCTTAGCTAACTCCAAGAAGCGTTTGAAGTTGAAAGTGGGTTGCCAACTTTCCCAGTTTCACGTGGCCTAAGACCACACTACAGCGGGGAACGGAACACGGTTTAACTTCTGAGTTCGGAATGGGATCAGGTGGGACCCGCGCCCTGTGGCCGGCAAACCCAGCATAAGGATTGAGCATTCCCTCATTAACCTTTCGGCTCGGAACCTGCGCAACTGCGCTTCCCATTGGATACTCTACTGTCTGCCTCGTCGCCTAACCAGATAGACCAAGACAGTTATGACCGCGGCAGCCACCACGGCAAGAACTGCAACGACCGCTCCCCATGCGCCAAACCCGCTCGACGGAGTTGCAGTTGATGACGGTGCTGGCGTAGTGGTCGGCGAGGCTGAGACTGGCGTGGGCGTCGGCGGCGCAGTTGGCGTGGAGGGCGATGGAGAGGGAGCTTGGTTCTCCGACGGGGTGGGCGTGGGCGTTGGTTGCGGAGGCGTACTTGTGGCTGTTGGAGTCGGAGACGGAGGAGGTGTTGGCGTTGCGACAATGGTGGGAGAGGGAGAGACGGTTGGGCTGGGGCTCGGAGTGGGCGTCGGTGAAGGGCTGGGAGTTGGCTGGGGAATCTCTGTTGGCGTGGGCGTTGGGGATGGTGTGGGGTTTGGGGTTTCTGTTGGGGTAGGTGTCGGAGTGGGCGTTGGACTCGGCGAGGCGGTCGGCGTTGACGTGGGCGGAGCGGTTGGAGTCGGCGTTGGAGTGGGAGGCTGTGTTTCCGTGGGCGAAGGAGAGCCCGACTGCGGGGGAGACGAACCCTCTGCCAGAACGGTGCCTGAAATCCTGCCTGACGGTTTCGGGGATAGCTGGAAGTTCACGTTGCCCGTGGTTTGGCCCACGGATACGGCTACGCCGCTTCGAACTTGCGAGAAATACGTTTCAGCCGTTACGTTCACGTTGTAGGAGCCTGTGGAGAGACCCGTCAAGATTTCGTAGTTACCGTCGCTGTCGGTGAAGCCAGAGCTTGAGTCTGAAGCGCCAGTAGCGGTTACTTCCGCAGCTTCGATGGGAGTCCCTGCCGTGTTCGTCACTCTGCCGCTTATCACCCCTGAAGGAGGAAGCGGGATGACGAGGTTAACGTTAGCCGTTTCCTGACCGTTCGCAACGCTTACGCCTGTGGTCTGAACAGAAGAATCGCCGTAGGATGCGACGACGGTATAGGCTCCCGCGTCCAAGTCGCTGGATATTCTGTAGTGCCCTGCAGCGTCCGTCACCGCCAATCCGGAGAAGCCCGCGCTGGACGTTGCCGTGACGCTGGCGTCTTTGAGCGGACGCCCAGAAGATGATGTGACGGTTCCTGACATTATGCCCGAGGGGTCGAGCAGAATGTTGACCGTGTACTGAGAACCCGATGTGACAACCACGTTGGGGATGGTCTTTGAAACATGGTTCTCCGCGTACAGAACAGTCACATCGTACGTTCCGGTCGCTAGGTCCGTGCTCAGGCTGTACGCTCCTGTAGCGTCGGTTCGCGAGAACGCGACCGGTATATCGTCAGAAGTATGTGCTTCGATGAAAATATCCGCCAGAGGCGACTGGGAGAAAGAGTCCCTTACAAAGCCTGAGACCGCAGCCGACCTAGCCAACGCGAAGTTGATGCCGTTCGTCGTCGAGCCAGCCGCAACTGTGACGCCGGTCAAGTTCTTGGACAGGTAGCCTGACGCGAAAGACGCAGTGACATCGTACACGCCTGTTCGGAGATTCGTGCCTATAACGTAGTTGCCGTTGGCGTCGGATAACTCTGAAGAACTGAACTGCCCACTCGGAGTCGAGCCGTAGGCAGTTACCTGAGCGTCACTGATGGGCTGACCTGTGGAGGCGTCGGTCACTCGACCTGCAATCGCTCCCGAGATGGGGAGCAGGATGTTGACGTTGGAAGTTTCCGCGCCAGCCGTGACCGGGACGCTGATTTCGGTGTCCACGTAGCCTGACGCCGCGGCTGTGACTCTGTAGGTTCCTGTGTCCAAGTAGCTGGTTATGTTGAATCGCCCCTGGGTGTCCGTGACCGCGTCTCCAAAGCCGTTTCCGTCGGCGGCTACGCGGGCGCCTGCAATCGGGAGCTGAGTTTGACCCTGTACGATCTGTGGAAGACTGGTTTCCTGCCATGCAGAAGCGGCAAGGAAGCCTGCCATCATGCCTAAAGTGAGTAGAAAGAGCAGGAGGTTGCCTTTCGCTCTGCACGTTCTGCTTCGAGAAGAACTCGGGTGTACGGCAGCGGTGGATTTCGTTGTGGAACGCACTATAAATCACTCTAAGAGTCCAATACTCCAGCCTTGTGCCTGTTCATAACGTTTGTGGAGCTGAAATCCTCTTCTTGTCCAGTCCGCCGTTAGGTTGCGTGTCGCCTTGTTTCAGCGTAGGAGCACCGAAAGGTTGCGCGGCAACTCCTCGTAGTAGTCCGTGAGGCTCAGCAGTTTCATCTTCTTCAGCGTCGAAATCGGCAGATGTTCCTTCGGCGTGCCTTTGAGGATGAGTCGAGCCTCCTCCTCGGTGAACTCGGCGGTTTCGCCTACTGAACGCAGGTGCGGCTGGTTCTCTGGGCAGGCGGCTTGGCATCGCATGCATCCGACGAGGCTGTTGTGCCATTCTGGCTTTATCCAGTCCGGGAAGGGGATGCTGCCTTTTTTCTCGTTGTGGTAAGTCAGGCATCGTTCTGCCCTGAGCAGGAAACGGTCGGGTGAGATTGCGCCCGTCGGGCAGGATTTTCTGCAGAGGTCGCAGTTTTCGCAGCGGTCCATCATCCGCGTTTCTTGCCACTGGTCGTTTTCGCATGGCATGTCCGAGTAGACGGCCGTTAGTCGCATGAAGCTGCCCATGCCCTGGACGTAGGTGATGTTATTGCGGCCGTACTCTGCTAAGCCGCTTCGGGTGGCGAGCAGTTTAAGCGGCAGCCGGGGCGTGGCGATTCGGAAGCCCTGTGCGTCCACGGCTTCGGAGACGAGGCGTTCGACGTGGAGGCGTTTCTCGTCATAAGCGGTGTACGTGGGTGGCAGCGTGAAGGTCCGCTGCATGCCCTTCCAGTGGAAGGTTGCCTTCGTGGGTGGCCTAGGCATGGCGACGATGATGATGGACTGGGCGTTCTTGAGCTCGTCGGGCGGGGCGAATTTGAACGTCGGCACGTACATCTCAGCGAATTCCTTGTCAAATTGGCCTTGGGTTTGGCGGCCGATGATTTCGCTCTGAAGTTCGCCAACGTGGTCTGCGGAGACGATGCTGAATTTGAAGCCTTCGCGGGTCAGGTTTCTAAAGTTTACGCTGCGCGTCATGCCTTGGTGTATGCTGTGTCTGAGCTTATTTACTTATGCCAGTCACGTGACGGGAACGGTTATGTTTTTATGTTTGCGGTTTCACTATGTGGCTATGCCTAGCGGTGGGGTCGTAGTCTAGGCAGGTATGACGACGGGCTCCAGAAGGCAAGCACGGGTTTGCTGACCGTAAGGGATGACGAAGTTCTGGAGCGGTCACTAGAGAAACCCGTAAGGTTTGGCTTACTGCCATTCCTGGGTAAAGGTCGTCGGTTCAAATCCGGCCGGCCCCACCAAAATCCATGCCCCCAATCAGAGGAGCAGTTCGATTGCCGTTTTCAACCTTCTGCAGGTCGCTTTCATCGCAAAGAATGGAAAGAAAACATATCATTGAGGAAGGAACAACTCTGAGCGGGGGAGTCCAAGTCTTTGCGTCCGCTGAGTCGTTGATTCTTGCAGAACTTTTTCAATTGGCCGCCTCTTCCTTTGGTTTACGCTTCTTTCTTCTTACAAAATTCAGGTAAAACGTAAGAACTGCAACAGAAGTCGAAACTAAAGCCAGCAATGTTCTGGGGTCTGTGATAGCAGCCCAAATGCTGTCTGTCACGCTTGCCTTAGAGGTGACCGTAACAAGATACGTTTGAACGATTCTTTCGCCTGTATTCGGTGCAATAGTAATGGTAACGTTATAGCTTCCCGGTGTTGTATACTTGTGGTTGATACTCTGTTCAAAGGTAGTTGCTGTAAAGTTATCGCCAAAATCCACGATGTAAGGCACAGCACTTCCATTTAAGCCGCTTTGTATGCTGAACGTCACTTCATCACCTACAGTTGAGTTCATAACGATAGGCACAGCAAATGTAACGTCAGATGTAGGCTCTTCTACAGGAGGCGGTGTGACAGTGGGCAGCATGCTTGGTAGTGCATGCGACGATTTTATTGTATAATTGAATGAGCTGACATAGCCATTGCTGTAGCTGGGAGTCCAGAATTTCAGCAAGTAATCTCCACTGCTGTCAGCTATAAACTGGTAAGAATGGCTACCAGAAAAGAAAATTGCCGGACCCGTTGAACCAATTATCGTCAAGTTGGGCGACAAAATTTCAGAGTAATATCCATCGTGTCCGTCGGGGGTTACGCTAACGAGGACTCTATCATTCGATTTAATGTTCTGGATTTTCTGATAGACTGTGTCGGTCCCGTTGATTTCTCCGATAATCGAGTTAGGTGTTGCTTGTTTTGGATTGCCGCTGGAAATGGCATGCGACGATTTTATCGTATAGTTAAATGAGTAACTGAAATATACGTTACTGGTGACTTGGCTACTAGTCGTTATTTTAAGTAGGTAATCTCCACTAATTGCAGCAATGAATTGATAGGACTGGGTACCGAAGCGATCGCTAGTTGAATTGATTAAGACCAAGCTGGGAGACAGTATCTCAGATTTGTATGCTCCATTTTCAATGGGCTTGACAGTAACCAACACCAAGTCATTCACTTTCACATCGTAAATCCAATGAAAACAAGTGTCATAGTTTGCAATTGTGCCTGTGGTTTCAAACGGTGTTTGCGCATTCGTGACGTTAATTGACAATGCAACAGCATTCAGGCTGCAAAAAGACAAAACCAATAGAGCAACAACAAACCTAGTACCTACGCTGTTGCGCCTTCTTTGGGGTTTGAGCCTTAGACAACTGCTACATTCTCTTATATCTGCACTCTCCCGATTGGACGGATACTTGATTTTTATAGCTAGATGGGCTGCTTTTGAAACTAAATAAGCTTTTCATAATTCGCGGAATTGTCGAAAAAGGATAACTCGAACAGATGCGCAAAAACTCACCGCGTCTTACCTCGACTTAATATAATCTCATCCTTGCTGGCTTCACAGCCACTTCCGTTCTCCCATTAAATAGAGTGATGTATTGTGAGCTTGTATCAGTCGTTTCAATGTGTATATGTGTATCCGCCAAAAATTTCTTGCCTTCAAGAATCAGAGTCTCTATGCATTGCCTTCGACCTGGCTGGATGAGTTACTCGTATTTGCCTTCGAACATGCGCTTGAACATATACGCTGCCGCAGCCGCGTTTACGGCTATGCGCAGACCATTCACGTAAGCCACTGGATGCCCCATAACCCCGGAATAGTAAGCCAGGAGAACGTTGCCCAAGCTCGTGCCCAGCGTGACGCAGAGAACCGCGGTGGCGAACGCCGCGCCAGCCTTCCGCATGGTTGCCAAGCCCGCGATGGAGGCTATCCACAGGACAAATTCTATGTAGTTGTTCAGGTCTTCCAAGTCGCCAGGTATCAGAAGCATAAGCAGCGCCACGTTCAGTGCCATCCATGCGATTATGATGGCTGTGGGTTTGTCTGGAAGCTGAGTCACGGGATTCCTCGCCAACTATTCCGCTGCGTTCAACATATAACCCTTGAGAAAGTCAAGCCGAAAGCTGAAAGTTCCGCAGCGAAGCCAGACTAAATAGGTGGGGGGAACGTGAACTCTTGCCTGAACATGGAAACTATGGGGTCACTCGGAGAATCGGCTCGCAGATGCCCTCGGTCGGGCACGTCTCTTCTTCGTCGACCAAGTGGGCTGTGCCGTCTGGGCAGTAGACTTTTTCGCCCTTGCCGACCTTGGTGTAGCGTACGCTGCAGGTTTTCCGCTCTGGGCAGCCGTCGCAGTCTCGGGATAGCATTTTTCCTGGTTCACCTCGCCTTCTTTGCTATATACTTGCGAGGTGTCTTTTAGGGTTATCCTGCATAATCTATATAGTCTATGTAAGTTCAGCTGCTGACTACGTTGAGAAACGGCTTCAGCTGAGCGGCTGCTTCTCGACTCAGGGAGTATTCGACGTGAATTCCGTGTCTTGCCGTTTCGATGGGCACCATGGTCTTCAGCTGTTTCATCTGCCAGCTCAACGCCTGCGAGGATACCTTCAGGCTGCACGCCAAATCTCTGTGCAAGACCGAGTCGCCCTGCGCGAGCGCTGAAAGTATTCTTCCTTTGGTTTCGTGTCTCAGCAGGGAAATGAGCTGTGCTTCATTTTTTGTGAACCTATCGACTTCAAAGTACCGCTTGAGCTGCCCATCGCTGGATGCGTCAACCAAACCAGCATGCACGAGAACACTTAGGTGGTACTGTGCCACGCCGACAGACAGATTGAGGCTGCTGCATATCCCTCGGAAATGGACGCCTGGGTTGTCTTTGACAAACGTGTAGATTCCAAGCCTCGTCGCCTGGTTCAGCGGATTCCTGTACTCCTGCAAACCCGCCGTCAGCGCGACTGGGGCGGAGAGAAACAGGTCGGGCGGTTTCGCCGAGCCCAGCGGCATCCCGAAGACTTGCCTGTCGCCGCTGGAGCACGTCAGCGCCACAACGGAGACGGTGAGCGCGACGAGGAGTATGGTGAACGCCGTTTTCCTGTCCACGTGCATCAGCCTGCAAGAAGATTCGCGGTCAGAGTATTTATCGTATTCTGTAAATGGCTGTACTAGTTGTAAAAGCATGTACCACAACGCCTTTCTGCAGGTTACAGACTAAGCATACGGCTGAAGGAGACGCTGAGATGGAAGAGGTTGAGCCTAAACGGAAGAAACGAAAGAAACAGTTGCTCGCCAATCAGGAAGAGATTGAGCAGGAAGACCGAGAAATCACGGAACTAGCCCAAGCCCTGGAAGAGCTGGAAAAGCAAGGAAAACACGTTGAACTGCCAATCTGCCCAAAATGCAAGAGCCCCAAGGTGCGCAGAGTCAAAACGATGGGCGGCGACCTGTTCGGCCACATGGGAATAGTCCCGCCCAGGTTTGAGTGCACCAAGTGCGGTTGGAGCACAAGGATGGTTCTGAAAGCCACAAACAAACCCATGACCGTGAGAGAAGTGGAGCTTATGGCGGAAGCGGCGGAACTGCAGGACGCACAGGACAGGAAAAACGAGTAACCCAGTGCCTCACCGTATCTGCTTCAGCAGCTGGCACGCCATGCACAAGTCGCCCGCCGACGGTTCGCCACATTCCGCGCACTCCTTGAACTCGGCTTTTTCCTCTAAGCCTTCCAGCGCGGGTCGCAGGCGCTCCATCGATTTGAAGACTGTGAACTTCGTGCCGGCGTGTTTCTCTTCCATGCGGTTCAGCAGTGTGCGGATGTCGTTCCGCAGCGCGTCCTGTGCGTAGGGGCAGGGGGTGCTCTGGAAATCCATCCGTTTCACGTAGGCATACAATGCGCTTTCCTTCTCAGGAATCTCGCAGAAAGGCTTGATTTTCTGCACGAGCCTCGGATGCACCTTGCTGGTCATGGGCTTCTCCACGGCTAAGCGCGTGATGTCTCCGTGGAATATGTTTAGCAGCGACGTCTGTACCTCGTCGTCCAGCGTGTGTCCCGTCGCGAGCTTGTTCGCGCCTGCCTCTATGGCGGCTAGGTTGAGGGCTTTTCGGCGGAGGACGCCGCAGAAGGCGCAGGGCGTCAACTCGCTCTGGCGTTCGCGCATTCGCTGCACCATCTCGTCCAGCGTGAACCCGTACAACTGCTTGAACGAGACTACATTGTGGGGTACGTCTAGCTTCTTGCAGGCCTCCGCCGCAATTCTGAGAGCTTCGTCCCTATAGCCGCGTATGCCCTCGTCTACGGTTACCGCCACGAGCGACGCCCGCGGGTACTTGCGCTCCATGTCCGCCAGAACGCGGAGTAGGCTCATGCTGTCTTTGCCGCCTGAAACCGCCACCGCCACGCGGTCGTTGAAGTTGAGCATGTTGTACTTGACGATGCATGTGCGGACTTTTCTTTCGATGGATTCGGCAAAGCACCGTTTGCAGAGTGTCTCTCCACTGTACTGCCTGTGGAAGAACGCTCCTCGGCGTTTGCAGGCGCGGCACTTGGTTGCGGCATCGCTCATGCGGGGTCACGCTGGTAGGTTGAGGCTGGCGAAGGCTAATAAACCATTCACCGCATTTCTCCTCGAAGAGATGACCCAGGTGAGCAAGAAGCCTGATGTCCACCCAGACGTCAAAGAAGTAGCCTACACGGCTGAACGGTGGACCCTACTGCGCGGTTATAGGGAGAAGGCTGCTCAACTGATGGAAGCGCTGGAACGGTTCAGCCTGCTGTCCGTGGTGCATGGAAGCATAGCTCGCGGCGACGTGACGAAACGCAGCGACGTAGATGTCTTCGTACCCGACATGCCGTCAGGCTTCCGCGTCGAATCGGCACTGGAGGCGGCGGGAATATCTGTGCTGTCGCGCATGGTGGTTCAAGCCACGCCAGCCTACACCATGAAAGCCTACGTCGAAATCGACGAAGCCGCAACCGTCTCCTTCGCCTTGATGCGGATGCGGAAGGTGGAGCGGGAGTTCTACAGGTTCAGCGGCGAAATCAGCCTGCAAGAACTGCACCGAGCCATCCGCGTGCCGGGCGTGGACAAGCGGCTGAAACTCATCCAGCCCACAGAGAAGGGACACGTAGAAAGCAGTATCATGGGCAGGGAGGAAGAGACAGCGAAAACTCTTGGTGTCTCTGTGGAAACCGTGCTCGACCGAGTGCATGCCTTGATGAAGCGGGACGCAGTAGGCAGGACAGGCGTGTTCGTGAAACGGGAACTTGCGTCTGATGAGACGTTTGAGATGGCTTTGAAGCGCCTTGCGGACGCGAACCCTGCCGTGCGTAGAAGGCTAAAAAGTGCCGAGTAGTCGGCACATGGTTACTGGTTGGGGTAGTAGATGAGTTCCTTCTCTTCGAGCAGTTTCTGAATCTTATCCACGGCTTGGTAGACCTGCTCTTCCTTCTTGGCGCCAACGCAAACGAGTTTCCCCGCGCTAAAAATGAGGAAAACCACCTGCGGGTCGTCCATGCGGTAGACGGCTCCTGGGAACTGTTCTGGCTCATACATGACTCTGCCTAGCTTGTAAACTAAGCTCTCAAGGTCGATTTCTCCGCCCAACTCCGCGGATGCGACGATGTTCTGGATGTTCACCACGGGCTTCTCCGTTATCTGAATGCCTTGGCTCCTGAGTTCTTTGACCACTTTTTCGACAGCGCTCCGCGACTCCTTCTCCGACTTCGCGCCTGTGCACACCATCTTGCCTGTGCCAAAGATGAGGGTGGCAGTCTTCGGCTTCTTCAGCCGGAAAACCAAGCCTGGAAAGACGCTGGGGTTGTACTCGGTCTGTGGGAACTTTTCCACGATTTTCTGCAGGTCAATCTTCTGGTTCAGCGAGACGGAAGCGACGATGTTCTGGATGCTGATTAACGGTTTTCGTTTGCTCATTTCCACTCACGCTTTCGTAAAGCCAATATATAAAGGGGTATATAAAGGGGTATATAAATGCATGTATTTATAAGCAGGTTTCTCCCGCTTTTCACGGCTCTTTAGCCTGCTGGTCCGAGATTCGGCATTTCCGCTTCCATAAGGCCCTCGCCCGCTACGCCGACAGCGGTTGGGGTGAGGACGGAGCCTCTGTGAGCGAAGACGGTGCGTTGGAAGGCAAAGAACGAGACTCCTGCCTTGAACCAGAAGGAGGCGAACCCTGCCAGCAGGCTTGAAGCCATCGCCAGTATCGGTGAGATGCCGAGGACCGTGTACACTGTGCTTGAGACGATTTGCGCGAACCCGACCAGGGCCATGCCCTGAGTCTGCAGACCCACCACAAGCGTGTTCGTGATGACCAACTTGTCTAAGCCGACCATGTAGCCCAGCGATGTGAATATGGCAAACAGTGTCAGTATGTCGAAAACCCAAGCCAGCACCTGAAACAGGACGGGGCGAAGCAGCGACTTGGAGCTGGACTTAATCATCATGATGCCGTCGTGAAACTCCTGCAGCTGACCCTGCAGTTTCCCGCTGATGCCCGAGGTCTCTGCCGGTTTTCCTCTGATGCGCGCCGACACGCGGCTGAGCCAAGCCATCACCTTCGTCGTTGCGTTGATGTTTACGCTCAAGTAGACAATCACTGCAAGGGGCAGCGCCATCAAGAACATCACCCCGCCAAGCACAATCATGATTCCGCCCTCCAACGTGTAGTTCAAAGCTAAAAGAACGATGCCCGAAACCAGCGCCGCAAGAGTAACCAGCAGTTCGATGACGTTTTTCAGAACAATGGAGGCAGCTGCCTTCGCGCCGCTCCCCTCCTGGTCCTTGGAAAGCAGGTAAGCCTTGAAGATGTCGCCCGCCCACCCTCCAGGCACAAGCGCGTCAACGAAGTTGCCGACTAAGCAGAGGTTGAAGACTCTTCGGAATTTCGTCTCCAGCGCCATGTTCCGAAGCATGCTCTTCCAGGCAAGCGCTTGGGACAGGATTGAGCCCAAGACACAGCAGAACGCGAGGGCGTAGAAGGCCAGGTTTGCTGTGCCAATTACCGACACGACATCTCCAAAATCTCCGTAGAAGAGAATGTTAAGCAAGAAAAGAATCAAGCCCACAGCGGCAACTGGGTAAACCCACTTTTTGAAGGGCAACTTCGGCTCGGACATCGCGCTCACCTCGCGGTTACTATTGATTTCCCTGTATTTGGTGCGATGCTTTGGAACAAAATGTTCTGCTTTCCGAACAACCTGTTCCAAACCAAGAACAAACGCGAAGCGAAGCGACAACTGTACGCCACAGAAAGCTGCCTGCTTCAAATGTTCCTTGCCTAAACATATCGCTTAAACAGATGTCAAGGTCACACGCCTCTTGGACGCGGCTTAAATACAACTAATCCTCAGGTCCAAAAACAGTGTGCTTCCCGAATTGTCTGGGTTTTTGCGCGAGAAGCTGAGGCTTCGCGCGGGCACAGCTTAGGCGTTCTCCCTTGTGCCGGCGCTGTAGATTGGGAACCTCAGCAGCGCAGCGGTTCCGCCCAGCCCCAAGAGCTTAGCGCCTGCCTCGTGTTCTGTGCTGACCACGACGACGCTGCCTTTTCGCCGCTCCACGTCGTGCATGATTTTCTCCAGTCGCAGACGCTGCTCTTCCGTGGCGTCTCGCAGTAGCGTGTCCGCGAGCACCAGCTTCTCCGCGGCGCCCATTGTGGCGGCGTTTTCCACGTCGTCGACGCCGTAGGTTATGGTGGCTTCGCCCTTGCCCAAGCGCTTCATGACTTCCTCCATGACTATAGTTTCCTCGACGACTCGCATCTGCTTCGCCGCCCTCATGAGAACGCCCGAGCGCAGCGCCTCGTAGATGCCGCTGACCCCGCCGTTGTTCACGCTCTTCACGTCCACTACGGATTTGGCGAGGTCTCCAGCGTTGTCCTGCAAGTACCTGGCGAAGTCGTTCTTCACGAACCCCACGCCCACGATGACCACGGGACTGCGCGACGCGTTCCAGAGCTGGCTGAGGCTGTTGGTGGCGCGTTTGAAGTACTCGTTCGTGGCGCCTGCGCGTTTTTCCGCCTCCAGCTTACCTGGGAGTTTGGTGCGTTCTTCGACCTTGATTTCGACGCCGTACTGCTTGGTTTCGGCTATAGCGTAGCCTTCGTCGTCGATGGCTATGATGAGCATGGGCTTCTCGGTCTCGCTTGCTCTCTGCAGCCTGTCGAGCGCGTGTCTCGGCCATTCTTTCTTGACTATGGTGACGGGCTGGTTCAGCGCTATGCTTATCGTGTGATGCGCGCCCGTGGGGATGATGTCTGGCGCGTGGCAGATGATGCCGTGGACGCGGAGTTTGCCCAAGAACTTGTCCCAGGCGACCGACTCCACTGTTACGCCCATGAAGGCGGAGACGCGTTCGCCGCTTTTCGGTCGGGACGCCTCCGTGTCCGACTTGATGGCGCGGGACGAATAAGCGTAGACCTCGTCGCCCTTGTAGATGATGTTGTACAGGTGCCACAGGTCGTCGGGTGAATCTGGGACGACTTTGACGAAGCCTTGGCGGAGGTTTTTCTCGATGATTTTCACGGCGTTTCGTCTCGGTTCGAGAAGGCATATGCTCAGGGAGGTAGAAATAGGCTGTGGAACCCTCCGCCCTAAGCGCATGTCAACGCCAAATCGACATCTGAATTCAGCTCTGCCGACGTGCCGAACGGCTTGCCCTCGTAGATAGTGAGGAAGCCGCTACAGAGGAACGAGTGGATGAGTTCAGCTACTTGCCTAGTGCTTATTCAGCGCAAGTACTTCGTGAACCAGCCGACTGCCAACCTCGCCACTTCCTCCAGCTTGCCCGGCTCCTCGAACAGGTGCGCGGCGCCTAGGACGATTTCCATTTTCTTCTCCGAGGTCAACCGTCCGAGGGCAGCTGGTTGAGTTCGATGACTTCGGTGTCGTCCCCGCCCACGATGAGCAGAACCGGCGATTTTACCTTGTCGAGATACTCCACGGCGAGGTCGGGTCTTCCTCCGCGTGAGACAACGGCTTTCGCGTCGGCGGGGAGTTTTGCGGCTGCGATGAGGGCGGCCGCAGCGCCCGTGCTTGAACCAAAGTAGCCTACGGCTAAGGCTTTGGTTTTGGGGCTCTTCTTGAGCCACTGAGTTGCTGCGATGAGGCGTTTCGCCAGGAAGTCTATGTCGAACCTGAACCCCGCCGTGTACATGTCCCTCTGCTCCTCTTCACTCGTAAGCAGATCGATGAGCAGCGTGGCTAAGCCTGCCTTGTTGATGCTTCGCGCCACCTGGTTATTGCGTGGGCTGAACCTGCTGCTGCCACTTCCGTGAGCGAAGAGCACGATGCCCGTGGCGTCTCTGGGTATAGTCAGGTCGCCGTTTATCGTTGCCCCGTCGGCTTGGATTTCTACAGGGATTTTCTCCTTCGCTGGAGCCTTGTTCACGCCGTTGCCTCCTTCAGCTGCAGTTCCTGCCGGTTCCGCTGCAGGAGCCGTTTGACTTCGTCATCGCTGGTCTGCTCGAAGTCCTGGTAGAATTCGCCTATGGCGTAGAACATCTCAGGAGTGTAAAGGCAGACGACGCGGTCCGCCAGCTGCTTCAGCTCGGCGATTGTGTCAGCGGGTCCGACTGGGACGGCGACGGTTATGGTTCGGGCGCCCTTCTTGCGCAGCAGTCTCAACGCTGCCTTCATCGTGGAGCCTGTGGCTACGCCGTCGTCGACAAGAATAACCTCGCGGTTCTCCAGCCTCGGGTACGGCATGTCGCCTCGATAGGCGGCGAGTCGGCGTTTGATTTCGGCTTTCTGCCTTTCCGCTTCTTCGCGGATGTAGCTTGGGGGAACGTAGAGGCGCCTCGCCAGTTCCTCGTCGACTATACTGGTTCCGTCTTCCGCCACGGCGCCGATGGCCAACTCAGGGTTGTCGGGTGCTCCGATTTTTTTCGTAACCATAACATCGAGGGGTATCCGCAGGGCGTGGGCAATCTCGTAGCCGACAACCGCGCCTCCTCTGGGGATGGCTAAGACAATCGCGTCCTCGGCTGCGGTCTTGAGGGCAGTGGCGAGACTCTGTCCCGCCTCTACTCTGTTCCTGAAATTCTTCATTTTTCAGGTTCACCTTCCGAAAATTGTAACTTGCAGGACAAGTTTCGGTTTCTGCTTCGAGCTAATTATGCAAGGGGTTTTTAATATCCTGTTCGGACCAGGTTGCGCGGGATGAATTTTTAAGGAAGAAAAACCGTATCTCCAGCATAAACAATCACGGTGTTGCATGTGCTTTACCGCGGAGGAGGCTCCTGATGCCCCAGAGACTTGTCGTTGTGAAAGTGGGAACCAGCAGCATAACTACCAGCGAGGGAGAACTCGATGAAGAAGAAATGGGCAGGCTCGCCCGACAGATTTCCCAAGCGCAGAAGCAGGGCGACCGCGTCGTCCTCGTCACATCAGGTGCCGTGGCAGCAGGCATCGCTGAACTGGGAATTCCGCCCAAGCCGCAGGACATCGTATTCCAGCAGGCCGCGGCGGCGTCGGGGCAGAGCGTGCTCATGGCGAAGTACCGCGAACTGTTCAAGCCTTACGACGTAAAAGTGGCGCAGATTCTGCTCACCGCCGAGGACCTGTCGAACCGGGCGTCGTACGTGCACACCTGCGACGTGCTGAGCATGCTGTTGAAAGTCGGCGTCGTGCCCATAATCAACGAAAACGACGTAACCAGCGTCGACGAGCTGATGCCCATGGAGGAGGGTTACCGGGTGAACTTCAGCGACAACGACATCCTCAGCGTCCTTGTGGCGAACGCCATCGGCGCAGACCTCGTCATCATCCTCTCCGACGTAGATGGCTTGTATACGATGGACCCATCGAAGCCTGAAGCCGTCGTCATCCCCGTCGTCGCGAGCATCACGCCTGAGCTGAAGAGTTCGCTGGAGGGCAAGAGCAAGCTGGGCAGGGGTGGCATAAAGAGCAAGGTCAAAGCCGCCGAAATTGCAACCTCATGCGGCATACCCGTCGTCATAGCGAACAGCCGACGCGAAAACGTCATCGTCGACATCCTCAACGGCGAAGCGGTCGGTACGTACTTCAAGCCGCAGACACGCCTGAAAGCCATCAAGCGGTGGATAGCCTACGGCGCAGCCGTGAAGGGACAAATCCACGTCAACGCAGGCGCCAAGAAAGCCATCCTCGAAGGCTCCAGCCTCCTGCCCGTGGGCGTGACAAAAGTGGTGGGTCACTTCAAAGCCTGCGACGTCGTCAGCCTCATCGACGAGAACGGCGAAGAGTTCGCCAAGGGCAACCCAAACTTCGCGGCTGGAGAACTAAACCTAATTAGAGGGCTGAAAGTAACTGAAGTCAGGAAAAAGCTCGGCGCCTCCTGCCCCAAAGAGGTCATCGAGCACCGAAACATCCACATGTTAGAGGCAGAAAAATGAGCACCATACTGGAAATCTGCAAGAAAGCCCGAGCCGCGTCCTACCTTACGGCTCAACTCACAGCTGAAGTGAAGAACGCAGCCCTGTGCCGAATGGCAAACGCGCTCGAAGCGAACGCGGCGACGATTCTGGCAGCGAACAAGCTGGACGTTGACGCTGCGAAAGCCAAAGGCATGAAAGCCGCCCTCCTCGACCGCTTGGCGCTGGACCAAAAGAAAATCGCGAACATGGCAAAGGAGCTCCGCGAAGTCTCAGCGCTGGCTGACCCCATCGGCAGCATCGAACACACCTGGACACGACCCAACGGCCTAGTCATCGGCATGCTCCGAGTGCCCATGGGCGTCGTCGGCGTCATCTACGAATCCAGACCGAACGTGACTTCGGACGCCGCGGGCATATGCGTCAAAGCGGGCAACGCGGTCATACTCAGAGGCGGCTCCGATGCCATAAACAGCAACGTAGCCATCGGCGAAGTCCTCCGCGACGCCCTGACCGGCACGGGCGTGCCAGCAGACGCCATCCAAGTCGTCGCCAACCCCGACCGAGCAGCGGCGGAAGAGCTGATGGGCATGCGGGACTACATCGACGTGCTCATTCCCAGAGGAGGCGCAGACCTCATCAAGACCGTGGTTGAGAAGTCGCGCATACCCGTCATCGAGACGGGCACCGGAAACTGCCACATCTACGTCTGCGAGGACGCGGACCTCGAACGCGCCATCCCGATAATCATCAACGCGAAGTGCCAGCGCCCGGGTGTCTGCAACGCGGCGGAGAAGCTTATCGTGGACAGGAGCATCGCCGAGCAGTTCCTACCCAAAGCCGTCGGCGCTCTGCGCGAAAAGGGCGTGGAAGTGCGGGGAGACGAAGAAACCAAGAAGATAGTGCCGAACGTGAAGCCTGCCACGGAGAAGGACTGGTACACCGAATACCTCGACCTCATCATAGGCGTCAAGGTGGTCGGTGGCGTCGACGAAGCCATCGCTCACATCAACAAGTACGGCAGCCACCATAGCGACAGCATCTTGACCGCAAGCTTCGACAAGGCACTGCACTTCATCAAGCGAGTCGACTCGGCAGCGGTCTACTGGAACGCAAGCACGCGGTTCACGGACGGCAACCAGTTTGGGCTGGGCGCGGAAATCGGGATATCCACGCAGAAACTGCATGCACGAGGACCGATGAGCGCGCAGCATCTGACTACGACGAAGTACTTCGTACTGGGCAGAGGACACATCAGAGAATAGTCACGCAGAATAGCACACGAAGGAAACGGCGTTCTTCTTACTCCTTTCTGACACGGATCTCAGCCATCATATTTGGTGCCTATTAGAAACTCATTGCAGAAACCTATAGAGGGGGTCTAACCCACCCAGAAACCCAGCCAGCCATAAACAAGGGAGCTAAAGTCTGCGCCGAGCGCAAAAGAAACCGCTCCTCCACGCGCATTCGCAACAAACAGCGCAGACCTCAGCCACAAACACTTAGCTGGACACCACAAGAATTATATCACTCAGCATACAACTACAGATACAGTTAGAGTAAGAAGTTAACAGAAACATGCTTGCGAACACAACCCACAAGCATGCAGTCAACCTAACTCAACACATCACAAATCAGGAGACTAACAATCATGGGAACCTCCCAAACCTTTACCATAAAGTATGTTATACACGCAAAATTCGAAATCGAAGGCGTCGTAGAAAAACCCGACGTAATCGGCGCAGTTTTCGGACAAACCGAAGGCCTATTCGGACCAGAACTCGATTTAAGGGAACTGCAGAAAACGGGCCGCATCGGCAGAATCGAAATCGACCTCCATTCTAAAAACGACCGAACCACAGGCACCATAACCATCCCCACCAGCCTAGACCGCGTATCCACAGCCCTCATAGCCGCATCAGTCGAAAGCATCAACCGCGTAGGACCCTGCAGCGCCAAAGTCACCCTCGACAAAATCGAAGACATCCGCGAAGCCCGCAGAAAAATCATCATCGACCGCGCCAAAGAAATCCTCCACAAATGGAACATCGAATCCATGCCCAGCGTCGACGAGGTCTACAAAGAAATCAGCGACACCATGAAACTCGGCAAAGTCGAAAAATACGGCACAGACGAACTCCCAGCAGGACCCACACTCGAAACCAGCAAAGAAATCATCATCGTCGAAGGCAGAGCAGACATCATCAACCTCACGCGCTGCGGCATAACCAACACCGTCGCGCTGGAAGGCGCAAAAGTCCCCGAAACCATCAAACGCCTCACCAAAGAAAAAGAATGCACCGCACTCCTCGACGGCGACCGCGGCGGAGACTTGATTCTAAAGGAACTCCTCCAAGTCACAAGCATCAAGTACGTCGGACGCGCACCACGAGGCAAAGAAATCGAAGAATGCAACTGCAAAGAAATCACCGAAGCCCTCGAAAACCGCGTAGCGGTAACCGACCTCTTCAAACCCAAAAAAGCCCAGGAAAAACCCAAAGCCGAACTCCCAGATGCCATAAGTCAAGCCGCCAAAGCCCTGCAAGGCTCACTCGAAGCCATCCTTATGAATGAAAAACTCGAACAAATCGAACGCCTACCAGTCAGCCAACTTGCCGAGAGACTCCAGCAGGTCACGGGTGTCGACACCGTCATCTTCGACGGCATCATCACCCAGCGCATCGTCGACATCGCCAGCGACAGAAACATCAAACGCATCATCGCCTCCCGAGTGTCCGAAGCCGTCAAACCAGCCCTGAACGTGGAGCTTCTGACCTTCCAAGATATCGGGCAAGCCTAAGCGCCCATAAACTCCAGCAGACTCTTGGACTTCTCCTCGCCGCCTTTGCCCGCCAGCAGCGTTTCTTCTTTCACGCCGAAAAACTCCAGCACCCGCGCCGCCGCAGGCACCACCTGCTTAGAAACGTAGTACTCCACATCCACCTCAGCGTACGAAGCGAAAACATAGGGCTTCACCCTCTCGTAGAGACGCTCCCGCTCCCCTTTGGTAACGACGTAGCCGACCTTGTCTCCCACCGTCAGCTTCCAGCCCTTCTCGCGCAGCATTCGGGCAGCCTCCACGTGCGCAGCCTTCACCGCATACTCCTCGACTGGCTTCGTCAGGGTCTTCCAGATTATGAGGTCGCGGAACGGAACTTTGTTCGCCCTCAACTGGGCAATCTCGGCGCGTACGTACTCTGCGGCTTTCTTCGGAGATTGCTCCTTCAGGACAATTTCGAGCACGTGTTCCTGCGTTTTTTTGGCGACTTCTGCCCAGTCTCCCCGCATAACCTCCAACCCGACGATGTCCAGTGTGCCGTCGGGCAGCAGTCCAGCGTAACGCTTCTTGGCTTCGGTGAAGAGAACCCGAACATAAATCTTGTCTGCCTCCACCTCCAGCCCCAGTTCGCGTTCGATTTCTTTCTCCAGCGCTGGCGTTTTCTTCTCGTCGTAGGCCGCGAAGAGGCTGTCGGTGTCGCCGTAAATCACTTTCAACCCGGCCTTCTCAGCCAGTTTGACCGCGGTGAGAATCGTGTGTCTTCCCCACGCCGTCGCCGCCTCCGCTACTGGCTTGTTGTACCATCGCGCCCCAATCCAGCCGGCGTAGCCGTAGGCAGCATTCGTGAGCACCTTGACGGCTTTCTGCCTTGCATCCAAGACTCTGAATTCCACGCTTCCGCGGCTGAGGTTCTTCATCTTCAGACGAACCTCGGTTCTGGCGCCGATGAGGTAGGTTAGGACCTCTTTGTAGAAGCCTGGTGGCTCCCTCCGGAACCTGTGTCCCACGTCGGGTGCTTCAAACACGCCTTCGGGAGGGACCTTCTCTCCGGGCGAGACGTAGGTGTCGGGCGAGAGGTTGTAGGCTATCATGAGGTTCGGGTACATAGACTTGAAGTCCAAGACGACGATGTTCTCGTGCAGTCCCGCCTGCGGTTGGAGGACGAGTCCGCCAGCGTAAGGTCTGTATGGCTGCTCGACTCGTTTCGGAATGAGTTCTCCGATTTTCTGGGCTCGCTTCATGAGGAACCATTCGATGCGGAAGCCGACCGCCGCCGTCATGACGTGATCTAGGGGCAGGCTTACGAGGCTGGAGAGCTGCAGCGCAAAGTCGAGCACGGCGTCGGTGATTCTCTTGACGCACCGTGCGTTGTCCATGGAGAAGGCTTTTAGTGCGGTGCGTTTTTGCTTGTCGTCCCAGTAGTCTGCGAAGTCCACGTCCCAAATAACGTTTCGCTCGTCGAGTTTCATAATGCCCAGGTGGTCGGCAAGGTTTTCGAGCGTCTGAACCTTCACATCTGGGAACTGGTCGGCGAAATCTTTCAGGTCCAGATTTGCCATGCCCGTGAGCGAGACGTGCCCGTAGACGCTCGTGTGCGGTTGGGTGCATGCGCGGTCTATTGTGAGTTTGAGCTTGAGTTTGCGGCATCGGTCGCGCAGGTAGCCCCAGTCGACGGCGTTTGTGTCGTAGCCCGTGATGATGTCTGGGTTGAGTTTCTGGACGTAGGCGATGAATTCTTCGAGGAGCGGTTTGTCGTTTCGGTCGTCGCTGGCTATGAACTGTTTTTCCTCGCCGTCGTTTGTGACTGTGGAGATGATGACGACGGGGTTTCGGTCGGGTTTGGGCGAGCCTTCGCGGCTGTAGCAGGTTAGGTAGAAGCTGAGTATGCGTAGCTGTGGCGGTTCGGTTTTTTCCGTGAGTTTCGGGGGTGACTTCGCGGTGTACGTTTTGTCCACTCGGGCGTTCTGCGTGTTCTCCTCTGATGTGGCTTCGACTTCGTGCCAGCTGCACGGAACGATGTTGTTGTCTATGAGGTACCGCATGGCTGGGCGAATGTCATCTTCGAGGCATTCTTTTACGCCTTCGATGTCTCGAACTCGCTTTGCAAGTTTGCCTGGTTCATGGCAGTAGACTCTGACTGTCTGCACGGGTTTGCCGAAGTATCGGCGGGGGGTAACCTCGCACTTCAACACGGCGTCGCCGTACTGTCTCCTGATGGCGTCGGCAACCTTCGCGGGGTCTGCACGTTCTTGGGTCACGGCGTAGAAGTAGTTGAGGAAGTTGCGGTCGATGACGAGAACTCTTTCGCTGTTGGCGGTGATTCCCCACATCCAGAGTTCGGGCAAGCCCTCTTTCATTTCGGAGTTAATGTCCAAGAGCCAAAAGGTTACGTTCACGGACAATCGCCGACAGTACATTTGGGGCTGAACAGGTTTAAACTTTTAACTCCTACAACTCTGGACTGACCTAGGAGAGTTGGTTACACCAACGGCAATACGAGCGACTGAGGGGCGATTTGGCTTGGGAGTTTGGAATCGTTTTTATTTCTCGACGCCATAACTGCCTCGGGGATTTCATTATGGAGTTTAGGAATAGCCGAACAGAGAAGAACCTCCTAGCAGCGTTCGCAGGCGAATCGCAAGCACGCAACCGTTACACCTTCGCCGCCAACCAAGCCAAGAAGGAAGGTTACGAACAGATAGCCGCGATCTTTCAGGAGACGGCGGACAACGAGAAAGAACACGCCGAACTTTTCTTCAAACAACTCAAGGGCGGAATTGTGGAGATAACCGCTGCATACCCAGCCGGAGTGACAGCATCAACTTCGGAGAATCTGAAAGCAGCCGCAGAAGGAGAGAAATTCGAGTGGACTGCGCTTTACCCGGATTTCGCAGGAATTGCGGAGCAGGAAGGGTTCAACGCCGCGGCGCACACGTTCCGACAAGTAGCCAAGGTCGAAGCAGCCCACGAACGCAGATACCTGAAACTGCTGGAGAACGTGCAGCAAGGCAAGGCATTCAAGAAGGACGCACCTGTCAAATGGAAGTGCAGGAACTGCGGCTTCATCCACGAAGGCGCAGAGGCACCAGCAGTTTGCCCAGTTTGCGGGCACCCGAGAAGCTATTACGAGGTCTGGACCGAAAACTACTAGCCACATACACTCTTCTTTTTTCGCCCATCTTTTCTGCCTATTAGGTTAGGGTCTCGTTCCAGAAAAACAGCCGCTCATACCGACCAGCAGTCGCCTCCGTTGCGCCCGCGTCGTCGCAGACTATGTCAAACCCGCCAAGATACCGGGCAGCAAGTAGGTTCACGTCAGCCCAGACCTTCGGAGACAATGCGTCGGCTTGCCACAGTCCCCAGATGTGGTCGTCCGAGCTGCGGAACCCGTAGGCGTAGTCTGCGGGCAGGACGTAAGCTACCTTGCCTTGGTTGGCGCCGTGGTTCTGCGGATTTCTGTTGACGTAATCCCAGAATTTTTCCATGGCTGTAAAGTGTTCTTCTTGCAGCAGTCCGTACTCGTTTAGCATCGGGTGGCTGAAGACGACGACGTACTTTGCGCCTGCGTTGTAGGCGAAGACCATGTCGTTGAAGAGTTCTGCGCCAGACTCCAAGTAGGGCGGTTGCCGGTAAGTCCACGTGATTGATACGCCCCAGTCTCTGTTGAATGCTTGGGCGGCGCCTCTGCACAGAGCCACGTTTAGGGGTCTGCTGTGGTTCCAGCCGAACTCCGCGAAGACAGCGTCAAATCCGCCTTTGTAGTCGAACCAGTAGAAGGCGTAGTCCGCCGTAAAAATCCTCGGATACAAAGCACCATGCAGATAGTCAAAATGCCCCTGGAGGATGCTGACGTACTGCTCTGAGGCGCGGGCGTAGTCTCTCACAAGTGGGTTGTAGTCTGCGGGGTTGAGGAACCTGCTCTCGTCGTTGTCCAACTCGCTTCCGCCCGGCTCGTCAATGCGGTAAACAGCTAGGAACTTCTCGCCGTACTTCTGCTTCGCTGCGCTCGTCCATGCGCTTGGAGCGTACGGGTACTTGGTGGTGTTAGTGAAGAGGATGATGAAGTGGAGTCCCGCCGCGCTTATGTAGTCGCACGCCTCGTTCAAAACCGATTCGTCCAGAGATATTTCAGGCAGACCCACAACGAAGAGGTTCGTGTAATCCTTCACCCTGTCCACCAGACCCTTGAGGTTGCGCAAGTTTGCGCTGGAATCCGTCAGGTCGTTGCTGTAAGCGAACTCGACACCGACATAGAAGTCGGGAAAACCCTCAGTCCCAAGCATGTACGTAGCAGCAAACAGCGACACAGAAACGACTGCAACCATCAAGACTGCCAGTGCGACTCTTCTTCTCGTCACTGTCCCTCACCGCCTGAAGCCGCATGTACCTAGAAGTTCAACGCTAATAACCCTTGCCGAACCTGCCATGTGAAAGGCTATTAACTAGGAGACACAGAGGTACTTTCAAGGAGGAAACTCCATGTGCGGCATTTTCGGGTTCATACTCAAGAAACCATTATCCATGAAAAAGGCATTCGCGATTCTGAAAAAGCTTGAAGCCTTCAAATATCCGGACGAGGCGCAGCCCCTCGGCGGCTACGGCGCAGGCGTGGCAGTGATGCTGCCGGACGGCAACGTCATTTCCGAGAAAGTGGGGAAAGAGGCGGATTCTCCCGTGGCGCAGTTGACTGATTTGATGAAGGACAGACTGAACGACGCCTCGGTTCTGCTTGGGCACGTTCGCTTTCCTAGTCCAGAATTCACCAGCACCGTCAAGTTCAAGGAGGCAGCTCAGCCCTACGTGGAGCACTTCGAGCCGCAGCTGACCATCGTGTCCGCCCACAACGGCAACGTGAAGAACTACGCCGAGCTCAAGGCAAGGCTGAAAGCTCACGTTTTCGAAAGCCAGAAAGTCGGGCTCGTTGACTCGGAGATTATTCCGCACTACTTCGGTGAGCTCCTGAACGAGTCGGAGGACTCGGACGCGGCGGCTTACGCGCTGCTGTCTGGCTTGCAGGGGTCGAACGTCGCGGCTCTGCTGCAGGTCGACGAAGAAAACGCGCTCGTGCACCTCATCTACAAGGGCAAAGCCAGAGGCTTAACCGTCTGGACCAACGACCAGAAAGAGATGATTTTCTCGTCCCGACCCGAACCGGTCGAAGAAGAACTCAAGACGGTGCTCGCGGTTGGCAAGTTCAGCAGGAAAGTCTCGATTAACCGGCAGGAAAACGCGGGGCTAAAACTCTCATTCTCAGCCATGTTCGAATAGCCTCTCCCAGCGGTCACGAGGGCGGAGACGTCGGCTGAGGGAGGGGGTGGAGGCGGAGGAGCCGCGACGTAAACCGGTTCCTGCGTCAGCTGCCGTGGTTCTCGCGCCAGATAGAACATCAGCCCAGCGACTAACCTGAGGATGGCGGCTACTATGAACAGATAAGCGCCGATACCCAAGCCCCAGCTCACCGTCGTGAACCCAACCGTCTCAAACCAGGCGGAAGTCGTTCCCGCGATTGGGCTGCCGGCGATGGCGTGCACCATGTCCACAGCCGCCTGCGGTATCCCCTGACCTGGAACCAGCCCGCCCGCCAACGGGAGGAAAGCGGGCAGAATCGAGACGAATATCAGAATCAGGATGATGGGCATCAGCACGGTGATTATGCCTATCCAGAGCTTTTTGGCGAAGCTCTTACCATTCTTCAAACCGATGATGTCCAAGGCTATCAGGACGATTCCGGCAGCGAAGATTAAGGCGAAGGGCATCTGCGCCGAAAACAGGCTCACGTATCCGGAGGATGAGTCGGGGGTCGCAGGGCTGAGGAACATGTTCACTTTCAGCCCGTTGACGCCGTCCATCGTCATCAGTTCCACGCCTCGCTCTTGCGCCAACGGTCCAGTCTGCGACGATGCGGTTACCGCATACCAGGGCAGGAACAGCGCGACCAGCGTGATTACGATTGCGGCGACGGTGAGCCCGAACCCGACGGCGCTTCGTCCCCTGAGGAACCTGCGCACCATCAACCCGCCGCTTCTGCGCAGCCTGTAAATGCACCAGCCCTTCCAGGCGCCTCGGGCAAGGGTGTAGATCAGGAAGAACAGCAGGAAATTAGCGAGGAGCCATGCGAGGATGAAGTAAGTGCCGTTGACGGGCAGAGTCGCCGCCAAATACGCTTGAGGAGCCTCCCATCGAATACCGTTCTGGTTGAAGACGGGTCCGTAGGGACCTGCCATGCCCAACGCCGCCTCCTCATCGGTTCCCCAGTAGCCCCATCGTCCGCTGAAATCCAGCCAGCCCTGCTCAACGGGGTGGTTTCCTGGCTCGCCCAAGACTACGAGGTTCAGGTCGTTTGGCGCTATAGTCTTGCCGTCGCTTCCGACGATGTCGTTTTCCACACCTATCTTGCCTTGGTAGCTGCGGAAGTAGTTCGCGTGCGAACCCTGCGCAACGTAGACCACGGGGTGCCCGTTAGACTTCTCCACGTCGCCCCACTCCGCGCTCTCGCCTGCGCCATGCTGTGAGCACAGCATCGTCTCTGGGTCTCCGCCTGCGTCGAGGAACACTTCTATGACTTCGATGTCGCCCTGATGCTCATTCAGCGGTCCGTTGTTGAAGGCGTAGAACAGCCAGTACTGGATGACTGTTGAGGCGCCGTTTCGCACGAAGTGCACGTACGCCGTGTATCCTAGGCTCGTCTCCCGGAAGCCGTAGTCTGAGGCTATGTTCTCGAATGTTCCGTCGTTGTTATCCAGAAACAGGTCGCTCTCAGTGTGTGAGCCCAAGTTCTCGGGGGTAGGCGCAGAGTCGATGACCAAGGAGGCGCCTGTCGAGGTTCGCTGCTTAAGCGACGAGCTACCGATGATGTAGTCCACGGAAGTTGGATAGAACTTCTCAGCTTGAGTGAAATGCAGGACCGGTGCATACAGCCAAGCTAAATCTTGGTCCGTTTGCGCCTGCACAGGCAACTGAAAAACCAGAACAGCAAGCAGCACGGTCGAGAGTGCCGTTACTGTCAAGGCTGCCTTGAAAGGTTTCGATATAGCTACGCGTGACTTGAGAATTGACATGCTGTCGCCCAACTCCCTCCAACATGAATATACCTGTTTTGTTTAAAAGTTTATCCCAAACTGACAGGGCCTTCTTAGGTCCTCAAGCATTCATCAAACAAAGCTTGGACGGCGTAAGGTTTATCAGAAAACGGTCGGATGCCTATTGCAAAGCGTGCGATAGAATGAGGCTAAAAGTCATAGAGGAAAAGTACTTCGTCAAGGCAAACATCGAGGAAACTCAATCGCGAGTCCAGAAGGCGCTCGAAGCAGTTGGGCTGTCAAGCGTAGCCGTCAAGAAATCCGTGCCGCCCCGCTACCTCCTGATGGAGTACAGCCCAGGCTGGGTTGGAAAAACCTTCGAGATAGAATTCTTGTTCACCAAGACAGACGGCGGAACCGAGGTCGCGATTAAATGGCCGTACACGAAGGAACTGCCAGCCAAGAACGAAACTCCAACTGAGTTCCGCAGACACCAGGAAGAGACGAGAAGAAGAACTGAAAGCCTCATCGAAGAATTCAAACGCAGAATCGGCGCGAGCGACGCGCCAGCAGTCAGCAAGAGCTCTTAAAGAGACTTCTAACACCAAGAGCAAGTTGAAGAGCGAGAAAACAGTTTTCCAACGAGAAAGCCAGAGCACTGAGCGCTTGCGGCACTTGAAGAGAACTAAGACTTGCTTACACGGCGACGTCGTCTCAGGAGAACCACAACCACAACAGCCACTGCGGCAACTGTGACGCCGACAATCAAGCCCAGCATGGGAATGCTCAGAAACACTCGCCCCACGGAAACAGCTTGCACGGATGCGTCGCCTGCGAATTCGGTCGTGACGCCCAAATGCGAGACTTCAGCTCTGAATGTGCCGATTGGAATCAGCGAAAGCGGAACGACTCCCTTGCTGTCTGTGATTACATGAACCGTTGTCTGGTTGACAAGTGTAACCGTGACCGGAGCACCCGAAATCGGCATGCCAAGGAAGTCTTGAACCGCAAGCTCTGCGTTGAAGACTCGGCACTGAACCACTTCACGAACCGACGAAGCCGCCACGTAAGTCTCGGTGTTCTCGGGTTTGACGTCCGCGCCTTCCCAGACGACGCTGTTTACCTTGAATTGAGCTCCCTCGTCCAGCCACAGACCGGACTGCAGCACGTCCACCACGCTGAGGCCTGCAGTCTCCACCTGGAAGGATGTGGGCTTGATGTCGGTTTTTCCGCTCGCGTCCTTGAATTCGAATGATATGTGGTGTTGGAGAACCGCCTTGAAGGCGAGCGCGTGGGCTTCGTTGAACGTAATTGTTGGCGTTGTGTAACTGTCTTCCTCGCTCGCCGGGACTGCGGTCGTCACGCCGTCAAACGTGTAGGACACGAGTCTCTCCCGCGTGTCGTCATCCACAATGCCCCAGATGCGGCTCGTTGCCACCTTGAGCGTGGAGTCTGAGTCGAAGAAGGAGTCATCCGTTGGCGAAGGCTGCGAAGTCTGAACGTTGAAGCCGCCCGAAATTCTGAGCTTGTATTGAACCATCGAGTTGACCTGGACGGTTTCGGGTTGAGTCATGGTCACTTGGACAGTGAAGGTTCCATTCCCAGCCCTCTCCAACGGAACCGAAGCACCTTGATTCACAGAGTAGCCCACAGCGTTGATCCTTGACTGGTCGGCGGTTGGGTTCCATGAGTAGTCATAGGTCACGACGACGAGCGTTCCAGCATCGTACCATCCTGTATCTCCTGCTATGGCTGGTGGAGTAACCGACGTGACGGAGCCAGACGCAGTCGCGAGCTGGTACTGAGTCGTCAGCTGGGCAGACACCGTAGTGCTGGACAGCAGGAAAGGAACGTAGAGCACTTCAACCTGACCCGAAGCCGCGACGGGTGTGGTGACGCCGTCTACCGTGAATGAGACTAGCCGCACGCCAGCGCCTCCTGACCGCTCGCCCACTCCGTTCAGCACAGCTCTGACTGTGGTGCCTTCGTCGTACCAGTAGCTGTCTCCGCTGATGGTGGGCTGCGTCGCCGACATTAGTAGCCGCGAAGCCGAGGCGTCAAACGCCACTTGGTATTGCTTCACGGTGTTAATCTGGAGTCTGTGGGCCGCGTTCATGACGATAGGAACCGTCAACGAGCCTATGGTAGGCTCAACGTTCACGGGGGCGCCACCGTCCAAGCTGTACGAGGTCGTTCTCTGCCCCGTACCAGAGGCCCTATCAGAAACGCCCTGCACTTGGATTTGGGCAGTCTCTCCGCTGTTGTACCACACAGAACTTGGCTGCGCTCCAGCGACGACGAGCAGGAACTGGTGCTGATACGTTATCGGGTTAGGTATGGCGTTCATCGCCGTCAGTGTCCAGGAGGCGGTTGTGGTCTTCCACTGTTCTGAAGCGCCGCCTGAAATCGGGTTGTTCACCGACGCAGAAGAGCCTCTGAGCGCCCAGATGGCTTGAGGCGACTGCGAAAGCGGCAACGTGGCACTCGTGGGAGTCGCCCGCTCCGAAGGCGCTGAAGGAGCCGCGGTGTACGAAAGGGTAGGACTCACAGGGTTGCCACCGCCTGCCACCGCGTAACTGACTGATTGGGCAAGTAAGTCATAGTAGTACAGTGTCAGGTTGGTGCCCGACAGCGCTGAGACGGTGCTCGCGTCCGAGGAGAAGACCCATCGCTCGGATGCCGTGGACGCCGTGGAGGTTCCTGAAAGCGCGATGTCGGTATTTGCGTCAGCGTTTAGCGTCAACGTGCCGCCTTGTGCGTAAGCCGTCCGCGTGGTGCCGCCCGAAGTGTAGGTGACGGCGAACTGGTTGCTAGCCGACAGCGGGGTTGACTGCCCAGCCGGCAACAAGGTTATGGAAGTGGTTGATGTTGTCTGCGCGAAGTTGACGGTGACCGGCGAGCCTAAGCCCGTGACGTAGTCGTAGCCTCCGGTCGCGCTGTAGGCTCCGTTAGACCCGGTTGTGATGTCTCGGAAGTATGAGGCGTTCAACGAGGATTTGGCGCTGCGGTAGAGGTTGCTGTTCACGGCGGAGCGACCCAAAGCGTAGATGGCTGCCCACTGTGGCGCGCCTGCGCTCGTGCCTCCCATGCGGAACCACCCCGACTGCCCTCCGTTGGGCGTGCTGTCGTAAACAGCGAACCCCGTAGTGGGGTTTGCGTTGTAAGCCACGTCAGGCACGGCGCGTCGGTTGCCCACGATGCCGTAGGTTGCCTGATAGGCGGGTTTGGGTTCATATGAGCTCATGCCTCCGCCGCTTCCGCTCCATCCTGTCTCCGAGGACACCGAGCCGTCAGCGTTAAGCGTGAGCGTGGTCCCGCCGACCGCCACGACGTTGGGCGAACTCGCAGGATACAGAACGCCCGCGCCGTCGTCACCCGAGGACACGAAGAAGGCAGCGCCGTAGGAATTCGTGAAGTGGAAATCGTAAAGGCTTTCGCTGGAGAATTCGGTGTCGCCCCAGCTCATGGACACAACCACGACGTCGCTTCGACCTCTGGCATAGTCCACGGCGGCAAGTAGGTCGTTAAGCCGGTCCGACCTCGCTAACACGAGAAGAATTGAAGCGTTCGGGGCTATGGCATGCGCCCATTCCACGTCAAGCGAAGTCTCAAGCGCCCAGCCGCTGTCCGTGGCCAAGTTTTGGGACATTTTGTGAATTTCCAGATTCGCAGGCGCCAAGCCATACTGGCTGCTAAAGACCGCTAGGTCACTCTCGATTGTTGGAGCGTTGTATGCGTCGATGACGGCTATCGTGGTGCCCGCTCCACCCGAGACCGGAAGGTTGTACGCGGTCTTAATTTGGGCGGGAGAATACCCAGTCGGAGAGGTAGAAGCCAGTGGACTGACCTGAAAAAGCGGATGCGCCCTCCATTCTGCCTCGGGAGAAGGTGCAAGACCCTGGGCGGAGCTGAGGAGGATGCCGGAGAAAAGCAGAGTAAACGTGACGGCGAGTGCAAACGTTGCGGAACGGGAACTAAACACGCTCTGTGCGTCCCTTCTTCCTCAATACCCGCCACAACGCGCTTTAATACCTTGTCCTGAATTTGCACCATATTCTACCATCAAGTAGGGACGTGGCAGAGGCGATTCCTCAGGTGAAACTGGTGGACGGGCCGGGATTTGAACCCGGGACCTCCACGATGCCAACGTGGCGATCATACCAGGCTGATCTACCCGCCCAAAAGACAGGGCTTCTGAAACCTTAACCCGCGGCTTAAACCTATAAGCGTTTCTTCTGCCGCCAACAGAAATGCCTCCATCAGGAACCCCAAGTTTTCCGCGTTTCCATTTTTATACAGAGGGGGCTATAGTCTGCTCCGAGGCGCTTTGTCATGGGGTTAGTCGTACTTCTTCAGCTTCATCATTCGCCTGTAGCTCTTCAGGTCCTGCGAAACGGTTTTCAGCATGCGGATTTCCTGCATCGTTCGCTGGAACCGTGCCATCTCGTCGCAGACCTTTCTGTGGAGTGTGTCCTGTTCGGTCATTCTCTTTCGCTCGCTCAGTCTTTCGGCGCTGACGCGATGGAGGATGCGTCATCGAATGTTGGCGTGCCAAAAGGGTCGTTCCGTAATCGAGGAGAAAGGAGAAGGCTTCGAGAACGGAAAGAAACTACAGCCGCTTTTGGTGTGCCTTCAACCTCGCGCACCCTCCATATCGCATCATGAGACTTAAGATACTGAGTTATAAAAGCCTTATGTATCCAAGCTAAACCCAAAAAAACGGCTAAGTCACGGAAAGCATGCCTTCTAGAACCTTCGCCTCGGACGTGCCTAACTGTTTAACCAGCCAAACCTTAAGTAGCGCTCCCATTTCGGGCATTTTCCCGCTGTACGCGATGACTTGGCGGTCTTTGAGCGCATTAACCTCATAAGTGCCTTCACTTTCCCTGACGCTGAAGGACACACGTTCGGCCTGCGCGGCCAGCGCTTGGAAGTCTTCCCACTGCTTGCAGCGGACCACGATTGGTGCGGCGTTGAGTGTCACTGCAGCTTCGGGTGATGGCGCAGCGGGTTCGGTTTGGTCAATCCTGGTTGTGGTCAACTCGGTTGCCGCGTGTGTGGTTGATGAGGTTTGGACTGTTTCTGCGACTTGTTGGAGGAGATTGCCGACTTCTGCTTGGAGGTTGCTGATTTTGTCTTCTATTTTACCGACTTTGACGTTGATTTCGCCCGTTTCGCCGAGTTTGCTTGCTACTGTGCCGAGTTCGCTGATGAGTCTATCTAGGTCTTTTTCGTGTTCTTTGAGCACGTTCACGATGAAGTCCATGGCTTCTAGGGCTTCATCTTTCGATGGTGGTTTCTTCGACATGCGTCCCACTTCTGTCCTCGCGGTGGTACTATGGCTTGTAGTGTAAATAAAGCTAACGAATCGACAAGAAGTATCTGTGTGCTGGTGTTGCCATACTTATTCTGGATAAACTGTCTGTCGGATTTGTCACACACAGGTGGAAAACTGGGTTCGCTGCGTGCCTGTTTCTGTTTGGAGGCAAATAGTTTCACTGTGTACTGAAGACCGAATTGCGCTCTTAAGGCTTCTGAACTAGGAATCCATGTGTGTTTGATGAGCAGCTGAGAGCTTTGGCTTTACAAGGCTACGTGTCTCTGAGTGTTCTCAGTTTGCACTACTTCCTTTATTCAGCGGGATATTACGTGAGGAAAAAGCTGTCTGAATCACTGGATTCGCGCCTACATCTAGACTCTGAGAAAGTTCAATCAATGCAAGCTATATCCCAAAACCTCTGGCCAGTTTGTTACGGATGCGCTTCTACGATGCTTCTTGCCGGTAGGCTTGTTGAAGGACCTGCCCCATTAAGTCGAGTCGGATGTGGATTGCTATCTGGTGTTCTTTGATGGGTTCCGCTTTCAGCTGTTCCTTATGGATATGCACGTGGTTCTCTATCGCCTTATGCATGACACGCAGCGTGGGAATCATGAGAATTTCTTCGCCGCATTCGGGGCACTTGATGAGACCTTTCTTGATAGGGTCTCTGTTGGCTTCTTCCACAACTTTCTCGTAGACCTCTTTCAGCTTCTCCTCGTCGTAGGCGACTTCTCTCAAAATTCCTTTCATCTATCGTTTCGCTCCATCTTGGTTCTCACGAACGATGATTCTTCTCGTGGTTTGCACGTATTAAGTGTTCATAATATGCGGGTATAGCCATGCGGAGTATATATGGCGTCTTAACACTTTCAACTTCAGTATTCATGCATACGAAATAGTCACTCCAGCCGCGTTCAGCGGACGCTTTTAACATATTCATATAAAAGTGAACCAACAAACCAGAAAACCGAGAGCCCATTTTCACACAAAAAACTAATCCAGCTGATGCCCATCAGAGACCTTTGATGTCGAATTTGAAAATACACGTCCTTGAAACGTGACTTAGACCTTGCCTCTCCACAAATCAATGACCGCCTGTATGCTGATTTCAAACGCGGCTACCGGATTCTCCAGCTTCCAAGCCTCCAGCACCCTCGGGCTCACCTCCCCCAGCACACCAATTCTGACGCCGTTCACGGTTGCCGATCCTGCGCGCCCTTCGATGAAGCTCGGATGGTCGGTCGGCTGTATCTGCCACGCCAAGCCCAGGTTCGTCAGAAACGTGTCGAGGACCGCCTTTATCTCGCTGAAGCCCGCGTTCGGATGCGCCGTGACCACGGCGAGCCATTCTTCGTCACGCGCCCTCGTCTCGCTTGCATTGTCGGGTATGGTAACTCTGCCGAGCTCGAAGATTCTTTGCGGGAATTCGACTGACTGGTTGTTGCTGAGGAATTCCATCAGGCTGGGCAGGAGCCAGCTCCTGAGGCAGGTCATCGTGACGACCTTGGGATTGGCTACTTCTATCGTGGGCATTGCCTGACAGCCCATTTTGGCGAACAGGTTCTCAGGGTTGGTCAACGTATACGTCAGGATCTCCTGATAGCCGGCGCCAATCATGAGTTCCCGCGCTGTGTCCACCGCATGCTGCTCGGGTCTCGCTGCCCCGGTGGTTGGCAGTTCTCTCCAGCACATTTCGATATTGTTGTAGCCGTACGCCACCGCGACATCCTCGACAAGGTCCACGGGGTGCATGATGTCCGTGCGGTAGCAGGGCACGAGCGCAACAACTGATTCGTCGGTTGCGTTTTCGATGCCGAATCCTGCAGTCGTTAGCAGCTCCGCCATACGCTCGCCCGTCAGCTGAAGCCCGAGGATGTGGTTTGCGAAGTCCACGCTCAGCGGAACCCGTTTGCTCCGGAAGTCTGGCGTGACTATGGGGGATTCCCTTCCTTGGTAGTGCACTGTGGTTGAGCAGGCTTTGCCGCCGCGGTCCACGAGGGCCATGGTGACGAGATTGAGCGTGTTGAGGACGGTCTGATGCAGCGTGCCCGTGACCTCTACGAGCAGGTGCTTGGTGTCTTCGGTGACTCTGCCGAGGTCGTTGCTGTTTATGATGGGCGGGAAAGAAAGGACTTTCCTCTTTGCGTCAAGCAGGATAGGGTATACGCTGTACTTCTTGACGATGTGGCCGTACTCTTGACCCTTCGGGTGGCGTTCCAGAATCTCCGCCAGATTCATCTTTTCCTCGAAGCCCAACGGCACGAAGCTTATGTCCTCGGGTTTGGTCACAGTGTAGCTGAGGGGCATGGTTATGAGGCTGTAGTCGTAGATGCCTATGGATGTTTTCTGTCGGTTTCGCCCGTACGTCTGGTCCAGCTTGTCCTGGAGATGCATGAGTCCACGGATGGTGACGTCTGTGAGTCGGACATCTTTGACTATAGAGCAGCAGATGTACGGTCGAATGTTGCGCAATCTGGGATCAACGTGGACTTCGGCCATTGGGGCTGTCGCGTGGTATTCTCGCATGCCTCTATCTATGTTCAGGTAGCATCGGAGTCCCCGAGCCAGACCTTCAGCGCTCCAGAGGTCGGGGCGGTTGGTGTCCTTCATCTCGATGCTGAGGGTGTCTTCGGCTCGGTTGTAGAGTTTGACCTCGGCTTTGACGAACGCCAAGGCGTCGTCGAGTTTTTCGATGTCGCCGCCGTACCTTCTGCCGAGGAGTTTTTCGAACTCTGCCACTTCAATGTCTATGGTTGGCATGGTTTAGCTCACCTGTTTCCTCCTCAGCCAGTCGAGGTTCTGGCTGAAGATGCTGCGGATGTCGTCTTCGTTGGCGCGCATCATGAACAGGCGGTCGACGCCTAAGCCCCAGGCGATGACTGGGACCTTGACGCCAAGCGGCTGGGTGACTTCGGGTCGGAAGATGCCTGAGCCGCCGAACTCGATCCAGCCGAAGCCTTCTTTGTAGGCGCTCAGCTCGACGCTGGGCTCGGTGAAGGGGAAGTAGTCGGGTTTGAAGCG
>JBHGBG010000040.1:0-23477 GCA_041946875.1 Bathyarchaeia archaeon
TGGGCCGGTAGCTCAGCACGGCTGGAGCGTTCGACTGATAATCGAAAGGTCGCCGGTTCGAATCCGGCTCGGCCCACCATCCGCATCCGCGTGTGAATTGGATTCTACGGCTGTGCGTTGCAGGGTTTGTGTTTGTTTCTGCGGTTGAGGTTTTCTATTGCGAAGTCTTATATGCAGTTCACGCGGAGAGGTATATCTGGGAGGGATCGCGTGAGTAAAGATGATGAGATGCTTGAGGAGCTGAAGAAAATCCGAGTATTGCTGGAACCGAAGCCTGCTCCAGCTGCGCCACCAGCGCCAAAAGGGCTGTGGAATGAGTTCAAGGATTTCATTGCGAAGTACAAGGTTTTCGGGCTTGCTGTGGCTTTCATCTTGGGCTTGTACTTGGGCGGTTTGGTTCAGGCGTTGGTCAAGGACCTGTTGCTGCCGGCGATTGGGCTAGCTATTCCTGGCATGTCGGATTTGGCTGCGTTCTCTGTGGGTGCCTTTTTGGTCGGGGACTTCTTGGTAGCGCTGGTGACTTTCATCATCGTGGCCTTCGTGATTTTCGTGACAGTGAAGATTGCGAAGCGTTGGGGCGTTGAGTAGCAGCTATTGCATTTCGGCGTGTCGCAGCGTCTGCGGGTTCAGGATGAGGGGTGTCGGCGGTTTTTTGCCGCAGACTGTTTCCCCGTTTTTATATTGCTTTAGGGCTTGGGTGATGAGGTGTTCGATGAATGTGCTGCGTTTTTCTCTTCCACGGGTATTTTCTATCTCGCGGAACAGTTTTTGGTCCATCGTTATGCTTATGTTGTGCTTCATGTTTGTGTACTCCTTACGCTCTGTATATTTGGTATACAGAAAAGCTTTATTAGCTTTTCTAAACAAATAACACAAGGGCGAGAGCCATGAAAACTCTACGCATAAGCGACGATGCACACCAAAGGCTCACAGGCATGCTGGGCGAAATCACGGCGCAAACAATGAAGATGCAGACTTACACGGATGCCATCGAAAACCTGCTAAGCCAAAGCGTCTTGCTGCCACCTGAACTCCTGAACGAAACCCAGAACTTCATCGAAGCCAACAGGCAGTGGGGCTACACGACGCGGGAAGAGTTCATACGGGATGCCATTCGGTTTCGGCTGCGCACCCTGACGCAGCAGTATGAGTGTATCGAGATTCCCAGGGAGGAATACGAGAGGCTGCAGCAGGCTATCGGCGACATGGATACCCCTTTCCAGAGTGCGGAGGATTTCGTGAGTCAACAGATACATAACTTGTTGGAGAAACATGAAGCTTGGCTAAAACAGAGGGAAACCTATGAAAAACCTTAGGCAACAGCTTGCAGTTCACGGGTTTTGCGGGGTGATGCCGTCTGTCTGATTTCATGCGGTTATTTCTGTGGCTGTCGGGTCGGTGATTTCTGCGAGTCTTCTCTCTGACGTGTAGATCATTATTGCCCCATCAACTTCTTTCATCAGGAGTTGACGCATTGCCACGATCGCTTTTACCTGCTGGAGGGCTGACTCGTCTGGAACGGGTTTGATGTGAAGCTCGTAGTTCTCCTGAGCGAAATCTGCAGGCTCATCACGCTTCCGGAGTGACACGCAGCTGAAGATGGATGCATCCTGGAGGCTGTTGCAAATCTCGCGGAAGAGCAGGATTGCTTCACGTCTTTGCAAGGTTCTTCAAACAAATTAATCGGTTTCCTTCGCAAGACTTAAGAAACTTGCTGTCAGGCAAATGCGAAAAAGTCATGTATTTCTTCCTGTTTTTGAATTATTTGTTAACGATTATCCATAACTGAGAAAAAAAACCAACAGCGTTTCAAAATTGTCCGTTAGACAAGTGCCAAAAAAAGCAAAAAGTGCGACCGTTTTCTCTGCAATTGCTTCAGAAAAAACCTGCTGTGACATTCTTTAAGCGTGAAAACGGGAACACGGCAAAGGGTGAAAGAGAGTGCTCGGTGAAGTCTGTAGCCCATCTATTTATAGACTGAAGCGTGGAGTGTGAGTTCGACTGTTCTGTTTAGTTGTTTCTTCTGTTTTCTCTTGAGAATCAGGAGCGCAGCTGCTACCGCTACCACGGCGGCGATTGCTGCAATGGCGATGGTCGTTACAGGTGGCTCAGTTGTTGGGGTTGGGGTCGGAGTTGTTGAAGCGGTTGGCGTTGGGGTAGACGACTGCGATGGGACCGTGGCCTGGACCGGCTTCATGAGCGGGTAGTAGTCGGCGTTGTTTGCGTCTATCACGTATGGCGTGTTACCTATTCCTGAGTTGCCGATTTCCGTGGCGTTCGTATACTTCGATTGGTAGTCGCTCCAGTAGTTGCCTACTGAACCGTTGTCCCATGTGCAGAGATCTGTCAGTGAACCCACCTGCACTTGCTGCCGATTGTTCTCGAAGTTATTGTGGAAGATTTGGTTGCCTTTTCCCACGAAGTCTTCCGTAACGTTGCCTAGTTCAACGCCGAATCCGTTGTTAGCAATGTTGTTGTCATGAATGGAGCAGTTGTTGCAGTATTCGCCGAAGGCTATGCCTGCTTTAGCCATTTCCGTTATGTTGTTTCCGTATACGTAGAAAGACCCCCACCATCGAAGGTACAGTCCTCCGTTGTTGTGGGTTGTTGTGAGGTCAGTTAGGCTTCTGCCGGCAATGTTGTTTCCGCTTATCGTCACATTCACGCATTCATCCGCGATAACCGCGTCTGCGCCGTTTCCCGTTATGTTGTTGCCCGAAATCGTAGTGTTCGAGGAAGAGACATAAATGCCGTAATCCGAGTTGTCGCTGATGTTGTTTCCTGAAATAACGTGGAACGACGGCTTCACAATGCCTGTTACGCTGTTGCTGTCTCCACGAGTTAGGATTCCGTCCGAGTTGCCGACGATGTTATTGCCGGTTATCGTGCACCTTGAGGGCACATGCTGGTAAGAGTCCTCGACGAGTATACCGACAAGACTGCCGCCGCTTGAAACCGTGAAACCTGATACAGTGACGTTGTCCGCAGTGACTTGGATTAGATTATTGGCGTACCGGTACCATTGTGCCAGAATGACCGTGTTCCGCGGGTCTTCTCCAATCAGCGATATCTGCTTGTTGATGAGGATTCCGCTGTAGCCTTCAGCATAGTATACGCCTCTTCGGACAAACACGGTGTTTCCGTCAACTGCGTTGTCAATGGCCTCCTGAATCGTCGGGTATTGGTCTGGGACGATGAGCGAGCCCGAAGGCGGAGTGGCAGGCGGAGGCGAGGGCGTAGGTCTCGGCACATTCGCGGTCGTCAGTTTGAAGGCGTAAACTGCTCCGTTCCCAACAAAGTCAGGATTATAGTGGGTCACGAACCAAGCCGAAACATAAACTGTGTCGTCCATAACCACAACAGGGTTGTTCACCACGTTTTCAATTGTGTAGTTCCAGATTTTCGCGCCAGACGCCGCGTCGAGGGCGTAGATATTGTGCTCAAGCCAGCTTGTGAACGTGTATGGACCCCCAGACCCCACGAAGATTGTTCCGTTTGCGTAAGTTGGAGGAGTAGCTGGCGTGCCGTCTCGGGCTCCAGGCGAATAGCTATAGTCTCGGGTTGGATTTACGTACTTCCAGACTTCGGCTCCGCTCAGAACGTTTAGGCAGTAGACGCCTTCGTAGGAAGTGAAGTAGAGGCTGTTGTCCACGAGCAAGGGTTGATTGTCTGGTATACTCATGCCTGTCCAGTCTGTGCTCCAGATGTCTGCGCCTGAAGAGTAGTTCCACAAGAGCGCTCCGTTTGAAGCTCGAAAGGCGTAGACGTTGCCGCTCTCGGAGAGCACGTAGACGTTGCTATTGGCGACTGCAGGAGCCGCTAGAGGTTCTGCGCTTGAGTATTCCCAGATTCGTGCTCCGCTTAATGCATCGAGGGCGATAATTCCGCCCGTGTATCCGTTTCCGGTGGAGCCAGAGAGACTATAGGTGACTACGGCTTTTCCGTCTGCAACCTCGAGAGACCCAAAATAGCCTCCGCCCGCGAAGCTCCAAATCTTCTTGCCGTCTGAAGCTCTGAGTGCGTAGACGACGCTACTCCACGAGTTGCCTTGTGAATTGTAAACTCCACCGATTATGTAGATGTATTCGCCTTTGACTGTTATTGGATGAGAACTGAACCTGATTTCCGATTCATTGTACGTCCACACTTGCGCACCGCTTGACGCGTTAAGGGCGTACACATTTCCGTTGTCGGTACCCAGATAGACAATGCCATCAGTCACCACAGCATTTTGAGAGTACCCTACGTCAGTCAAACTCCAAATCTGCTTGCCTGTGGAGGCGTTGAGAGCGTAGAACTTACCCTCTGTGAAGGAGGTGGCGTAGAGGTATCCATTCGCGAAGACGGGAAAACTGCCGCTGAAGTTCCAGACCTGTCTGCCGTTTGAAGCATCGAAACAGTACAGGTTGTTTGCCGGGGCTCCGCTCCAACCCGAGAATGTGTAAACATAGCCGTCAGAGACCGTCAAACGGTTAACCATGGGACCTATAACTTCTGACCTCCAGAGTTGGGCGGCGATGGTCACGGCGACTTCGTCGCTTGCCTTGGAAGCTGTCTGCGCGCGAGTGGATGTGCCAACAAGAAGTAGCCCGAAAAAGACGATGACTATCAACAGTGTGGTAAAGAATGTTCTCCTCATTCACACCAGCCAAGAGTCAACCATACGACATGTTGCCTAAAAGCGTACTTGTAAAGGTTTCCTGACACAAAAGAAATTGCGACCGTACGAAAACCTCTAATGTCCCATGTTCGCTCAGCGTAAACGTTTAAAGCATACGGGCTAGATTTGGATAGTCTTTAAACGCTAATCAATACACAAGTAGGACAGAGATGAACGCAGGCTTGAACGGAAAACCCCTCGTCTCCATAGTCAGCGCAGGCTTGTCCAAATTCGGAAAACACGAAGGACTCTACGCCAGAGAAATCTTCGCCCTCGCCGCCAAAGAAGCCTTCGACCGATGCCCAAACCTCAACCCCAAGCAAGACCTCAAAGCCATGTTCATCGGACACATGGGCGAATCCTACGAGCACCAAGGACACATGGGCTCAGCCGCCGCAGACTGGTCAGGACTCTTAGGCATCCCAGCCACGAGAACAGAGGCAGCCTGCGCTTCATCGGGCGCCGCACTCCGCAGCGGCATCTACGCCGTCCTCTCAGGCTTAGCCGACACAGTCATAGTAGGCGGAGTCGAAAAAATGACCCACCGAACCACCGCCGAGGTAACGGAGTACTTGGCGATGGCGTCAGACTACCCGTTCGAACAGTTCCACGGCATCACCTTCCCAGGGCTCTTTGCACTTATGGCGACGGCGCACATGAACGCACACGGCACAACGCAGGAGCAGATGGCAAGAGTGGCCGTCAAGAACCACCACAACGGCACCCTCAACCCCAAGGCGCATATGCAGAAAGAAGTCACCGTCGAAGGCGTCCTCGCCTCCAAAATCGTGGCGTGGCCCTTGAAAATGTACGACTGCTCCCTAATCACCGATGGCGCCAGCTGCGTCATCCTAACTAAGCCCGAGCTGGCAAAGAAGTACACTGATATGCCCGTGCACATAATCGGCACAGGACAAGCCAGCGACACCATCGGACTGTACGAGCGGCAGACACTCACCAGCCTCACATCCGCAAAACAGGCCGCCAAGACAGCTTACGAAATGGCTGCGGTCAAGCCCGAAGACATCAACGTCGCCGAAGTCCACGACTGCTTCACCATAGTCGAACTCATCGCCTACGAAGACCTCGGTTTCTGCCCCGCGGGCAAGGGCGGAAACCTCATCGACAGCGGCGAAACCTGCTTGGGCGGACGCATGCCAATCAACACGAGCGGCGGCCTCAAAGCCAAAGGACACCCAGTCGGAGCGACTGGCACCGCGCAGACGTATGAGATGTACTTGCAGCTGACAGGACAAGCCGACAAACGCCAGGTCAAAGACGCAAAAATCGGGCTGACCCACAACGTGGGCGGCTCAGGCGCCACCGCAACCGTCCACATCTACAGGAGCACCCAGACATGAGCATACAGCCACCGTTCACAATAGAGCAGTTCTACAAGTTCCTCGTCCAAGGCAAGCTGATGGCGGGCAAATGCCAGAAATGCGGAAAAACACATCTACCGCCCAGACCCCTCTGCGACCAATGCTTCTCGCAGGAGTTCAGCTGGGTCGAAATCCAAGGGAAAGGCAAGCTCCTGACATACACAGTCATCTACATAGCACCTCCGCAGTTTCAATCTCTGGCGCCTTACGCCGTGGGAATCGTCCAACTCGCAGACGGTTCAAAGATTCCGGGCATGATTTCAGGCGTGCCCCACGGACAGCTGAAAGTCCGCATGGATCTTGTGATTGATTTCGCAGCCTGCGCCGCGGGGCAGACGTGGCCGCAGTGGCAGCGGTACTGCTTCAGACAGGCTTAGCTCGTTGCTGTCAAGGTTTATATCTGCCCGCTGAAACAGTTACAGTAGGGATTTTTGATGGAACGATTCAGAAAGTACATGGCTCTCGCCGTCGTTTTCTTGGTGGTCGCCCTCGTAGTCCCAGTCTACGTCCTCTACGACACGATAACTTCTAACCTCAGAGAGTACGTGCGACAGCTGCCCACGCTTCAGGACCAGCCGAACGCGAACGACTTCTTCACCCGACTCTCCGCCAGCCAGCAAACGCTCATGGCTATCCTAGTCGTGGTCGAAGCCGTCTTCGTCGTGCTCTTCGCCGTGGCCATGTGGTACGCGCTGCGGTGCCGCGAAAAAGACCGATGCCGCACCTATCCAGTCCCATAGCGTAACTGGAAAGAAAAAGGCTGGAAATCGGGCCTTGCATGAGGGTTTGTTTCTATCCGAAGATGAAGCCCAGAATCAAGCCTATTATGAAACCTATGCTGAGCGGCAACATCCCGAATAGGAGTATGGCGCCTTGGATTATGTCCATTCCCACGTTTCCGAGTGTGCCCCAAGTCAAGCCGAAGAAGCCGAAGTACGTAGCGATGACGAGGATGATGGCTCCGATGATTGCCCACTTGAGAACTTTCTTTATGAAGAAGCCCACGATTAAGCCGAGAATGAACGGAATCGCCATGAAGACAATGGTCGGTATGCCGCCGAAACTTCCGCCAATCATGCCCAAAAGGTCGCCCCACAAATCCATGGTCACAATCACTTACGATTCACCTCGCATTCTCCCTGATTAGCCGAGACTGGCTGGAACAACTTTATGCCCGCGCTGAGTACTTATGCTTTGCCATAATCTTCTATATCTTAAACGCAGAGCAGGCAAAACGCTGAAAAGACCCGAAAAGCAACCTTAAGCCAAAAGGAGAACCCGAACATGGAGCACCAAGTCACGTGGAACCTATCTGAAATGTTCCCCAGTCCAACCGATCCCTCGGTAGAACGCGCCATGCGCGAAGCCTCCGCGCTGGCAGACGCTTTCGAGAAGGCGCACCACGGCAAGATCCAAACCTACCCACCAGAAGCCCTTCTTATGTGCATTCGCCAGCTGGAAGCCGTCCAAGCGAAGCTGCAGGACATCGGGCTCTACGCAGATCTGGCTTTCTCCGCCGACATGACGAAGCTCGATAACCAGGTGCTAAACGATAAGGTGAGCAAGCTGGAAGCGCAGTTAGGGAAGCAGCTGGCTTTTTTCCCGCTTGAGCTCGGCGCCCTCCTGAAGCGCAAACCCAGATTGCCCCAGGAGTCCGCTCTGGGAGAGTACAGGCACATGCTGGAACGCGCCAAACGAAGAGTGAAGCACCAGCTGTCCGAAGCCGAGGAGCAGCTGATCATCGAAAAAGACCAGTTCGGCGTCGACGCCTGGGAGGAGCTGCAGAGCAAGTGGCTTAACACCCGCCAGTTCACCGTGACCGTCGAGGGCAGGGTGAAGACGCTGTCTTACGGCGAAGCCAACGGACTGCTGCCCCACCCAGACCGGGTGACGCGGGAATCCGCCAACCGAGCCATCTACGGCGCATTGGGCAGGGATGGGGAAATCTTTGCCTCGGCGCTGCGGAGTATCTGCAACGACTGGGTCACCGTCTCGCAGAGGCGCAAGCACGCCTCGCCCATGGAAGCCAGCCTCATCAGCAACGACATAGACCAAGCCGTCGTGGATAGCCTGTTGAGGACGATGGAGGCGAACGCGGGTTTGTACCGACGCTACCTTCAGCTCAAGGCGAAGCTGATGCATTTGCCGAAGCTGGGCTGTCACGACATAGTTGCGCCGCTTCCTGACGCGGCAGCCCTCAGGTTCGGGTTTGAGGAGGCGAAGCAGCTGGCACTGCGGGCTTACAGCCGCTTCGACGAGGACTACGCGGGCGCCATCCGAGACGTATTCGCCAAGCGCCATGTGGATGCGTCGCCTAGGTTTGGGAAGCGCAACGGCGCTTACTGCTGGGGTTGGTACAGCGGCAAATCCGCGTTCATACTCCAGAGCTTCTCGGGTTCGTTGAACGATGTGTTCACGCTAGCGCACGAGTTGGGGCACGCGACGCATGATTACTATGCGCAGCGGAGCCAGTCACTGATGAACGTGAGCATCCCGTCGGTCGTGGCTGAGACCGCCTCAATCTTCGGCGAGTTGCTCCTGACGGATTTGCTGCTTGCTGAGGCGAAGGCGGACGCGGAGCGCAGGGCAGTTCTTTGCCTCGTGTTGGATGAGGCGGGGATGACGGCTTTCCAGGTGACGGCGAGGGTGTGGTTTGAGCAGTCGCTGTACGCTGCGATAAGCCGAGGCGAGTTCTTGGACTACAAGACCATCTGTGGCCTGTGGACTGGGGCGCGGGACCGCATCTACGGCGACGCTGTCTCGTGGTTTCCGGAGATGGAGGCGGAGTGGACGATGAAGCAGCACTATTACATGGCGAACTACCGCTTCTACAATTACCCCTACGTCTACGCGCAGCTGTTCGTCTACGCGCTTTACGAGCGGTACCTGCAGGAGGGCAGGGCGTTTGTGCCGAAGCTGGTGAAGGCGCTTTCAGCAGGGGGCAGCGTGTCGCCTGTGGAAATCGGCAGGTTGGTTGATTTGGACGTGGCGGCGCGTGACTTCTGGAGCTTGGGCATGAAGCGCTTCGAAAGCTTCCTTGTGGATTTGGAGGGGGTGATGGGGTAGTTGTGTTTGCGGCTTCTTCAGGTCTCGTCGTCCTGTCTAGCATAGGTGAAGGTGCGTTTGCTTGTTGTGTTAGTGGTGGTTGTTTTTAGTATAGAAGTATTTGTGGCGGGGTCCTTAGCACTTCTTCAAAGAAAAGTCTGGGCAGACTGCTGGTTTTTTGGTTTGGGCTGGCGTTTGGTTGCGGAGCTGGAAGTGGCAGAAGTGCAACAAGCAAAACAACGGAAAAACTCGTGATTTAGGCGGCTCGCGCAGGCTACCGCGAGCGGCTTGTTGTGCAAACGGTTAATAAGAAAGCACACGGAAATTCAGTAGCCGAAAACGAGGCAGCGCTGCGGTAACCAAGCCAGGTCAAAGGTGAAAGAACACGCTAATCGTGCGTGTTCCGCTAAGGACTCAAGATCGACGCTTTGACCCAAGGCGCCCATGGGATATCCTTTCCCGTAGGGGTTCGCAGGTTCGAATCCTGCCCGCAGCACCAATACCTTCAAGTTTCCTCTCTGAAAACGGCTTTGCATGGTTCATGTGGCTGCTGAATTGCAGTCACAAACTCAAATATCATGCCAAACTCAAGCTGTTTGCAGGGAGAAAAATGAGAACAATAGTCATGGCAATGCAGATGACCTTGGACGGCTACTCTGCGGGTCCAAACGACGAAATGGATTGGCTTCCGCCCTTCAACGACGTAGAGATATGGAAAGACCTTCAAGAAGAAATGTGGAACCAGCTCAACCAAGCAGACGCTTTTCTGCTTGGGCGGGTCACCTATCAGATTTGGGAGAAATACTGGCCCGCAGCTGCAACCAATCTGAACAGCACGGAAAACGATCTGCGGTTTTCCCGCTTTGCGGATGCGACTCAGAAAATCGTTTTCTCGAAGACGCTGCAGAGGGTCGAGTGGAAGAACACGAAGCTGATCAAAGACAACATAACCGAAGAGGTCCAGAAGCTGAAAGAGCAGCCGGGCAAGAACATAGTTTTGGCGGGAGGCGCTGGTCTCGCACAGACTTTCACGAAGCTTGGCTTGATTGACGAATACAGAATCACGGTTCATCCGGTGATTCTGGGCAGGGGAAAACTGCTGTTCAAAGACCTGAATGTTCGGCAGAAGTTGAAACTGGCTGGGACGAAGACTTTTCGGTCAGGTGCAGTCGAATTCATCTACCAATGTACTTGACAAGTCGTTGGTCTTCTGAGAAACATCGCAAGCTTGTCGTGGTTGTGACTGTGGCTCTGCAGTCACGAATTCTAATATCACGGCTCCCAGCTAGGGTATCGAAGAAAAAACTTTCAGGAGAAAGGTTGAATGACACCAAACAACCAAACCAGAACCACCCCCAAATCAGAAGTCATGATAACGCGCGTTTTCGACGCACCCCGAAGGCTCGTGTGGAAAGCTTGGACCGACCCTGAAACAATGAAGCGCTGGTGGGGACCAAAAAACTTCACCGCACCCATCGTAGAAATCGACCTGCGAGTGGGAGGCAAATCTCTCGCTTGCATGCGGTCGCCCGAGGGCAAGGACTACTGGAGCACAGGCGTCTACCAGGAAATAGTTCCAATGGAACGCCTTGTCATGACGGACAGCTTCGCCGACGAGAAAGGCAACGTGGTTCCAGCAACTCACTACGGGATGAGCAAGGACTTCCCGCGGGAGCTGCTGATTACAGTGACGTTTGAGAAGCAGAACGGCAAAACGACGATGACCCTGAGGCATGGTCCCACCGACAAGATGAGCGCCGCGGACCGCGATGGCATGGAGCAGGGATGGAACGAATCCTTCGACAAGCTCGAAGAAGAGTTACGGAAGCAGAAACTCTTAGCGGAACCCGTGTAGTCCACAATCAGAGACTTCCCGCCTTTCTTCTTTTGCGCAGACGGCTGCTGAGTTTGGTTTGTTGAAGGCACGCAGGTAGAACCACCGCCTGCACCAGCCGATCATCGCTGTGACCACGAGAACGGGAGCCAGAATGCCGATGAATTCTTGAAAGAACTCGCTGCCAGAAATCGGCGAGAGCATGAAGGAACGCACGTTGGGATACATGCGGCTGAGGTTGGAGAAAACGATTGCGAACGTTACGCCGAAGCTGACGACTGCGCCGATTATGCTTGTGATGAAGCCGTGGAGCGCGTTGTTGAATGTGGAAGAGTCCGCCGTAGTCTCTTCTAAAGCCGTACAAGGCTATCAGGAAGAGACTATGCCGACGAGGCCCAAAGCCCCAAGACGGCTCCGAAGCCTGAAAAACGCCGCGAAAGGATAGAGAAACTGCTGCAGACTCAGAAACTGAGCGACTGCGCCCGCCGCCGTTAAGGAAGCGCCCATCAACCCTAGGATTCGGTTCGACTCAACCGTCACGTCGTCTCGCTGGGTCAGTATTTGTGGGTTGTGGGACAAATCTTTGCAGACAAAGGATGGCGCCACGCTGTGAGGCTGCGTGCGAAAAAGGTTAGCATTTGACGCCTATGTTGTCCGCTAGGCGTTTCAAGTCTTCGTTGCTCATCCACTCGGTCTTCAGGTATCTGCAGATGCGCTCGTCGGTCCATCCGAGTTTCCGAGCCTCTTTCACGGCGTAGGCGTATGCCTCGACCTCTGTCGGTCTATCCACGTAGTCGTATTGTGGGTCGAAGAGTTCCTTGCCGTCCATCCACTGTTTTACGTGGCAGAGTTCGTGAATAACGTCTAAATATATGTCCATCTTGTCTCCGGTGTTTAGGTAGTGCTCGTTCGCCAGTAGATGTCCATCTGATGGGTCGACGCCCATGTAACCGAACCAGGTGAACTCCACCTTGAGGTTCCTCAGGACCTCTTGGGTTTTGTCGCCGAAGATGCCCTTCACAGCTTCCACCTTGTCGAAGCCCTTGAAGTAGTCCACAAAGCGTCCTGTCTTGGTTCCCAGACGCAGGACACCTGTTAGGTGCAGGCGTCTGAAGAGCCTGAAGGTTCGCCACGCAGCGTAGTCAAGCCAAGCGGGCAAGGCATTCACTCCTACTTGAATTTGGAGAGATACTCGATTCTCATGCCCATGCACGCTAGGTCCAGAGGCTTTTCGACGCTGCCGATGCTTGCGTCGATGTTCCTGTGCACTGGGTGCACCCACATGCCTTCGGGCGCCAAGTTAAACTGCAATGGTAACTCTGTGCGCGCTCCGTACTTCTCTTTCAGGTCTCGGATGAGTCTACCGCTTCGGCAAGCGGCGCGTGCGCTCGAGTAGCTCTGCAGCAGTTGTGGTGCGGCGAAGGCTCCGACGCCATGCCACAAGGCGGCATCCTCAGGTGAGCCAAGGGAATAGAGGAAGAATTGGGGCGATGAGGGTGTCTCAGCGAAGCTGTACGCCTGAAGCTTTTCGGCTGTGACTGTGAAGCTGTCTTCGCACTTCGCTACGGCGACATCGTCAGGATCGATGGCGTTTGGGTACAGACGCGTATCTTTGTACGTCACGGTGGCGCTGATGAACTTCGACTCGTCGAAGCGGAGTCTTCCTCGGGCGGCTCGTTTGCTGCCGAAGCCCTTGGTCGAGTGAGGTACGGTTAGGAGGGTGGTTCGCTTCGTCATGCTTCTGCCCATGCACACGTACGCTTGGCTGACCGAGTCGTAGTCTCGGTGACTTTCGCTTATGATGTGGTGTAGCAAGCCGTCCGTCGTCTCAGAATGCAGTGTCTCCAAGGGCATGCGGAGGGCAGGCAGGTTTAGGTCCATGCCGAAGACTTCGGAAAGCTGCTGCACTTGCGTGGATTTGACTTGGTCGACGAAATCCAGATACGAGCCGTTTTGGACCGCCTTGAGGTGTTCTCTGACAAGGTTGGCTTCGGCTTTTGATATGAGGGTGCCATCGTATTTCTTGGTGAATTCTTCGTCGACTGCGAGGTTGTCGGTTTTCACGGTGGCTGCTGGAAGCGCGCTCTGTCCGCTCTGCACGATTGATGCTTTGAGGGGGTTCATGCTGTACCTGTCTGGTTCCACGTCGTCGGTGTTCAGCAGGAACGCTACGACTGGTTCCTCGGACGGCTTTTTGAGGAGTTCGCATATCTGTACGAAGTCGTCCGGTTCGGGGTGTTGACGCAGACCGTGACTGTGGAAGTAGTTGGCGCAGACCTGGAGCATGCGCACGCCGATGATGCCTTGCACTTCCTCCACAGTCAGTTGAGGGTTGGTGTATTCGACTGAGCCCCGGAGGAAGAAGCGGTTGTCTTCGAACGTCTGGTCTGTTCGCTTGTTGTCCTTGAACCTGAACAGGGTGACCGGTCTACGGTTCTCTGCCATGGGCGTGTTAAGCGCTTCGACTAGGGTCTTGACGGCTTCCCATGAGTGTTGTAGGAAGTCGTCTACGAACATTCGGCATAAGTCGGGCATTCCGTTCATCTCATCCTCTTTCCAACGATTCTGCTACGTACACGCAGTCCAAGGCTGCAGCCGAACCTAAAAACATTCTCACCACACGGAACGCTTCTCTGAACCCAGCGCTCAACGCCGACTTCACGAGGGCGGTTTCGGCGGTTGGCAGGCACATCCAAGCCTCCAAGCCTTGCAGTTCGGCGAATGCGGATTCCAGCAATGTTACAGCCCTTTCGGCGCTTGCTCTGCGGCAGACCAACGGTCCGACTTCGGCCACATCCTCGTAGACTTCGGCGGCGACAAACCCGCTAAGGACGTTGTTCTCGTGCAAGACATGGCATATTTTGGTTTGGTTTGCGAGGATTTGTCGTAGTAGTTTTTTCCGCGGCGCCCCGAAGCATTCGTCGTCCAGCTGGACAATCGCTCCGAAGTCAGTTTTCTCCGCCTTTCTCGCAGGTGGCTTGCCCTTGAAGTGCAGCGTTTTCGTTCTCAAGACCGTAAACTCGACGTCGGGTTTGAAGCCAAGTCTACCGTAGAAGTCCAAGAGATGAGGGTAAGCGTAGAGACCAACTGTCTTGGCGCCTTTGCTCTTCAGGTACTGTACTGCGTGCTCCACTAGCAATGTTCCTGCGCCCTTGCCTCTTGCCTGCGGCTTCACGATGAGGTTGCCGAACCAACCCAAGCTTTCATAGCTGATGCAGGTGGCGACGCCAACACGTTCTGCATCGCTGAAAAGTGTGAAGCAGCCTTTGGGTTCGAGCTGGCGGTTGAAGCGGAAGTCTTCGGAAGTCATGTCCCAGTTCATGGTGTTAGCGAGTTCTACCGCGAACGGGAAGTCTTCTGCCTTCATTTCTTCCACGTGAAGCATGGGAGAATACTATTGCGGCGGGAAATAAGCCTATTCGGCTGGAGGTTTGCTCTGCACTTCCGCCAGCTTTCTTCCGCAGCGCGTGCAAAAGGTCGCGTCTAACCTGTTTGAGGCGCCACAGTAGGAGCAGTACTTGACCTGCCCGATAGTAGGCGTCTCGGGCTGAGCGGGTTGGGTAGCCGCCGCTTGCGTAGTTTCTGTCGGAGGTCGCATGGAGAAGAACGCGACTGCTATCAGAATCCAGGCAACGAAGTGGATTATGAAGCCCACGAAGATTATCGTTAGTGCCGCGCCTATGAGCAGCAAAAGCGCTCCAGTGGCGAACAGCCGTTCGCGAGCCTTGTTGGCGAGTGCATCAAAAGCCTGCTTGTAGAAGTAAGCTTCAAGGATGAAGAACACGAAAACCACGACCAACGCCACAATAGCAGGGCCCCAGCCTACGCCGAACGCGAAGGGTCTCATCATGAAGCCGCCCATGAAGAACCCGAAGAAGATTGTCGCAAAAACAGTAATGCCTGCAATTAGGGCGATGACGCCGAAGATGAAGCCGTAGAATGCGTTTCGGAATATAGCGTCATTCCCAAAGTTTTCTGCCAAGCCCTTCATGGAGATGAGGACAAGGACTATGCCGACGATTGCGAGAATGCCGACTGGTCCGCTGAATGGGATGAAGCTTCCGATGGCGACCAGTAGCGCTCCGACGGCGCCCAAGGTCTTGTTCGATTCGAAGCCGCGGCTTGACTCAGCGTTCATGGGGGTTTCTCCGTTCCGTCTATGTGAAGGGTCTGGCGGTTAAAACTTTTCGCATATCAGCCGTCGATGCCTTATTTCCGTCTGTGAACGTGAACCTTAAATAGCCACGTGGAAGAATTGACGTGAACAACAAATGACCACGGAGTACAAGATTTTTCACTTCCAAGAACTCGGCTGGACGGTGCGCTTCCCCGACGGCGAAAGCACAGGCAAGTACAACAGCCGCCGCGTCATTCTCAAACGCGGAAAAACAGAGCTGAGCGCCGACGTGAAGCTGGGCGAAGTCTTGGACGACCCTGCCCTTGAAGAGCATTATCCGCACACGGTCGGATACTACAGGGAATCCGCGGGAGAAGAGGCGGTTTCTGAGCCACGGTACCTTGAGTTGAGAAGGGTAACATGCGTGGAAGAGTTTTGGTCATTCCTGAACTCGCTGAACATCTAGCTTGAAGCCGAAATAGCAGTCTGGATTCGACCTTAAGAGTCTATATAAGACAGCGCGTTCCTTCTGAAAGTTAGGTGCGTTGACAACTGGCCGACATAATTCGAGACCCAAACAGATGCAGTCGCGGCGAAAATCAGAGGCACACTCCGTCGGACTGCCCGAAAATCGCCTACTTCTCGATGGAAATCGGAATAAGAAACGACATTCCGACGTACAGCGGCGGGCTGGGCGTCCTCGCTGGAGACGTGCTCAGGTCTAGCGCTGACTTGATGCTGCCCATGGTCGCAGTGACGCTGGTCAGCAGGAAAGGCTACCTGAGACAGAAGCTCACCAGGACAGGAGAGCAGTCGGAGTCTCCAGACGAGTGGAACCCCGCCGTGATGCTGGAGGTGGCTCCGCCCAAGACTGAGGTCAGAATCGAGAACAGACAGGTCAAGGTCCAAGCTTGGCTGTACGAGCACAAGAGCACCATCGGCAACTCGGTGCCCATAATCTTCCTCGACACTGACGTGGAAGGAAACGCCGCCGAGGACCGAAGAATCACAGATGTACTCTACGGCGGAGACGACAAGTACAGGCTAAAGCAGGAAATCGTCCTTGGCATCGGCGGCACGCGCATGCTTGATGTTCTGGGCTTCTGGATAAGTAAGTACCACATGAACGAAGGTCACTCCGCCCTCCTCACACTTGAGTTGCTCCGAAAGAACGACTTCGAGAGCGACAGCGTCAGACGCCAGTGCATATTCACGACGCACACGCCTGTTGAATCCGCCTTCGACAAGTTCCCCTACACACTTGTTGAAAGTGTACTCGGGCGAGAGTATCCCTTGGAAACTGTGAAGGAATACGGCGGGCAGGACAAGCTGAACATGACGCTTCTGGCTTTGAACCTCAGCGGCTACCAGAACGGCGTCACCAAGGCGCACACAAAGTTCTCGATGAAGCTCTTCCCGCATTATTATATACGGGCGGTGACGAACGGCGTACACTCCTACACCTGGACTTCGCAGAGCTTCCACCAGCTGTTCGACAAGTACATCCCCGGGTGGGCAAGCGAACCCGAACTCCTCGTCAGAATCGACAAGGCACCCAACGGAGAAGTCTGGGCTGCCCACATGGAAAACAAGAAACGCCTCCTCACCTTCGTAGAAGAGTCGACGGGCGTGAGGATGGATGAATCGGCGTTAACCATAGGCTTCGCCCGCAGAGCCACAGGCTACAAGCGAGCAACGCTGATCTTCTCTGACACCAAGAGGCTTAGGGAAGTGAACAAGAAGACGCCAGTGCAGCTGGTTTTCGCTGGGAAAGCGCACCCCCGAGACATCAGCGGCAAAGACGTCATTCGACAGGTTTTCTGGTACAAGGAGGAGCTGAAAGACGAGTTGAAAGTCGCCTACGTCGAGAACTACGACATGCAGATAGCCGCCAAACTCACCTCAGGCGTCGACGTTTGGCTGAACACCCCCCTGCCACCCATGGAGGCATCTGGCACCAGCGGCATGAAAGCGGCGCACAACGGCGTCGTCAACTTCAGCGTGCTCGACGGCTGGTGGATTGAAGGCTGTATCGAAGACGTGACGGGCTGGTCTATAGGCGCGTCCTCGGAAGAACAGCTGGAGGAGAAGGAGCGGAGGCGGCTGGAGCTGGATGACCTGTTCAACAAGCTCAGGTACGTCATCGGACCCAAGTTCTACGACGAGAGGGACGCTTGGATTGAAATGATGAAGAACAGCATTGGCAAAGTCGCTTATTACTTCAACACGGACCGCATGATGCGCCGATACATCACAGACGCATACCTGATTTAGCCGCGCAAAAGCTTATTCTTGACCTTTCTGCCGCCGCGGCTTCTTGGGCGCCCTTGCTGAAGGCTTGTCCCACTCTTCTTCGAACTCTTCGGGCGACATAATCTCGGAACTCGCCAGCCTCTGCCTGAAGGCATCTCGAGCGCAGGGTTCTGCCATGTGGGCGCGGTAGACAGCGGTCAACAGGTAGACTGTCATGGGCAAGGATATGGGCTTTCCAGCCATGGCGGTTAGTTCCTTCGAAACTGAAGCCAAGTCAGTGTAAACGGCATTAGGCAGACTGAGCATGTTAACCAAATCATTCACTCCTTGAAGGCAACTATGTGGCGGCATGATTTAAGCCGTTTCCTCACCCAACCGGCGAAACACTTTCCAGACAATCGCTGTCACGTAATCGGGCAGAGCAGCTCTCTTTCCCTGAACTTCATGTTCTTGGGGTCGTAGTAACGCTTCGTCCAGCCGTCATTGTCCGCGAGTTTCAGGGCGTTTCCCGCGCCGCTTTTCTCGTGCATGCTCCTGAACCGGTAGTGGTCATACAGGCGGATGGCTTCGATGGCGTAGCAGACCGCCACGCTCTGGTCTTCGATGGCGATGAGGTTGTCTCCGTTCTCCTTTTCGCCCCCTGCTGCGAAGTTGGACGAGCCGCAGAACACCACAGGAGACGCCGCGTTGAAGTCGCGAACCACGAACTTATGGTGGATAACCTGCCCTGCGCCGCCGCAGACCTCCTTCTTGAAAGGCTTGGGTGCCTGCTCCTTCAGAAACGCAAAGCTAGTGACTGCAGGTTCGCCGTCTTTGCCGGGTTTGAACATGGAAAGTTGACCCTTCTTCTCTATGGTGCCCATCGAGTACAGGTCTTCCCTGTCTGGCAGGTTCTTCAGGAACTCGAGGGCTGGGCCTCCGCCGCGCATTTCCATCATCGCGAACATCAGCGAGCTCTTCGCATCGTCCATGGCTTCGGTGACCTTGTCCAGCGGGAACGCCTTGACGTGAGGTGCAAAGCTGACGGACATGGGCGAGTTGTCGCAGACTTTCGAGTCGTGCCACTTGGAGGCGACCTCGGATTTTCTGAATCCAGCGCAGTCGGTGAAAGCCTGCTCGAACGCCGCCTCGTAATAACTCGCGATTTCGGGCTTGTCGAAGAGCACGACGCTGTTTGCCTGCACGTAGAGACCTCGGACCGAGAAGTTCGCCGAGCCCGAGAGCGCTTTCACCGGCTTTCCGTTTTTCTTCTGGATGATGACTTTGTTGTGGGCGTACCGCGAGAAGCTGCCCGTCTTGACCTGAGCCCCTGCCTTCTCCAAGGCTTCTTTTGCCTTTGGCTCCAGCGAGGTTGGCTTGACGTGCGATGCCGAGTCGTCCATGAAGACCCTCACGCGTGGACCCATGGCGCATAGGCCGCGTATGATGTCGGGTTCGTTGAAGTCGAACGCGAACACATCCAGCTCAGCCGAGTTGTCTCTCTTGGATTCCTCAATAAGGTCGAACAGGAGTCTGCGTGCGTGGGCGCCTAGCCAAACGTACTGTTCCAGGTATTTCTCGGTGGGGTAGTCCATCGATTTCTTGCTCGGCATGAGGGCGCGTTTCTCAAATTTGTCCGCATATGCTTGGGATGAGATGTATCCGCGTGTGAACCCGAGTTCGAAGTCGGGGAACTTTCGATAGTTCAAGTCCACGTCGAGCGCAAGTCCATCGGAGAGCTTCAGACCGCCATTGCCGTCTTGGAAGTACGCTGCGTGCGCCGTGTAAGTGTAGTTGCCGGGTCCAGCGTTTGGGAAATGCACCCAGTGGAAGCTTTGGAATGGCGCATCTTTGGACCAGGTCCATTTTTCTGAGGTGAACTCTTCGGTGGAGACGAGGGGTTTCTCGAAGTTGAGCCTGTTCTTCAGCCAGTACACATCCGTCGGATAGGTCGGAGTGTGTGGCGCCTTGCACTGCACGGCGAAGCCTGCGAGTTTGTCTATTCTGTTTTCGGTCAGGTTGAAGGCAAGTAGGACAGCGCCGTCGCCTTCGTAGCAGGTGAAGTAGAAGCCGTTTTGGTCGTTTGTTTTTTCAATCGACAAATCTTAAGCCTCGATACTTAGTATGTGCGGTTTGATTTTTAAAACTTGGCATTCATTCCATTGTGGTTGCAACCTGCAGTGTAAAAAGGTATGGGCAGACGGTCAGTTTGAGCGGGCTGCTAAAGCTTGACTATCTGGGCGTGCGGAACTCCTTCAATCCGCAAGACCGCCTCAGGATGCACGTAGCCCTTCTGGATGGCTTTCTCGACGCATCGGTGACCCACCATGTTCACTATCGTCGAGTTCTCAATCATGCTGACTGCTTCTTCCAGCGTGACCCTGCCGCCGTTGTAGAACTCGTCCTTCACGTGGAACACAATCTTGCCCTCCTTGAGGGTCTTGCCGAGCACTTCGGAGTCGCAGATGGCCAAGACAACGTTCCGGCCGACCTTCTTCAGGTTAACGTATACATCCAACCCAAGTAGCGCCCCGACTACAGTTGTTTGATGCTGGATCTTGCGCCACAAGCGTTGCATATCAAGAAAGCTAGGCGTCGTTCCTTCACAATTTTCGTGTCAGGACGCTTGCAGACTGGGCAGGTTACGAAGGCTTCCATGTACCGCTGTAGCAGCCGCTCGAACGTGTCTCTGGGAAACTTGCCCTGGAAAATCGCCCTGCCATCGTGGTACGTTGCCGCCGTAGCCATCTCCCTCGTCAGGAACTTCAGGATGTGCTGAGGGTCGCGGTCCAGGAGGTCAGCGACTTCTTTGAAGTTGGCGATTGTGGTGCGCATGCCGACCATGGTGACCATGAGTCTGGGCAACTCGAGCCGTTCTTTCTTCATCGTGACTTCTGGCACTTGAGAGCGTGCTCGCTTGAGCAGTTCGCCGTAGTTGTAGTCCAACGTGTGTTCCCTGCAGATGAAGGGACAACATACTATTAAACAGTTTTCGTTCAAAAACGCACATTCGCTTGCCTTGCCGCAACGTATGAAGCAACAAAAATCTTAAGTGTGCCGTGAGACGATTTAATACACGAGGGAGGTGATTTTGGTGCTTAAAGCACTGAGAGTAACAATAGACGTCTTCAGCGGCAGGCAGAATCCTTCGGTTGAACTCACCGGAAACGAAGCGAGAAACGCAATCGAACGCCTGCATCCTGCGCACAGAATCGAAAGAGGTGAGAAAGCGCTCCCTACAGTTTCGACCTTGGGATACCGGGGGCTGGTCATAGAGCAGGTTGGCGAACGAGTCAAAGCGCTCCCGACATTGTTCCGATACGCTCATGGGGAAGTTTTTGGTCCAGACCTAGCTCATCACGCGAAGGATGAAGCCTTCGAAGATTTCATTCTGGAAAGTACCCGCATCAAGGAACTCAAGAAACCCCAAGTCGGCGTAATCAAGAAGGAAATAGACCGCTTCAGAGACCTAAGGCAAAAATGGGAAGTGGGCAAAATCAAATGGCCACCTTGGAAGCCATCCTGCAAGTGCGCGCCGATCTACGAACCCACCTGGTGGAACACCCCGGCAATTCAGCCGCACAACAACTGCTACAACTACTCCACCAACTACAGGTCCGACACATACGCACAGCCAGGCCTCGCGGCAGGCGCGATGTACACGGCTATTACGTGTGCTGCGGTGCGCGCTGCAGCTATAAAGGATGAACTCATCGACACTCCGACAGCTGGTAACACATGCCCAGCCCAAGGCCATCGCGTGGCGCTGGTCATATGGCCCGACCCGAACAACCCCAACGACGGAGTAGATTTTCACTGGTACCGAAAAGGCTCGAACAAGTACTGGTCACACAAACCTGGCGGCGGACAAGCAACGAATCTCGACAATAGCGGAGCCATAATTCCTAACCCGGCCACAGCGGATAGAGGACCGTACACGGAGTTCTGCGGATACATGGTGGTGAAGCATGGGCATATCAAAATTCAGTGAGCAACCGCATCCATGCATCGGAGGCGCTCTCATTTTTTCAGGGCGCCCCAACCCCACCTGGCAAGTCAGCGAAAAGGTAGCGCAGAAGCTGAAGGAAACGTGGAACGAGCTTGAACCATTGCGAGGCAAACACCCCTCTGCCCCTGCGATGGGCTATCGGGGCTGCTTCCTGAGATGCGACGCCGAAAAAAAGGAGTGGTTCGCCTACAAGGGCATGGTGACTCTCTGGGCTGGAGACATCTACCAATTCCGGAAAGACACGAAAAGACGCTTCGAAAGACAGCTGCTATCCTCAGCGCCTCCAGCCACGGTGCCCTCTTCCATCTTGGACGCTGAGAATCTGCGCTGAACCCTGAGTGCTTCAGAGGCTCCTGCCAGAGGGGTGGCTAGGCGTACCTTCGGCTTTCAGTTGCCGCCGCGGGTCAGTCCACCGAATAATCGCGCTCACGGAATCTTGGTTGAAACCCTTGAAGCCCTGGCTCCGCTGAATGTTCTCCAGATGACTCCCCACTGCGACGCCTCTGGCGAACTTCTCTGCCTGCTCTCGGCTGAGTTGCCCTGTCCTCTCCAGATTCGCGACCCGTTCTCTGGGAGCCTGCCACATCTCGGGTTCTGTGAAAGCTTGCCTTAGGAAAGGAAAGTCGGAGAAGGGCTTCATCATGTCCACGCCCCGCTGCCTCAAGTCCTCGCGGATGTTGTCGAACCTGAACCTCGCCGCTAGGTGGTGCATGCCAGCTTGGAGGATGCTTTCGCCGTGGAGCCCAACCCACAACCCGACCGTGCCTAGGCTTTCTCGGTCCGCTAAGCCTCGGTGGGCAAAATCCTCTTCCCTTTCCTCTGCAGCCAAGTCCACATCAGCGAACACGACGGTTCTGCCGTCCTCGTCTTCGAGTATTTGCGCACCCCAGCCTGCCTGAGCACCAGCGTGGAACCGCTCCCGCGGCTTCAAACCCACGAGCTCGAATATGCGGATAAGTGAGGCAAAATTCTCCCTCGATGAGCGAAAGGTGTGGTGGTCGCGGTTGCTCCAGCCGAGTCCCAACTCATCCTGGCGGGCTTTCTGTGTCATAGCGGCGTGGTTTCGGCTCTGCCAGTAGTTTCTTTCGGCGCGGAAGAAGGCGTCAGCCACTCTCTGCACGTTCAGGTTTCGCAGGTGGTCTCTGATGAGCCGTTCAGTGGTTCGGATGCCTTCCTCATCCGTGTCAAAACTCCTCGGGCGGGTTTCGAACGTCCTGCGGGCTTCCACGTAGGGGTCGATGTCTTCTACTTCTTCCACCAAGTACATGGAGGAGCCATGCCTCTCGACCGCCGACAACAAGAAGCCATTCTCTTCGCTGAGTACAAGTCTCCTGAGAGGCGCGCTCGGCTGTCCTTCGGCATTTTCTCCCACATGGAGATTGCGGAACTTCTCGAGGTCTTCGACGCTGAGGGCTAACTCGCTCGTCTTTCCGTTTTTTACGAGCAGCGGGAAGAATACGCTCGCCTTCATCCTGAAGACAGCCGCGTCTTCGGCTGTTCTCTCCTTCGATTCAGTGAACCCCAATTTGGCGAGTTCTCCGGTCTGCACTTCATCAGCCGAGAGTGCCATGTGGTCGACCCAATCAAAGAACCTGGTTGATGTTCCTTGCTCGATTAGGACGGCTAGGTTTGAGGCGAATCGGTTTCGAGCGAGAAATCTATGGACTTTAGCTTTGAGGAAAGCTTCAGCTTCAGGATGAAGTTGCCAATCCCATGAAGGCATAATGGTCGTCTCCTCAAGAATTCCGAGAAGTAGTGGTTCACACTGTGTTGAAACAAACTAATTAACTTGTTTGAACCAAGCTCCGCTGTCTACAGAATCGAGAAAGGAGAGCCGCATGGAAAAATGCAACAGCTACCTTTAAATACACTATTTAAACCTCGCGTACATCAAAACCTGAAATTGCCCGTTTCAGCCGTCAAACATAAAAGGAGCGCTTGAAACCAGTATTAGTTTGACATTCACAGTCATACCAACCAATCAGCACAAGAGGTACACACTTGACTGAACAGAAAATGCAGGAACTATCCACGGTCAACCAGCAACTGAGCGCCATCAGAGAACAACTCAGCAAGACCAACGACGACATATATCAACGCATCGAGAAACGGGACAAACTCAACGAGCAAACCCGAGTACTTCGCCAAGAAATTGCCGAACTCAGGAAGGAACGCGACGCCCTGATCGTAAGCGGCCT
>JBHGBG010000041.1:0-23104 GCA_041946875.1 Bathyarchaeia archaeon
TCTTCTTCCCGTGGTCCTTCCTTCCACTTGCCGCGTTGCGGATGGTCGCCTCGTCCCGCGAACAAACACGAAGGCTCGGCGGTCCAGTTGGCGACTTCCAACTTCTGCCCGTCTACTTCCGCGACGGCGTATTTGGCTTTGAGTTCTTCGCGTTTGGCTTTGCGCTCCGCTGCCAGCTGCTTCTTCTCGTCCGAAGTCATCTGCTGTTTCTTCAGTTTCTCTTGTTCCACGAAATTTGAGATTTCGGAGAGGTCGATGTCCGCGTGAATTGTGGCTTGGGGGTTACAGATGTCGTTCGCCGCGTACTCGTCAATCTTCCTGAGATACTCAGGCTCAAACGAGTTCAGAGCTGTCAGGGCTGGGTTTTCCTGTTTCAGCTGCTCCAGAAATTCGCGCATGAAGTTCGTCATGAAAACCTTGTCGGGCGGGGAAGCGGCGGACTGCCGCTTTCTTATCCAAGCGATTGCCATCTGCTCGCTTTTCTCGCCGAGTTTGATGACGTTGTCCTGAATTTTGACAGTGAAGCCCTTGGGTTCGTACTGTGGGACGTATATGCCGTTGTGTTTGAGACTGGTTAGAACATGCTTCATATGTCGCGCATCTCGTGTAATCTGGGTGAGCGGAAACTTTGCCGTTTTTCCATGCTTTTCCATGAAAAAGGCGGTTGCTTGCTTAAAAACCTTCAGTGCCACTCTGCTTGATCTGCCTATAGGAATGACCCGTTTTTCTTGGCTGCCCTTGCTTTTTTCAGTCTGGCGTAGACTTCCTCCACCATCTTGCGCTCAACGTAGCCTTTGTGGGGTCGGAAGCCGCCTGAGAACCCGCCCGGGATGTGCATCAGCTCGTGAATGAGCGTCTTCTCCTTCTCCTCAGCGGACATTTTGTCGTAGATTTCTGAAACCACCTCAATCGTGTACGCAGGCGGCATGTTCAAAACGCCCTGCCACAGCTTGCCTAACCCATGGATGCGCGCAATGGTGCGTCTGGCTTTGCTGCCCTTGCTGCGGACGCAGTAGACAAACTGTGGAACCACGTGAAAGAACTCGCACTCTTCTGCCAGCTGGTCGATTTGCTGCTTGATTTCTGGGGCGTCGTAGTATTTGATGGGCATACGCTTTGTCCTCGGCTACCGTCATTCGATAGGTTCACGTGTGTTCTTCATTTAACGTTTGCTCCACCGCAGACCCTACCACGTCCGCTTAGCGTTTCAGCAGCTTCTTCAGCTCCATCCAAAACGTCGCCGCAAACGCCACCCCGAGGACCACGAGCCAGTTGACTGGGCTGAGGCTTGTGATTCTGAGCGACGCGTGCACCCAGGGAAGGTTCGTGCCCACCACCAATGTCACGGCGACGAGCAGCGCCCAAAGCAGCATCACCCTGTTCGAACGCAGCCCCAGCTTTGCCAGCGGCTCTTTCTCGCTGCGGAAGTTGAACGCGAGGAAGATGTGCCCGACCATCCAGGCTGCGAACGCCATCGTCTGCGCCAGAACCAAGTCCTGTGTCTGATACCAAGTCAGCAAGTAACACACGGACACGGCGGCGAATAGACTAAGCGAGCCTGCAACGAGGCTGAGTTGGAGGCTGCGGTTCAGGAACTTCTCCTTCGGGTCGATGGGCGGCCTCTTCATCGTGCCCGCTTCCTCAGGCTCGGCGACGAAAGTGGCTGACGCCGCCAAGTCCATGAAGAGCTCCAGCACGATGATTTGAATGGGTGCGAACGGGAGCGGAACCCCCAGCGCGATGGGCAGGAGAAAGCTGGCGACTAATGCGATTTTGCATGCTAGGTAGTACCTTACGCCTTTGCGGAGGTTGGCGTAAATCTTGCGTCCTTCCTTGACGGCGGTGGCTATCGTGGCAAAGTTGTCGTCCGCCAGCACCATGTCCGCCGTTTCTTTCGCCACATCGGTTCCACGGATGCCCATGGCTATGCCGATGTGGGCTTCCTTCAGCGCTGGCGCGTCGTTTACGCCGTCGCCCGTGACGGCTACAACTTCGCCATTCTCTCGGAGGAGGCGGACGAGACGCAGCTTGTCTTCGGGCGTGGTCCTAGCATAGATGAACGTGGTCTGAAGTGCTTTTTTGAGTTCTTCGTCCGTCATGCCTGCGATTTCGTTGCCCGTAAGTGCTCGGGCGCCGTTTATGCCTACCTGTGCGGCGATAGCTCGGGCGGTTTCGGGGTGGTCGCCCGTAACCATAATCACCTTTATGCCCGCTTCTTGGCAGAGGCGGATGGCTTCTTTCACTTCTTTTCTGGGTGGGTCGATGAAGCCGACGACAGCGACGAAGACGAGGTCTTGCTCTAGGCTCGGTTTCCACTGCGTCTGAGCTAGTGTGATTCGGCGGTAACCGTAGGCCATCAAGCGTTCGCCAGCTCGAGCCATCTCTGCAATCGCGTTTACCGTTTGCTGCTTTGCTTCTTCGGTGAGCGGGACGGCTTCGCCTCGGAGCAGCATCCGTGACGAGATGGCAAGGACGTTTTCAGGTGCTCCGCTCGACAGCAGCACGTAGCTGTCGCCTGTCTGGTAGATGTAACTGGCGAGTCTGCGTTTGTCGTCGAAGCTCAACTCGTCCTTCAGCCGCCACGCCCGCTGGAGCGTTTGGGGTTCAGTGCCGTTTTCTCGGACGATTTCCAGGATTGCTTTTGCCATGGGGTTGATGATTTCCGTATTAGCCTGGTCTCGGATGGCGTCGCTGGCTAACAACGCCGTTTTCAACGCTTCCTTCTCGTTCTGGCTGAAGTCTCTGCGGGTCACGGTTCTGCCGTCGAAGTGCATGGCTTCCACACGCATTCGGTTCTCGGTTATCGTTCCCGTCTTGTCTGTGGCTATGACCGTCGTGCTTCCTAGTGTTTCCGCTGCTCGGAGGCGTTTGACGAGGGCGCTCTTTCGGGATAGCGTGTAGGCTCCGACGCCCAGGACCATGGTGATTATGATGGGCATTTCCTCGGGGATGACGACGAAGGCCAGTGAGAGCCCGTAGAGGATTGCCTGCTCGGATGTCGCCTGCAAGCCCCTGACGTAGCTCAGGACTGGGATTAGAATGCTGAAGAACAGCGCAATCCAGACGAGGTTCTTCGCAAGTTGCTTCATGCCCTGCTGGAGTGGCGTGCGGGGTTCTCTGGCGGCTCGGGTTATGCCCGCGACTCTACCGAGTTCCGTGTGGACGCCTGTAGCGGTGACTATGGCTTTGGCGCGTCCTTTGGCGATGACGGTTCCTGCGAAGACCATGTTACGCTGCTCGTTGACCCGCGTCTCCGCTGGCAGGATAACGGTTGCGTCTTTGGCGGCGGGGAAGCTTTCACCCGTGAGCGATGCCTCGTCCGCTTCCAAGCCGAAGGCTTCGGTGAGGCGTGCGTCTGCGGGAACCCGTTCGCCCGGCTTCAGGAGTATGATGTCGCCGGGAACGAGGTTTTCTGTCTGCACCTCCACTGGTTTTCCGCTTCTGAGAACGGTAGCGGTGGGTGAGGCGAGTTTCTTGAGCGCTTGGATGGACCGCTTGGCTCGGTACTCGTTCCACACTTCCACGAGGACAAGGATTGTGACTATCGTGATAATCGTTAGGGAGTCTTCGAGGCTGCCCCAGATGCTGTAGAGGACGCCGACGGCTATGAGGAGGAGAATCATGGGTTCGGTGATTTCTTCGCGCAGAATCGCCAAGAAACGGATTTCGCGTTCCTGCACCAGCCTGTTTGGACCGTACTGGGCTAGGCGCTTGGCTGCTTCCTGGTCTGAAAGCCCCTTGTCTGGGTTCATGCCTAGCTGTTGGGCTACGTCCTGAGGCTGCTGCACGTGTGGCTGGCTCATCTGCGGGCACCTTGGTTTGTGTATTGGGCTGGCGTGTTTTTAGGGTTTTGCTCAGGCTTCTGGTCCAAAGGTTGTTTTTTATCTTCAGCTCTTGCGGTTTTTTTCTGTTTGCACGTTATTTGGCAGAAGTCTTTTATACGCTTGGGAAACCTATGGTCCAAGGCTGGCGAATGAGTGCGACGGAAGAACAGAGACTCCCAGCTGCTTTTTTCATCATCGTTTGCTTTTCTTTATTGAAGACTGCGCTCCCGCGACGGCCAGCATGTGACGGCTCAAGCGATAAATACGAGAAGCACCGATTATTAATTATGCCACTCTTCGAAGCGCTCCTGAAAGTTACGCATGACTGTCCCTATGCCAACATCTCGCGGAAGTTTCCGTCCCTCAAAATGTTCGCCTGGTGCAACAACGAGCGGGACGTCGTTGAGGTCGTCCTTGAGGATGAATCGGATTGGCCCCGTATTATGGAGGAGGCAGCGAAGGCGTTTGAAATCGTCGAGGAGTCATCCGACCGTGGCAAGGTGCATTTTCTGGTGAAAATCTGCACGTGCGGCGGAGTAGGCTCGGTATCCGACTGCGTTGAAGCCAGCAACCTGCTTGAGGTTCCACCCGTGATGTATGACCAGGGATGGGAGTATTACAGGCTTATTGCGTTCAGGCACCGGGATTTCGAGTCGCTCCTCAAAACCTTGGAAGAGAGGAAGTATCCGCACGAAATCCTGCGCAAAGTGCCCTTCGGAGGCTACATAGCAGGCTCCCTCACGTTGACGGCGGATTCGCTGTTCAGCGACCTGACTGAGAAACAGATGGAGGCGCTGCTGACGGCGTACGGCTACGGCTACTACAACCTGCCCCGCAAAGCGGACGTGCAGACCATAGCCAGCAAGAAACGCATGTCCAGAACCACTTTTCAAGAACACCTGAAGAAGGGCGAGAACAAGCTTGTGGCTTCGCTGATTCCGTACATCCAGCTGTTCAAACACGCCTCGCCCGACAAGCGCTGCAGAAGCAGCACGCAGTGAGAAAGAGCCGTCACGTGACGCTATAACGCCTATGCCTCGGGCTGCGTACTGCTCTTTCGGGTGAAGTAAAAAATGAAAAGAATAGTGTCGCCCGACCTGCAGAAAACGCTCACACGGCTTGTCCACGTGAGAACCGCAACCGACCAGAATAAACTGGCAGTCCAGACAGGCGTCTCTTCAGACGCTGGCTATTGGAAAGAAGACCGCGCAGCAATTGCAGAAATAGAACTGCGAAAGGCAGAAGCTCAAGCGGCATCTTGCAGACGCCCCTTCCTCTGAGAGAAGGCCGACAATACAAGCGATGGAGTGCAGAGTTCACACAAGTGGATTCAATTCCTCTTCCCCGGCGCCAATCTCTGCGATTAGGGCTTGCTAACGCATGATTGTCTGGACCGCTCCTATTGTTTTAGTTACTTTTTTCAGCTGCGTTTTAGGATGAGCCCTGATTTTGTTGGGTTTGTATTCCTGTGCTTGGCTCCACAGTGTTTCAAAGTAGACTTTCATCATTCTAACGAGGCAGGGGTAGTTTGAGCTCATTACACAGAAATCTGACGGGACAAAGTTCTCATTCCCTAAATACATGGAGAACAATACTCTTTTGTCATCAAATATTCCAACATACATTGGGATTTCAAATGGCACGGTCTTGATTCTTGTCGTATTATGAATTGAACTACGAATAGGATGTTCTGGAGATGGACCATATATCATTCTATGGTCCACGTTTTTTTTCAGTTTAAAAGAACCCATATGCAATCGGTTATATGCCTGAAACGTCCAACGTCTAGGGCTTCCCATGTAGGCGATTCTGTCCGAACCTTCGTACATGACTCTAAAATGCTTTTCAATATTTTCCAACCCTGTGATTAGTTTGATTTCCAGATCTTCTTCCTGAATCTTTCGTTCTTGGATAGCATCACCCAATAGCTTTGATGCCTCTTCTTGAATTTTGGCAATCTGGCTATTCTTGCGCTCAACCAGAATTGCGAGAACTTCTCGAATTGGCATGGATCTGTACTGGTTTGGCACGCCAAGTCTCTCTTCGACTAGACCAAGTTTTTGCAGTTCCGGTAGCACTCGGTAGATTTGCTGTCGGGCTACTCCAGCTGTTTTTGCTATGTTTTTTGCTGTTTTGTAGTCTTGGTCTTCCATGGCTAACAGAGTTCTAGCCTGCAGTGACGTTAAGCCAAGCTCGACCATTATCTGGGAGTACTCGTTCATACGGAACCCCTTTCTTCCCTCGATTGCTATTCAAAGATTTGCGCTAATAAAACTATGGGAATTTCGCTTGTTGCGAATTGCGTGTCTAGGTGTCACAAAGGGGCTTTGTTGCATTACTTTTTCTGACGAGTTTTACGTACAAGAGAGTAAAAATGAGGGGAATAAACAATGAACAACAAATGTGTTAGTAGAAAGATTGCATTCTTCTTTGCTGCGCTGATGCTTTCTTCAACATTGACCGTGTTCTCAACCTCCTCTGTAAACGCTCAAACAGCAACTGGCGCAACAGAATATCCATGGCCCATGATTTTCGGCAATTACATGCGCACCGGCTTCCAGAACGGTCCAGGTCCATCCACTGCGCATCTGCTTTGGAAGGCAGGAGATGGCAGCCAACCCATGGGTGGCTTGCCCGCGTGGGGAACTGCCGTAGCCGACGGTAAAGTGTTCCAAGGCTGTTATGATACAGGCGATGTCTATGCGTGGGACGAAAACACTGGTGAACTGATATGGCACCAGCACCTAAACCACACAGCTTATGGCGTAATGTACTACAACGGCAAAATATACTGCGCTGGAATGAGCTATGAACCACACACCGTTGCTGCCGTTACAGGCGATGAATGGGTTTGCCTAGACGCTACGAATGGAAACATAAAATGGGTGTGGAAAATACCTCCAGTGATAAATGGAATACCGCAAAACAATACCATCTATGCGGGAAACTGGCTATATGTCAATCCATCCCAGCCTACGGTCTACAAAGACAAACTCTGGGTGAAGATAACAGCAGGATATGCTCTTCTCAATCCCGACACAGGCGCCGTTCTATCTTATCTGACAAACGGTGAGAGTTGCAGTTTTCCATCGTTTGACGGAGATTACCACTACGGCATGATGGGAAACGGTTCAGCTTACTGCATAAACGTTGACACACTACAGTACAAGTGGGTGACTCCACGCCTGCGACTCGGAGGAAATCACATAACCATATCAGGAGGATTCCTTTACGTATCAAACTACGACGGCAACATAACCAGACTAAGCGAAGCCGATGGACGTCTCTTTTGGGAATTTCCATGGACAGCGAGAACCCAGGAACTTCCCGCCTCTGCGATAATGTCCTATGGACCTCCTCCATCTGTCGCATACAGCAGAGTCTTATTCGGAGGCGTCGAAGGAGCTATCTATAGCGTAGACTGCGCCGTGGACAATACTGCTCAGTGGAAATTCCAAACAGGCGGAGCCATATACGCGCAATCAGCAGTCGCCGACGGAAAATTCTACACAGGATCATCTGATGGTCACGTCTACTGCTTGACCACCACGGGTGAACTCGTATGGAAATATGACACAGGATACCAGATCAGCGGCTCGCCAGCAATCGCTGACGGAAAACTCTTCGTAGTTGGAGACAACAGATACATGTACTGCTTCGGACCAGGCCCAGCCAGCGCCTTGACGCTTGATACCCCGACGGTCTTGACTGTTGGTCAGAACTTGCCTATTACCGGCAAATTCACTGATTCCAGTGGAGAAGGCATTGCGGACGTGACGGTTGCCTTGAAATATCGTTTGGAACCTATGCTTCAGCCGAAGGACATTGCCACCGTAACCACTTCATCTGATGGAAGCTTCTCCTACACGTGGACTCCATCGTTTGACGGCTACTACGACATCACCGCCTCTTATGAAGAACCAGAAATTGCTGGCTATTCCAGTTCGAACAAGACGGTGTCCGTCAGAGTTGCTCCGGCTTCACAACAGGGGACAGGGACGCAAAGTAATGTAGACCTCGCACCGGTCACCAACGCCATAAACAGCCTACAAACATATCTTGTCATCATCGCAGCGCTCGTCGTAATAGCAATCGCGGTCAGCATAATCGCAGTCGCATATTCCAGAAAGAAAATCGCATAGTGAACAACAACCCTCTTTCTTTTCTTTGTCCAGTAATCAGTCAAGTTGAGAATAGCCACGGGGCTGAATGGGCTCTGACGGTACATACTCCAAGCGCCAGCAGCAACCACTCAATCCTCCCATCTCTCCTTAAGGTTCTCCCTCGCTCAGAGCCCCAGCAAACCTCGCCACATTTTTCAATCGTCAGACTCTAGTTCGTTCCAAGCATCTTCACTATGATAGGGTGCTCAGTTCAAGACAGGCGCTATTGTCCAAGAAGGGAAACATGACAATATGGCGCGAAGCTCTACACTTACTCTGGTTTGATTCCATACAGGGGGCTACAGTCTGCCCCAAGCAAGGTGCCTTAGAGTCCTACAGCATACCAATGCAGAAAGGCGACCGAAAACGCTCAGCTGACAAACGGACACAGCTAATCTGCATGGCGCAATGTGGCTGATGTTCTTGAAAAGGAACCATATCTGAGGTTTTTGTTCTTCAGCGAGAACAACAGGCATTTACACAAAACTTTATAACATCGCCCACCGTTTTTGCTGTCAACAAAGGTGCAACATGATGAAATTCGGCACATACGTTTTCGAACCCAAAAAGGCTGAAGGCTTCGACTTCCATCTCTTCCGCGTCAAGCCAGAGGTCGGTAGACGCATGCCACCCCAACCCGACATGTACAGCAACGTCGCCATCTTCGGAGACAACGTTACCGCACGCAACCACCCCGACTGGATCAGCCAGTCACCGCTGGGTCCCGCGTGGAGAACCAACAACAACTTCAACGTCCGCTGGGACATCCTCTGCCACACACAGCCCGACCACCGCGCCGAGCAGTTGGACTACATCGAGGACGTGGCTAGGCACAGCCCAGGAGTCTGGCTGAACAGCATCCACTTCGCCGAGCACGGACACTGCACATGCCCAAGATGCAACGAGCTCTGGAAGAAGAGCGGCTTGAGCTGGCTCGAATGGCGCAGAAAAGAAGTCACCGACTACATGGCACAGGTCAGCGAACGCGTCCGAGACCGCGCCAAGAAAAAATTCGTCATAGGCGTCCTCCCAGACCCAGTCACCAACTATGAACGCTTCGGCGTTGACTTCGACGACCTCGCACCGTTAACCGATGAATTTCTGGTCGTCATGTTCAGCAAAAACTACGCCACGCCGTGGTACTGGGAGACTCTCACGCGCAATTTCAAGAAACTCTTCAAGGACGTCCCACTCAACATCTCGCTCTACGTGTTCGGTCCAGGCGACGACCCCAGAGAAGTCCCCACCCCAAGTGAGCTGCTGACCGTTTCGGTCCGCATGGCAAGAGCAGGCGTGGACGGACTCCTCTACCTCACGGACAAAGCCAGCCAAATCTGGGACTTCCAGAAAGCCGCAGTTGACAAGGTCGAACTCCGCGAACGACTGAAGAGCTACGGCGGCGCACGAGGCCAAGAAGTTCTTGACTTGGTCACACGCTGGGAAAAAGTCGTAGAGTAAACGCTTCAGCACACTCAACCAGAACCAAGCCGGCAGTTGAAGCTGCCTTTTTATTTTCCTCTCTGCTATGGAACAGCGTACTGTCTGCTCCAAGTTGCCCCTCAAGCAGGCTAAACTCTCAGCAAAGGAGCGTGCGGCTGTTTTCTTTTACGGCAAGACTCAAATAGGCTTGCACACACGGTTAGTTCAGGGCGTGTTTTGATTCGTGAAGAAATATCCAAAGACAGTGGACGAAGTCCTGAGCAAGGTCGCCCCCCAACACAAGGCTATTGTAGAGAAACTCCGCTCAATGGTGAAAACCGCAGTTCCGAAGGCTGAAGAAACCGTCAGACGGGGAAGCCTCACGTACGTCATCAACGGCAAGAACTTCGCGTGGATTCGCAACTTTCAAGACCATGTTGACTTAGGCTTCGAGATGGGCGACCGCCTCAGCTCTCCGCTTCTCAAAGCGGGCAGGAAAGGCGACAATTCACGGCACGTCAGGGTGAAGACCCTCAAGAACATGGACGAGCAAGAAATGGTGCGTCTGCTGATTGAGGCGGCAAGGCTAGCCCAGATGTGAGACGTTGCGGACTGTCACTCCAGAGGACACGCAGTCAGCGGAAGCAAAGAAAACGTGGTAGTCTTCGGGTTCTTCGTTCTGTCTGTTGGCTTTGGGGCAGAGGCTTCGTCCGTTATGTAACATTTGGCTATAATACCTGTTACAGTTGCGCAAACTCGATAGAGATGTCTCCAGGTTTCTTGATATTTGAAAATGATTTCAAGTTGTCATGCAGGCTATGAATCACAATGCGACTCATGATGTAACAGGCGGTTGAAATCTTCGAAATATCTCTGTTATTGCATTGTGTGACAACATAGTTTTTTATATCGACAACTACATAGACAAACAAGTCCAACGAAAGATGATGGTAGCCGAGTTGGATGAAACAGACAAAAGAATACTCCAGAGGCTCAGCGTAGGGATCAGTTCATACGAGGAGTTGGCAAGAGAGTGCGGCATCACTCGCAACACAGTTTACCGAAGGATAGCCAACCTCGAGAAGAACGGAATCATCCGCAGAGTTACGCGGTGCGTTCCGAACTACGAGAAACTGAACATAGTCTCCGTTTGCGTCACCGCAAAAATAGCCCAAGTTGACCAGGAAAAAGCCCTTGCCCTGCTCAGGGAACATAGCAGAATAAAGTTCCTCTGGCGGACGTACGGACAGCACGACATCGTTATGGTTGCTTTCTGCGAGCGGGGCGAGGAAGGAGCCACAATCAACGGAATAAAATCAATCTTGGAAAGATTCAAGGTGACCTCAATAGAAACGTCCGTCGGGTTTGTATGGAAAAAAATCGATTTCACACCCTACGTTCAGGAGCCGGACGAGGTGGATGTGACGGATCGGAGCTTGAAAGAAGAGACTCTACTGTCTGCTTCCGCCGACAGTCTGTAGCTTAGTTTGCCCGAGTTCCAACAGCACGAAATATCGCAGGTTGCTGTGTTCGGCGAACTTGCCGATAACGTCCAGAAACAAGTCGGGAAACTCCTTCAACCAGCTTCGATAGCTAGTCCTCACTGTCATCTCAGTCGTCCCCAGGCATTTGGCTATCTGTTTCTGCTTTTTCTCTGCGTCGTACCTGAAACCCAGAAGATAGAACAGACCGGCTATAAGGGTTTTGGGCGCTTTGCCACTGTAGAAAGCCCAGTTGCGCTTCCGCGTTCGACTGAGAATCGATGCAGCATCCAAGGCTATTTTGTGAGCGACTTGGCGGTTTGACCATGCGCGCTGGGCGACCGCGCTGATTTCTTCGAGCGAAGTATAATTCAAGGACGTTGGCTTAGACCCCCACGTTTATTGGGAGAGGTCTCATTTTGCGTCGGGAAGCATTATCACTAACGATTAGAGACAAAAAACACAGAATGGGACAAGGTTTTGAACAAAAACACTGGCTAGGTGCACAAAATCCCCGTTTTTCAGGGATTTGCGTTACAAACGTGGCGTTGCCTTTCGATCAGAAAACAGGCTACTCGGCTGTGCTGACGTTGAATTCAGGCTGCCTTGGATTCTGTCTTTCTGCCTCTTCGCAGCACAACCGCAAGCGCGACAATTACCACTACGACCACGACTGCGGCGACGAGCGCATACACAAGCGACATGGGTATGGTGACACTCGGCTCAGACCCAGAACCATCGCCCTGCGAAGCGGAGGCGGAAGGACCCGCCGATTCGCTTGCCGGAGCAGAAGGCGTTCCCGTCGTGGGAGCCGAGGGTGAAGGCGTCGGAGGCGTTGCCACCACTCCGGATGAGAGGACTTCGAGGTTGAAATTCGCTATTTGGGACGTCATGGCGGGGGTCGGGTCGCTGGGCACGAAGACGAAGGGTGCGGCCTCGTTCGGCGGCAGGTAATGCGGCGACAGGTAGTTGCTGTATCCCACTGCGATGACTTTTCCTGAAGCGTCGTAGAAGGCGCCCACCACCCACACGTTCTCGGGGTACATGGTGCCTCTGTTGACCACTACTCCGGTGACCGTGAAGTTGCCTGACGCTGTGGAGGATTGGCTGCCCATGATCTGCAGACCGTCGTAGGGCTGCGTGTCGGTCGTTTCCGTGTAGAAGCTGAAGTCTATGTGGTCAACTCCCAGGGCGACCCAGCTCATGTTGCCTGACAGGCTGGTTTCGGCTGTGTACTCCATGTAGAACGGAGCGGTCTTGCCTGGAAGCAGTCCAGTGGCGTAAATCAACGCGTAGGTTTGCGTGCCCTGAGGCTGATTGTCGCTCGTGTAAATCACAGCTGGACGGGTGACGACGTTTCCCAGCGTGGCGGTTCCGGTGTTCTGGACTTCGCCAACGACAATGAGGTTGCCCGTGAAGTCGCTGATGTACCAGCTGTAACTGACCACTTTCACGTCGCCGCCGGATGACTGGGCTTGACTCAACCCTATGGGGGAGAATGCGGAGAATAGGAAGGCTGCTGAGAGAGAGATTAGGAGGAGTACGGTAACCTTTTTCACTTTTCAACCCTCACTCCAGTACTTACAGGTTTACCTGACATGGTGAGGTTTGGGTATTAAATGTTTTTTCAAAATCTCTCCCAATTCACCCTTCCCGTTCAGGAGCAACAACGGAGCCAACGTGCTATTCTACTTCGTGAACCGACCAGTTCTCGTCAACCCACAACCCAAGCACCGTGCCCTTGAAGCCCCAAGAGCGAACCGTTTCCAAGGCTCTCTGAATCTGCGCTATCTGCGTCTCTTTGTCCACCGGGTTGCCTGCGCAGTCATGATGCGCAACGACCGCAAAGTGCGTGGACCCGTGTTTCTCGGCTGAAATCCGCAGTCTACTCCTAATCGATTCAGCCTGAGCGCTGTTCTCGGGTTCGGCAAGCGCTTTCACGGGACCCGGCTCGGTTATGACGTCCACGTAGTCTACGGCGAACTTTTTCCTCATGTACTCGATTACGGGCAGCTGAGTCCTGCCGTCCATGCAGTTGACGACGGTGGCGAACTTGCCGTGACCCATGCCAATCACGATGTCCAAGTCGATGGGTGTGGATTAAAGCTTTTCCGAAAAACCTCTTCAGAAGCCGGCTAGCTGGACTTGGAGCGGAAGGACACTAGGACGATGGCGGCTACTATGAAAACGGCTCCCACCGCCGAAATCACCGTCAACACCTCACCCAGCGCAATGGAGGACACGGCGGTAGCTACGACGATTTCTGACAGGAGCAGAATCGTCGAGGTTGAAGCCGAAATGTGCTTCAGCCCTTCGAGCCACAGGTAGTAGGGGATAATCCAGCAGACGACGGCGGTGTAGGCTATGGCGAGCCAAGCCTGAACAGGCAGCGCTGCAACGCTGGTGCCAGAGAAGAACACGAACGGCACCATCGGCAGAAGCGTCAGGGGCAGAATCCAAGTCAACGACTGAACGAGGCTGTCGCCCGTCATCACGAGGTTCTTGTTGTAAATCATGAAGAACGCCCACACGACGCCGGAGATTATGAGGAGGAAATCGCCGATGAATTGACCCTCGTTCAGCATGGAAAAGTCCAAGTTGGTGGTGACGAGGACCACGCCGATAAGGGCTGCCAAGACGCCGACGATTTTCTGCTTTCCCAGCCGCTCTCCCAGCAGCCTCGGGCTCAGCAAGGCCACCCATATTGCGCTCAAGTTTGTGAAGAGTGCCGCCTTAGCTACCGATGCGTAGTTCATTCCTACGTACTGGAGCAGGTACCCGACGCCGTTGGCTATGCCCAAGAAAAGCAGGAGTTTCTTCTGCTTCGCGGCGAGAGTGAACTTTCTCGTGAACAGCAGTATCAGCAGCATCAGTCCCGAGGCGAAGAGGAACCTCAGGAAGACGAACATGTACGCGTCTACGTAGTCCAGCCCGACTTTTATGACTGGGAAGGAAGTGCCCCAGAGCACACCAGCGACAACGGTGAGGAATACGGCTTTCTTCTTCCCGTTTACACTAGGTCCAGTCATGGGTGGTCCTTTCTGTTTTCAGACATGTTGATGAGCTTTTTCATAAGCGTTCCGATGCCGGGCCGGCTGATCTTGTTGGGTGGAGTATGAAAAAAGATATAGCCAAAAGCCGCCACTTACTGCGTGTTATGCGGCACAGCCGGACTTCCCCCGTGACCATCAGAGGAGCAGCCGCGGCACTTCTCATCATAGTTCTGGTTTTCTGCTGGACCTGCTCGTTTGCGAAAGCTGAGGCGGACAAAGCCTTCGAACCCACGGATGAGTTCAGCATCCCAGCACGCAACGGCAGGATAGATTTCAACTGCAGCGGAACATACGAGCAAGCAACGTTCGAGAATGACACGTGGACGTTCGTGAACCTGCACCTCAGCAACTCCTTGACAGCGGATAAACTAAATCTGACTGCCTCCGCTGAGGATTCCCACGTGACAATTACTGCGTACCAGCCGTTCAACACGACGTTCTATGGCGTGAGGCTCCGATACATGGTCGTCGGGCAAGGCAAGCAGACATTCAACTTCGGCATCGACACAAGAGGCGGAGAATTCGGCGTGGTCTTCAACGGCGTCTACATGGCGGAGAACGAGGGCTACAGCATCGCCCCCGACGCGACCCTGACCATCACGGGCGCAACTGGCAACGTCTCCATATCCTACTACGACTTCCTCGATTCCCTAGGCGGCGGTCCGGGCGCGGCGAACCTGCCAGTCTACCAGCAGCATTCTGTAGGTATTGCGACTGCCGCAGCGGTTGCCGTCACCCTCGTCTTGACGGTGGCAATCTGGACGAGAAACAGGAAGAAAGAGGCTGACGAGGACCGACCAAAATCGCAGCCAACAGTCTACGACGACGGTTTCGGGCGCCAAACAGGAGGAAACGCGGATGCCAGTTGAAAACTCTAGCATACTGGTCGTGTCGATCTACGTCGCCATAGTGATCATCGGCGTCTTCGGCATCCTCAGACTTACAAAAGACAAAACCAAGAAAGTCAGCACACTCCGCCTCTTCATCCAAGTAGCCGCGCTCTTCGCCGTGTTCATGGGACTCCTGCTGGGTCCGTTCAACATACCCATCTGGCAGCCTCTGGGACCTTCGCCTCGCGACCGACTAATCGGCGCCGAATTCTTCGGCAACCAGTTTCCAGACGGACTCTCCGTTCCTATCTTGGCGTGCTATTACCCGAATGGGCGCACGGTAACCTGTCCGCTGTGGCAACTGCAGGCGTACATCTTTCCGTTCTGGAACTACTCGCGGGGCTACGAGGTTTTCTACTCTACGTCGGGCTTGGAGAAAATAGCCATCGTCATCGGCATGATGGTCGTGCTTTCCCTCGCGTTGGGCAGGTTCTGGTGCGGTTGGCTCTGCCCCTTCGGACTGTACATGGACGCACTAACCCGCGTGAGGAAAATCTTCAGCAAGCGGCACCTCAGTTTCTCCGAAAAAACCAACACGAAGTTGGGACAGCTGAGGTACATCATAATAGCAGTGTCCATAATCCTGAGCGTCATCTTCGGCTCATACGCCATCTTCGGCACTCAGCTCATCCCCGGAACTCGCCCGGGCGGACCGCAGGGAACCGAAGCAGGCATCGTCGGTTTCATCAATGAACCGTTCTGCTTGGTCTGCCCGATGAGACCGCTCTGCGTGCTGGCGGAGTGTGGCATAGGCTCGATGAGTTACTCGTACGTGGCGCAGATAGCCTATGGACCGTTGTGGATGTTCGGCTTCTACGTGACCTCGATAAACCTGGCTATCCTAATCGCCGTCACAATAGCGTCTCTTGCTTACCGACGCTTTTGGTGCAGAATCTGCCCCCTCGGCGCTTTAACCGCGCTTTTCAGCACGTTCACGCCGTTCAAGCAAATCGCCCTGACCAAGCTGACGAAGAACGAGACGAAATGCACCAAATGCGGAGTCTGCAAGCGCGTCTGTCCCACGCAGGCAACCGACATGTACGATAAGAAGGGCGGAGACGTAACCGAGTCCAGATGCATGCTCTGCGCGAGATGCGTGGAAATGTGCCCCTATGAGGATGCGTTAGCCCTAAAAGTGGCCGGTAAGACGGTAATGAGGTCGAGAAACTGGCTGGAACCGTCAAAAACCAGCGACTAACCGTGAGAATTGGCAGACGAGAAAGGCGCTCTGAAAGCGGCACTGATGACTAATGCGTTCCCCTTTCACATCAGTCTCTCAGCGCCGCTTTCTCCGGATAGGGCTTCAGCAGTGAAGTTGGCGAACGCGGTGTCTTTGGCTGTGAAAATCTTCGCGTGCCCCCGCACTTGCTTGCTCACCAGGCTTAAGGCGTGCATTTCGTTCAGGTTTTTGCTCTCGTGGGCTCTGCTCCTTCCCGTGATTTTGCAGACTTGGCTTGCAGTTCCTGAGCCGATTCTCTGAAGCGCGCTCAGCGTCGGGAGTAGCCTACTGGAGGTCTGCACTTGTACTTGAGGCATGCTGTTGAGTTTGGCGTCGATGATTTCCAGTTTTTTCAGAACTTTTTCAAGCATAAGTCTGAATTCGTATCCGTTCGTGCTTCGTGCCTCCGTATGCGCTGTTGTGGTTTCATCATTTTGTTTGAACTACCTTGGTAGGAAATCGATTGCGCAGTGGTTTTCAGTTTTCTCCGCCGGGAATGGCACGTACTGGCGAGGCGTGCTGATATAGAGCAGTGGTCGGTTACCTGAGTTCTCGAGGACGGGCAGTGCCTGGTTCAGCTCCTGAAGGTGTTTGAGTGCTGTGATGCCCTTCTGGGTTATGCTGTAGACTACGGTGATTCTGCGGCGTTTCTCGATTGTCTTTTCCTCCGTCAAGCCGTGCTTTATCAGGAAGTCCAAGCCTTTCTTCAGGACGATGCAGTTGAGGTTTGCTTTGCGCATGATGTGGGTGACTTTCACGGGTTTTGCGTATGCGAGGACCTTCAGTATGTCAAGGTACATTTCGAGTTTTGATCGTCTCATTTGCAGTTTCCCTCGTTCTGTTGTTGGCATCTTCGTATGACCGCGATTCTGTTGCGGACCGCCTCGGCCATGTCTTGAACCAAGATGCGGCTTCCCCATTCGGGCAGTGCTGCGATTTCGGGTGCGAATTCCCTCAGCATCTGCATCCACTTGTTGCTGTCTGATTCTGTCAAGTCAGTTGCCTCCGTCTATGCAGTCCTGCGTTCGTCTCATCACGTTGATCCTGGTTTGAAAGGCAGCGCTGATGTCCTGCAACAGGATTTCCTGTGCCCATCTGGGCAGCTCTGCGAATTGCTCCTCGAATTCGCTCCACATCTTTATCCATTTCTCGCGCATGGCTGCCTGTTTGTGGTAGTGTTGGGTCAGTTCGGTTTTCTGCATCAAAATACCTCCCTGGGAGTCGGTTTACTTTCGTCGCTTTGGGTTTCTTGCTGGAAGTATCGGAGAACATTTTCGCCCTTCTGAGTTCTGGAGTATTCGGTGGTTTGCAGGTTGGAGATTGTGCGGACTACGCCGTGTTTTGCCATGAAGTTCAGGTTTTCTACGAGGGTTGCATGGTCGATTGTGGTTTCGATTTTCACCTGATTCAGTGTCAACGGCTGATTCCTCTTGATGGCGCTGAGTATGCTTAGGCATTTTTCGAGTTTTGATTGCGGCGAACCATTTCGTTTCATATTCTCACTTTTCCTCTGTTTTCGTTAAATTTGCGTCGGATGTATAACATGTTTATCGGATGTTTGAATTCTGAATATTGGTCAAGACTCGGAAAGCCAGCCCACCAAGCCGCGTGTGCAATTTGAGTGAAAACTCGCACCGCTATCGCTTCCACTGCCGCCTTACTACTCCATGCCGCGTCCATGCAATCGCAGAAAGAAGGCTGCTCACCGCAGCACAGAAATCTCAGAAGATTGGTGGTCTCCGGCGGATTTCAGAAAACTGGCGAAAATGCGGAAATCTGACTTTTGATGTATGCCCGGAGCAAGAGGGTAACGGAACTGACACGTTTGCTAGGTTTGTGTGGAAAATCAGCCCTTTCTCAGCCTACTTTAGCCTTTGTGTGCCGTACAAGTTCACCTTGACAAGTTGGATTTTTCTGAGCCAGGGCATTCTTGGAACGCCTTGTTCGAGAAAGTCGAGGATTGCCTTAGCTATTTCCGAGTTGGATTCTGCGTAGGCTTCTTTCAGGAGGACAGCTTGGATGAGGACTGTTTTCGGCAAGAGAGCGCACGTCTCCTCGCTGTCTCATGTCAGGTTTTTCTCTTATGAGGGTTGTGAATTGCGTGTCAATATCTTGCTTTCTCTCGCTGTGAGTGGACATTGACCTAGGTGAGGAGAATAGAAGCATGCTGAGACGCCGACAAACAGGAATTCTCTGGAGATTTGACTGACAGATGGTCAGCGGGGTGTTTAGCTTGAGTTACTTGCCTCAGGAATAACTGGAGAGGTTCGTAGGCTCTGAGGAGGTAGTCCACGTTTTTCTTCTCTTTCTGGGAGATTTTGTAGGAGCGTTTTCTGGCTTCCCAGAAGCCTTCAATCAGTTTGTCTCTTTCCATGGCGTAGAGTGTGGCGTACACCGTTCCTGAGCTTATGCCTACGCCAAATTTCTTGTGAAGGAAAGCCATGACGTCGTAGCCGCTCATGGTGCGTTTCTGGAGTTCCATTAGAATTAGGATGTCCATGAAGTGGAGGACCGTTCTCTTTCGCAGTTCCTCTGCTTTGCTGGCTTTGCCCATGGCTTTCAGCTCTGTGAAGGTTTATTTTGCGTCCGTTTGCTGATTTTGCGGCACTCCTGGTTGGTTTAGGGTGGGTGATATCCATTTTTTTGCCGTTATCGTGGTTCCTTCGCCGATTCTCGTCTCAATCGCTAATTCATCCATCAGACGCTTGACTGCGCCGAGTCCGTGACCCAGCCCTTTTCTCGACCTTTGACTGCGTTCAAGCGCGTCCTCTATGTTGAGGATGCCCGGCCCCTTGTCTTCTGCCACGACTGCTATGCCAGGTCTTGGCTGGGTGACGCGGGTGACTCTTATTTTTCCTTTGCCCATGGCGTGGAGTATTATGTTGCGACCGAGCTCCATGGTGACTATGGCTATTTTGCTCTGGTCCACTTCAGAGAAGCCTATCCCTTTTCCCATGTCCCTTGCTCTTTCCGATGCAATCATCGCGTCCACGTCTTCGAAGATGTTCTGTTCGAAGGAGTCGGAGTCACTGATGCGTCTCTTCCCCCGTTAACACTATGATGGTGGCGTCGTCCCTTCCGCTCCACCAATCGCTCAGTATGGCTTCCGCTGTCTCCCGAGGGTCAGTCACATAGGGCGAATAGTCTGAAAGGTCAAATCGTCCTGAAATCCCGTCCGAGTGAATCACGATAGCCTTTATGCTGCTGTATTGATATTCGAGTTTTCTGGGACTAATCTTGTTCATTCCGACTATTCCCTCAAATGAGGTGGGGTGAATGGGTGGGTTGCTTTTCACTCGAATTTCTATGTTGCCGACGCCGCAGAAAGTGAATCGGTGTTCTGCCTGGTCTATTCGGGCAAGTCCGACTGCCGCGCCTCTCGTCTTGCTGAGTTGCTCATGGAGACCCATCAGGGTCAGCTTGATGTCTAGAGCGAAGTTTTCATTCACGTATTCTCTTGCAGCGCCTGATGCCTTTGCGGCTTCCTCTCCGTGACCTAACCCATCTATCAAGGCGACTAGTACATGGTCGGACCATTCCTTTATGAGAAAGGCATCGCCGTTGACTCTTATGCCGGCTGCTGGGCGGGTTGCGACGCCGATGGCAAAGCCTCTGTGGGATTTTTCTATCTCGACAGCCATTTCTTCGCCGTCACCACTGTGCCTCTTCCCACTTCTGTCTTGACCTGGAAAGCGTCCATGAGTCTCTTTGAGCCTGAGAGTCCTAGTCCTAGACCGCCTTTTGTGCTGTATCCGCCTTTCAGGGCGAGGTCCAAGTTCTCTATGCCTGGTCCATGGTCTTCTGCGGTTATCTGTAGCCCGCGTTTTCTTTGGAGATTTACCTCTTCTATCGTCAGTTGCCCTCCTCCGGCATGCTCAAGCGCGTTTCTGGCCAGTTCGGAAACTGCGGTAGCGATTCTTGTTTGATCCATGTAGTTGAAGCCGAGGGACTCGGCCAGGATTTTTGTCCTAACTCTGGCGTTGATTATGTCCGCTTCATTCTTGATCTCGATACGTTCAATCTTTGTTTCGAAAGACATCTCTAGTGTTCAGCTCTGTTGATCAAAGCTAAGCCTTTCTCAAGGTCCCTTGCCACTTGCATGCCCGTCAGAGAGATTCCCATCTCCACCAGGGTCATGGCAACTGTTGGTCTCAGACCAACCAAGGCGACTTTGGCACCCATTATTTTTGCGGATGTGGCGATTTCTCCAATCTGACGCACGAGGAAGCTGTCTACTATGTCTATAGCGCTTAGGTCCAGCACGAGTCCTTTCGCCTTTGTTGTCACGATTTTTTGCAGCAGTTCTCCCTTGAACTGGACCGCGAGCTTGTCATGCAAAGCGTTCTGGGGCGAGGCTATCAGGCAGTCTCCGGACCTAAGAATGGGGATGGAGCCTTTTTCCACCTCTTTCTCACTCCGGGGGGTTTCTCACCAGGGTGAATCCCAGCTTTGCGTACGCGTACTGAAGCCCTTCGTGGAGTGTTCCGCGTGTTGTGATTCCCGTGAGGTCGACGCCGAGCGTTACGAGGGTTGATGCTACGTCAGGCCTGATTCCTGTGACGACAAGCTCTGAACCCATCAGCTTCACTGCTTGCACTGTCTGGAGGATGTGATTTGCGGTTTTTGTGTCGATGGCGGCAATGCCGCTGATGTCCATGACGACGATTTCCGTGTTTGTGCGGGCGATGTGCTCGAGGACGGATTCCGTCAACTGCTTAGCGCGAGAGGAATCCAGGATGCCTATGACTGGCACCATCACTATGCCTTCGCCGATGCCCACCAGAGGTGTTGAGAGTCTGCTGATTATCTCGTCCCTTTTCCGCAAGGCTTCCTCGGCTCTCTTGCTTTCCGTAACGTCACGCGCTGCAGCAAAAACTCCTTGAATCGCGCCTTTATCGTTCTTGTAGATGGTTGCGTTGTACAGGACGTCTGTAGTGCTTCCCGAGATGTGTTGGATAGTGAGCGGGTAGTCTCTGACAAACCCGTCCGTGAAGACTTTCATGTATCCTGCTCGGGCTCTCTCGGGGTCGGTGAAATAGTCGCAGAAGTCGCTACCGATCAGATTCTGTCTCGGGCAGCCCGTTACGTCTTCGGTTGCGTTGTTGGCATCCATGATTTTGCCGTCCGCGCTGATGGTGACGAGGGGGTCGAGACTTGCCTCGAGGAGACTGCGCGAATACATGGAAACACTTCGGAGTTTCTCCTCTGCAAGTTTGCGCTCCGTGATGTCGATGCCCATCTCCAGAATCAGCTTGGAGCCATCCGCCTCCATGAACGGGAAGTCGTAAATGTCATAGTTCCTGTCATCGGGTCCTGTCCACTCGCAGCGGTGAGGCTCGTTGGTTTTCAGGACTTTGTAGGTTTCGCAGTTCTCGCAAGGCGAGTCACGATTAAAAAGAAACTCGAAACAACGCTTGCCATGCGACTCTCCGAACCGTTCACGGAAGATTCTGTTGGCAAAGGGCAGATGGTAGTTCTCATTGAAGAGCACGATGTAAGCTGGAAGTGTTTCCAGCACGTTATACATGCGCTGGCGCTCCTTTGAGGCCTCTTCCGTGCGCTTTTTAACCCGCTCTTCCAGTTCCTGTTTGGCTTTTCTGAGAGCCTCTTCAGCCCTTTTGCGTTCGGTAATGTTGCGGTCTACAGACACGTAACCGATGGGTTTGCTTGTCTCGTTTCGAAGAAGAATTACGTGCGCGTCTATGTTTAGGGCTTTTCCGTCTTTTGTTCGTCTGGTGGACTCTGTTTCCACGTGCCCTTCCTTTGCCAGATGACTGACCAGATCCTCACGTGCAAAATCGGTGTATTCTGGCTTGAGGAGGTCAATTCCGGTTTTGCCCATCGCTTCCTCAGCTTTGTAGCCGTACAGTTGCTCAGCTGACTTGTTCCAGAACGTAACCTTCTGCTCTAGGTCATACCCGATGATGGCGTCGTTTGCGCTGGCTATCATGAGAGCCTGCTGATTCATCTTCTCTTCGGCCTTCTTGCGCTCCGAGACGTCTCTGATGTTGATTGCGATGAGCACCACTTCGCCCTTATTGTTGCGTATCGGAGCAACACTGTAGCTCCATATCCAAGACTTAGCGCTCAGGTTGCTGTGCACAAGCACCTCGCAGTCACTGAAAAAGTCGCCGCGCAGCGCACGAGACAGCGGCCACTCGTCTAAGGGCATCGCCCTGCCGTCGGGATAGCTGAGGGCGAAGTCTCGGGTGTACTGGCTGAGTTTTTCGTACATCTCTTTCTGCGACTTGAACCCGTGAAGCTTCAGAGCCGCAGAATTCATTGATAGCAACTTGCCTCTGGCATCAGCTATGGCAACACCGGTATCCATGCTCTCAATTATAGCTGAAAGCTTGAGCCTTTCGTTGTCCAGTTCGGCCGAGAGCTCTCGATATCTCCGTTCCCCTTCTTCAATCTGAGCTTCGATCTTCTTTTCCCTTTCCGAGTTGCGTTTTCCAATCAAACTGTTTCACCTCCCACAGTACCTTTCGCTTTCCGTGTGAGGGATAGAATAGTTTTCCTTGGCTTGACTTGAGACAACCTCATTTTCTCTCATTTTTCCATCACCTTGTCACAGAATTGCTTAGTTATTAGGAGGGTTTTTTCATCTACGGAACCCTCCACGACAACTATCGCCCCGCTGAAGCCCAGCACCCTCAGGCGACCAATCAGAAAATGGAGGAAATGCAGCAGTGCACCCGACCCATTAAAAACGATCAGTGTCGAAACCGAATCTAGCAGCAACCATGCATCGTGCTCCTCGTTCTTCAGATGCGTAAAGGCGTTTTCGATTGCCATCTGCGCCGCAGACAGCTCTGAAGGAGAAGCGGTATAGATGCAGCCTTTAGTTTCAGGAGCCCCCACGCTTCTCGACACAAGATCCACAATGCAAACCTCATTCGTCGCTAGACGCTCCTTCAGCCCGATTCCCTTTGCTTGAAGTCTTTCAATCAGGTCGCTAGCGGGCCTGTTCGAGGTAACTATGATTCCTTTGCGATTTCTGTTAGCCATGAGGAAATCCGAGATGACGTCCAGCAAGTTCTTTTCCTCCGTCG
>JBHGBG010000042.1:0-22812 GCA_041946875.1 Bathyarchaeia archaeon
AGCGTTGAGATTTTCCGCAACGAGTCGTCGGTTTTGAACCTTCAACGAATGCCGCTTCCACATGTGGTGTTCTTGAGCAAGGCAAGCGCGATTTATTGCCAAAATGAATATGCGGGTTTCCTTTGGGAGGAATCACACAAAGCATATAAAGAGTTGCCTATCATAATGGTGTTTTACGAATTTACTAGGAGAAGGAAAATGTCTGAAAAACGAGGAATGTCAACCGTAATAGCAGCAGTTGGTATAATCGTGGCGTTGATAATCGGCATCTTGGGCGGATACTTCTTGGCACCCTCGAAGACCGCTACTCCGACTCAGTCTCAGCTCTCAGGTGTTCTCAAGATAGGCGCTGCCCTTCCCTTAACAGGAGACTTGGCAACGTACGGAGAGAACGCACAGATTGCGCTGACAATGGCTAAGAACGAGATAAACGCTTTGCTTGCAAACTCGAACGCAGGCTACTCCTACGATATAATCTTCCAAGACACGCAGACGAAACCTGAACTAGCCCTCACAGCGACACAGGACTTGGCATCAAAAGGCTGTCAAGTGATTCTGGGCTACTACTCCAGCGGCGAGTTGAGGAACTGCATGACCTATGCACAGTCAAACCAGCTTGTTTTGGTTTCGCCCAGTTCGACAGCCACCAGCTTGGCAGAGCCCGGCGTGAACAGAGCCTTCATCTACAGGTTCGTTCCCGCTGACGACAAGCAAGGACCAGCGATGGCTAGAGGCATGATAGACAACGGCATCTCCTATATCGTGCCCATCTGGAGAGGCGACACCTACGGCGACGGCTTGGTCAAGGCAACTGAAGACAGATTCAAGGCGCTCGGCGGAGACTACACAACGAACCAGATCAGATATAACATCGACGCTAAAGAGTTCTCCTCCGAAGTGGGCGTGCTCGCGCAGGAAGTTCAAAAAGCTGTCGACGCCAAAGGCAAAGACAAAGTTGGCGTGTATGCTGTAACCTTCGAGGAGATTACTTCCATCATGACTTCTGCGACTCAGTACCCGATACTCTCACAAGTGAAGTGGTTTGGCTGTGATGGCCAGGCACTGTCAGCAAAAATCACCAGTGACCCAGTGGTTGCAAACTTCACCACAACGGTGAAATTCCCAGCCACATACTTCGCGCCTCCCCAAAACGATATCCTCACCAAAGTCAGCAACTACGTCAATTCCCAAGTGGGTCACGTTCCTGACCCCTACGCGTACGGCAGCTACGACTCATTCTACGTCGTTGCGAAATGCGTAGCCTTTACTCAGCAGTACACTGGAGCAGCTATCAACAAAATCTTCCCAACCGTTTCGTACTCCACGTACGGTGCCAGCGGCTGGTGCGCGCTCAACGAGTACGGAGACCGAACGATAGGCGACTACGAGTTCTGGCAGGTGTACCAAGCCCCATCAGGCTACACGTGGTACAAGGCGGGACTCTACACGGCTGGAACAGACTCGGTGCAGTGGTACCCGCAGCCGTGAGCCAGACCAACTCCTTTTCTTTCTTTTTTCTCTGTTTTCCGAGATTATGGAAAACCTAATATTGTCAGAGAGTGAATGTTGCTTGATTCAAGTGTGATAAATTGTCCCAGCCCATCCTCAAAGCCATCAACATAAGAAAAACCTTTGGCGGCGTCACAGCACTCAACGGCGTAAACATGGAAATCGAAAGAAAAAAGATGACCATGCTGATCGGACCCAACGGCAGCGGCAAGACAACTCTGGTTAACGTGATTTCGGGGTTCTACAAGCCCGATGAAGGGCAGATACTGTTCGAGGGAAAAGACATAACGGGCAAAGCTCCGAACGAAATCCTGCGCCGCGGACTTGTCCGAACCTTTCAGGTGCCGGCGCCCTTTCAGAAGCTCTCGGTGATGGAGAACCTGCTCATCGCCAGCCACGGAAACCCTGGCGAATCTTTCGTCAAAGCGCCCATATCTTCGCTCTGGATGAAGAAGGAGCGCGAATTCTACGAGAAAGCGTGGCGGGTGCTCGACCTCATCAACCTGAAGATGCCTGACCAGCCCGCTGGCGAACTCAGCGGCGGGCAGCTGAAGCTGCTTGAGGTGGGACGCGTACTCATGACTGACACGAAGATGATTGCGCTGGACGAGCCTGCGTCGGGATTGAATCCCACTCTGGCGCACAAGGTGTTTGAGCACCTGAACAACATCAAGGAGAAGCTGGGCATTACGTTCCTGATAATCGAGCACCGACTGGACATCGCGCTCCAGTACGTGGACTACGTGTACGCGATGGCTCAGGGCTCCGTGATTTCCCACGGCAAGGGCGAAGAGGTCATGAACGACCCCAGAGTCATCGAAGGCTACCTCGGAGGCAGTTGCCCACGATAAGACTTGACGCCGTAAACGCGGGCTACGGGAAGTTCCATGTTCTCTTCGACATCACGTCCGCGATTGAAGACAAGCGAATGACGATAGTCGTCGGACCGAACGGTAGCGGCAAGAGCACGCTGCTGAAGAGCATTTTCGGGCTGACGAGCATCTATTCGGGCGATGTCTTCCTCGGAGAGGAAAAAATTACCAGCCTCGCGCCTCACCAGATTGCACGGAAAGGCATTGCCTACGTCCCTCAAGTGCGCAACGTGTTCCCCAACCTCAGCATCCGAGAGAATCTCATGATGTCGGGCTACACGCTCGACCCCAAGGAGGTTCAAACGAGAGTCAAAGAAGTCATGGGCTACTACCCGATTCTGAAGGAGTGCTACGGCAGAAAAGCCAACACTCTGAGTGGCGGAGAACGCCAGATGCTTGCTATGGCCATGGCGCTTATTCGGCAGCCCAACGTCATGCTGTTCGACGAACCCACAGCGAACTTGTCTCCGAAGTTGTCGACTCAGGTGCTGGACGAAATCAAACGCCTGCGAGATGACATGGGAAAAACGGTCATTCTAGTGGAGCAGAACGCCATCAAAGCCCTCAGTTGCGGCGATAAAGCCCTCCTGCTCGTAGGCGGAAGAATCAACTTCGACGGAGACGCAGCCGACCTTCTTAATTCACCTGAGCTTGGCGCGCTGTATTTGGGCTTGAAGTAGTGGCTTCTGGAGACGAAGAAACACGGACCCCTGGATTCTGCCCCAAGCCCTCGTCATCGGACTCTCCATCGCCGCGCCCGTTGGCCCCATCGGAGTTCTGTGCATCCAGCGCACCCTGCTTAAGGGCAGAAAAAGCGGGCTGGTCTCGGGACTGGGAGCAGCAACCGCCGACGCCATCTACGGAAGCATCGCCAGCTTCGGGCTCACGTTCATCTCAGGCGTGCTCATCGCGCAGCAGGTTTGGCTGCGACTCATCGGCGGCATCTTCCTCTGCTACCTCGGCGCGAGAACGCTGCTTTCAAAACCCGTTCAGGAGCTCGGCAGGGTTTCTGGGCAGGGTTTGGGCAGGGACTACGCTTCCACTTTCCTTTTGACGATAACGAATCCCATGACTATCCTGTCGTTTCTGGCGGTGTTCGTCGGCATAGGCGCAGGCTCCCTGGGGGACTACACCAACGCAGCTTTCTTCGTGGCAGGTGTCTTTGCGGGTTCGATGCTCTGGTGGACCACCTTGGCGGCAGTAGTGGGTTTGCTGTTCCGCAGGTTCGACGCGAGGAAACTTCGAATAATCAACGCTGTTTCTGGCGTCATTCTGCTTGGGTTTGGTGGCTACCTACTTCTGACCTGCTGTTCAGCTTGCCATAGAGTCACGAAAAAGCCAATGGGTTTGAGTGTTACGTTTTCTCTTTACGTTCCTTGAACAAGAACCCCGTGATCTGCTCAACCAGCTTGCCCGTGGACTTCGCCTTCTCCTCGAGGTCTACAACGCGTTTCTCGAGGTCGTTGGAGAGGATTTTGCCTTCGATGCGGTTGGCGCTGCGGAACATCAGCAGCATCTTGAACACCTCGTTGACGGCTTTGTCCTGCTCTTCCGCCGAGGCAGGTTTGGTTCCTACGCAGATGGACAGCAGGTCGATGTAGTGCTCCTTGATTTTCAGCTCTTGGTTCACCGACGAGTCCGTGGGGAACGCTATGGCTAAGGGCGTCTTCTTGCTGAGTTCGGCGGCTGTCGGGAAGCGGATGATTATGTCCCCGCGTATCCAAGAGGCGACGAACTCGGTCACGAAGCGCCGGATGTCCTTCTGCGAGAACAGGGCATTCGGTTCCTCAGGTTTCTTGCGGATTCTGACCTTGATTACGTTGCTGACGCTGGCAGGTTTTTTCTCCAAGCTCGCTCCACTCCGAACTGAACGTTGCTCGGCCTACAGTCATCCGCGTCAACCCTGAATTAAATGTTTCCAAATCGTGGACTGCACGGCTTCAGTAGCTGATTTTTGCGGTGGAAGGGATTCTTCCCAAGACTTTTGCCGTGGCTCTCTCGACGCTTTCGCGGTTGGGCACGTCCGTGTAGACGCGGAGTATGTTGATGAAACCCTTCAGGGTCTCGAAGATTTTGGAGATTTCGCTCAGCCTGTACAGGGTCTTGGCGCCTGTGCTGGCTCGGCTGAACACGGGAATCTCCATGTTCTCCATCAAAGCCGAATGGTGATAGGGCACTGAGGGCACGGTGGGCACGTCGATGACCACCGCGTCCACGGGCACGCCTGCTTCGTGGGCGATTTCTGCTTGGACTTGGCTGCGGTAGGTGTCGCGGCTGAAGATGTTCGAAACCATCGCGTCCTTCTCGTAGAAGGTTCGCTCGTAGGCGCACTTGAGCATCTGCCGCCGCTCCAAGTTCTCGATGATGCGTCGGGATTTCTCGCATTTTTTCGCGGCTGCCCACACGGTGTAGTCGTCCATTTCCAGATACTCTTCGGGCGTCTTGAAAGCGGTCAGCCCCAGTTCCTCGTTGGCTTTTTCCATGGCCATTGCGAGCATGATTTGGGCAGCTCTGCCGACGCGGTGGAAGTAGATGCTTTTGAACGATTCTATGCGGGCGATTATGAACGATTCCAACGCGGAAAGCGCGCCCAGCTCCACCGCCAGGTTTTCGCCCAGCACGTCCAGGGCGTGGATGAGGCGGAAGATGTCTATGAAGCCGTACTCGGCGCCCGTGTGGTACGTGTCCCGGACGATGAAGTCCTGCTTGTCCACGTCGACGGCGCTGCTGATGACCTGGTCCAGGAAAGCCCTGCCTGGCTTGTGCAGTTTCCCCACGGCCAGCTTCGCCACTTCAGCTGGGCTGTAGCCGAGTTTGCTGAGGCGGTCGCCGACCTCGCTCTTCTCCACAATCCAAGAAGTCATGTCCTCGTGCGTGCGGTCCAAATCTCGGATGAGCAAGTGCTCAAAAACGTGCGAGAACGGCCCATGCCCCACATCATGCAGGAGTGCGGCGATGCGCGTGACTTCTGCCTCGTCCTCGTTCGTGGCTTGGCTGACGTTCGGGTTCTCCATCACCTTGCCCGCGAGGTACATGACGCCGACGCAGTGCTCGAACCGCGTGTGGTTCGCGCCCGGGTAGACGTACTCGGAGCCCGCCAGCTGCCGAAGCCTGCGCAGCCGCTGCATGGGGTAAGAGTCGATTATGGTTTTCTCGGCTTCGGTGACGTAGACGTAGCCGTGGACGGGATCTTTGATTTCGCCCCAGTACGGTTTCAGCATCTTGACATCGCGCTTTATTCACGCAAAAGTCCTTTTAAGAATTTCCAGATTTTGACTTTGGCAGCGACGAAATGTCAAGTCAAGATGTTCGAATATCTTTAATATTATATATGGTTTTCACAGGTTCTTTCAAGTCTTCGGTTGATGGGTATGCTTCGGGTTATTCTGTCAAAAGTCGGTTGAATTTCTCCATGAGAATTCTCGGGTTTTTCTATGTCAAAAAACGGTTGATGTAAAAGGCTATAAGAAAAAAAGTGAAATAATAGAATGGCGATTGTATGTTTTCAGAAACTGAGCTAAGACTTCTTGAAGTTGCTTATAATGCGTTCTTTCCAAAAAGACACGTTTTTGACGTCTTAAGCAATCCTGAGTGGAAGAAATTGGGAATAGAACATTGGGTTCAAACTGAACTTATTATTGCATTAATTGATGCAAAAATAAAAGTGTCGATAAAAGACAAGCAGAAAAAGAATTGTGACTTGATTATTTGGAATGGCGAAAAAGAGGAGATACTTCTCGAACTCAAAGGACCTACTGACCCATCGAATTTCTTAAAGGACATCGAAAAAGGGCTCAAAGGATGCAAGTTAGTGTTAATCTTGGGAAGAGTTAACGATAAAATACTGACTGAATTGCCAAAGAATATTGAAAAACAGAATTGTATTGAAGACCATAAAATGGTCTCGCCCAACTGGGCTCTTATGATAATTAAAAAGAAATTAGTTTAATCAGTTCTTCTGGACTTACTAGCGTTCTGAATTAGAGTTTTCCACTTGTCCTGACCTTCAACCTTAATCCCCACACGCTTCAGCGGGAGTCTTCCCGTCTAGCGCTAGGTGAGGTCGCACAAAATTGTGGTAAATCTGGTAACCTTCAAGAAGAGGAGTCCGACTGCGTTTCAAGCCTCGGACTGTCTTCTCTCGGTCGCGTACCTCACCGTTCAACCGCTCCATTTTGTTATTGTTGTGGACCTTGCTGTTCAATGTAATTTTGCGTATGCGTTCGGCATTGGGAAAAATCATCTTGGAAGCCAAAGAGTAGCCGAGTGGAAATTATATTTATGCGTCTCCCATTAATGCTTAACCATCACGCACCGAAGGCTGACCTGAATTGGCGAAGAAAGGCGCGTTCATAGTCATCGAAGGCTTAGACGGTTCAGGAAAAACCACCCAAGCCAGAATCCTCGCCCAACGGCTACGGCGAAGTCACGGCGCGGTCTACACGCAGGAGCCGAGCAGCGGCAGAATCGGCCTGTTCATCCGCAACCGCATACTCTACGGCGAGAGGCGTCCGCCGACGACGGTTGAGGCGCTGCTGTTCGCGGCTGACCGCATCGACCACGTGCAGAACGAGGTCCAGCCCGCACTTGATGAGGGGCGGCTTGTGGTTTCCGACCGCTACGTCTACTCCAGCCTCGCCTATCAGGGAAGCGCTGGGCTCAGTCTGGAGTGGATTGAGGCGATTAACCAGCATGCGTTGAAGCCTGACCTCGCCCTGTTCATCGACGTCGACCCCGAGGCGGTTTTGGCACGGCTCAAGCGGCGGAAGTCCGTCATGGAGAACCTGGAGACGCAGCGGAAGGTGCGCGCCGTGTACCTGAAGTTCGTAGAAAAGGGCGAACTCGTCCGCGTGGACGGCGGCAAGCCGAAGAGAGCCGTTGCAGAAGACGTGCTGGCGGTGGTGACGAAGTTCCTGAAGGCGCGCGGTTAGAAAGCGGGTTCGAGAGCGTTCAGGACTGGCTTCGGTGAGCCTTTGTTGATTCTCTTGGTCAGGAATACGGCGAGGTCTTCGGGTGAGAGGTATCTGGGTCCTCGTTCGTGGTAGATTTGCAGTTCCACGGTGCTGTCTTCGCCGAACGCCCAGCGCACCATGTAGTAGTCGAACTTGAGCGGCTTCTTCTTCCCGTTGGCGCTGTTTTTGTAGTAGCGGATGCTGCAGAACAGGTCCATCATCCGCATGGGCTTCAGGGCGATGGCGTCGGCTACTTTCTGCGCTGTTTCGTCATCGATGTAGTGGAAGTCGGCTGAGTCAGCTATGCCCAGCTCAAAAATCACCACTGAGTCTGGAACAGCTGGGTTGCCGACCTCCTCGAAGCTGAAGGTCTTGCGGTTCACTTCCCTGAACGCCTCCATGAGCCTCTGCTGCAGCTTCCTGACCGGGAGCGTGGAGCTGTAGAGGTCTCTGCGGTGGATGCTGTTTTCAGGGAAGCCTTCGTAGAACCCGAGCATGGCGCTTAGCTCTTCTTCATTCGCTTTGCCTTCTCCAGGCTGTTGAGCAGTTCGGAGAGGGCGGAGGTCAACTTCTGAAGCTCATCCACGTCATCCGTGCGTTGAATCCTGGCTTGGAGGTCCTGAATCTTCGCCGTGAGCGTCGCCTCCAGCGTCTCCATGGCTGCATTGGATGTGGCTCTGGGGGGTTCTTCGCCTTCTTTGACGAGGATGACTCGCTTCTCGTCTCTGCCGCACCACAATGTGCCGTCTTTCAGCCTGAACAGCGGCGAGTTGCAGGCGGGGCAGGCGAGGTCGGTGAGCGTTGCGCCCTGGCGCAGCAGGTCAGCCATGCGTTTGATGTGCCCGTTTTCTGTTTTCTCCTGCAAAGTTGGACCCCAAAGTAAATACGCATCAAAGCTTATATAACTGATTACTGCGACATGCAGTAGGCTGGGACCTTTATGGTGCGGAAGAAGAAATCTGAAGAGTACGAGGAGAGGATTAAGCAGGCGCTGGTCGTGCTCGGAGAGGTCTCCGAGGACAGTACCACGCCGAGGAACATCAGGCGCGCCGCGAAAGACTCCATGAGCGCGCTCCAGAGCGGCGAGTTCACGCCTGCCGTGCGGGCTTCCAACGTCATCAGCATTCTGGATGAGATTCTGCAGGACCCGAACATGCCCGCGTACACGCGGGTAAAGCTCTGGAACGTCATGAGCCTCATCGAAGCCATAAAAGACTAACAGCCCAACGACCAGCGCAAGGTGCAATGACATAAAGGTTTTCCACAACAGCACCGTGCCAGCCAAAGAAGTTACCGATGAGGGCGCGGCGAAAACCCAAGTGCGCTGGCTCATCACGAAAGAGATGGGCGCCAAGAACTTTGCGATGCGCATTTTCGAGATGCAACCCGGCGGCTACACGCCGCTGCACGTTCACCCTTGGGAGCACGAGATTTTCTGCTTGGAGGGGGAGGGCGAAGCCTTCGACGGAGAGAAAGCCACGCCGTTCAAGACGGGGTACGCGGTTTTTGTGCCGCCGAACGAGCTGCACCAGTTCAGGAACAGCGGCAAAGCCCTGCTCAGAATTATGTGCCTGATACCCTACACCAGAGAGCAGGACGCCTTGGGTTCGGTTGGCTGCGGCTCCAAGTGACCGAGCAGCTTTCTTCGGAACCGTCATATTTGGAGCCTAATAGCCAATCATTGCAGAAAACCAGTAGAGGGGTCTACCCAGCCGCAGAAGACCGAAACTATTTGGAGCCTGATAGTGGTTCATTGCAGACACCAGTAGAGGGTAGGTCAACACGAACCTATTTGGAGCATATTAGAAATAGAATGCAGAAACCTATAGAGGGGTAGGTCCCGAGGTGTTCTAATGACAAGCACTATAAACTGGCAACACAACGCACTCGCATTGGTGGCTCTCGCTGTTGAACTGTCCGAACTGTCGAAAAGAAATCCCCTTGGAAGACGCGCTGTACTGCCCATACTGTTCTCTTCCGCTCAAGCTGATGCCGAAGCGCACAAGCTTCCCGACCGCTGCAGGCATCTTAACCATAATCTCCTCGTGCATGTGCGTGGTGCTCGGCATCCCCAACATCATCGTGCTAGCGGTGACATCGGGCTACGGCTTCTTCCTCCCGCTCTCCCTAGTCGCCCTGGTGGTCAACGGCTTTCTGGGAGTGTTTGCCTTCGCTTTCGGCCTGGCGGGCGGAATTCTCACCCTGAAGCGCAGGCGCTACGGGCTTGCGTTGACGGGTCAAGTTCTCGTGCTGGCATGCGGCTTGTCGGCTATGGTCTTTTACCCGTACAGTTCGGGGCTGCTCTTCGGTGTACCCACAGTCGTCCTCTCCATCCTAAGCACGGTCTTCACCACCGTGTCCAAACGTGAGTTCACGTAGACGACGCCCTCGCCTCGCCCGCGTTTGCGGCTTTCGCTTGTTTTATATCCTAGAGGCAACACTTAGTTTTCGGTTCCACGGAGAAATGTCCCTTGAAGTACGACGTGATAATCGTTGGCGCCGGTCCGGCGGGAATCTTTTCCGCGTTAGAACTCACCAAGAAGAACAACCTGAACGTGCTCATTCTCGACCGAGGACCCGACATCGACAACCGCAAGTGCCCCTCCAGCCGAGGCTTCGAATGCCACAACTGCGAACCCTGCTCGGTTCTCTCAGGCTGGGGCGGCGCAGGCGCCTTCAGTGACGGCAAACTCACGCTTTCCACCGAGGTCGGTGGCTGGCTGAACCAGTACGTCTCCGAGAAGGAACTGGAAGCTCTCGTCAAGTACGTCGACAGCACCTACCTCAAGTACGGCGCAAGCGAACAAGTCTTCGGCGGAGACCCCGAGCAAGTCGACGAGATAGAACGCCAAGCCTCCGCAGCCGGACTCAGACTCATCAGGCAAGAGGTCCGCCACATGGGAACCGAGAAATGCGCCGAAACCCTCCGCCAGATGCGCAGGGAACTCAACGACAAAGTCACGTTCCAGCCTCGAACCGACGTGAAGGGACTCATCGCCGGAAAAAAAGCCATCAAAGGCGTCGAAACCGTTAACGGCGAGCGAATCATGGGCAAGTACGTCATCGTGGCGCCCGGCAGAAGCGGCGCCGAGTGGCTGCAAACCGAAGCACAAGTGCGTGGCTTGCGCACGGTGAACAACCCCGTAGACGTGGGTGTCAGGGTTGAAGTCTCCGCCTCCGTCATGCAGAAGCTGACCGACGCCCTGTACGAGCCCAAGCTCATCTACTACTCTAAGCTGTTCGACGACATGGTGCGCACCTTCTGCGTCTCACCTTACGGCGAAGTCACGACCGAATCCTACGACGGCGTCCTCACGGTGAACGGACAGAGCTACGCGGAGCGGAGGACGGACAACACCAACTTCGCCATCCTCGTCAGCACGTCGTTCACTGAACCGTTCAAGGAGCCAATTGCCTACGGCAAATACATCGCCCGCCTGTCGAACCTGCTCAGCGGCGGCGTGATGGTGCAGCGGCTAGGCGACCTGGTGACTGGGCGCCGCTCGACTCCTGAGCGCTTAGCCCGAAGCGTCGTTACGCCCACGTTGAAGAACGCCACGCCGGGCGACCTCAGCTTCGTCCTGCCCTACCGCTATCTGGCGGACATACGTGAGATGCTGCAGGCTCTGGACGTCATCTCGCCTGGGATTCACTCGCGGGACACGCTCCTGTATGGCGTGGAAGTCAAATTCTACAGTTCTCATCTGCAGTTGACCAACGCGCTGGAGAGCAAGCTGCAGAACATGTTCACCATCGGAGACGGCGCAGGCGTCACCCGCGGCTTAGTCCAAGCCTCAGCCTCAGGCGTCATCGTGGCGAGAGAAATCCTCAAACGCGAAAAACTGGAGGCATAGCCTTGGCGGTGGCTCAGGAAATCAGGTGTTCCCACTGCGGCGCGCCCGTGGAATTCAAGCCTGGCGAGCTCGTGGCGACTTGCAAGTACTGTGGGTTCACCACGGTCGTGGAGACGGGACAAGCGTTCACTTTTGAGCATTCGCTGCTGCTTAACAAGTTCGACGAGAAAACCATCGAAGAACCCATACGTGACTGGATGCGCTCGGGGTTCATGAAGCCAGGCGACCTCGCACGGAAAGCCAAACTCACCGAGAAGGAACTGGTCTACCTGCCGTTCTGGGTGGTCTCGGTCGAAGCAAAAATCAGCTACAAGGGCATTTTCGAACGCATTGCACCCGCAATTGTCAAGGAAGGCACATTGGACAAGGAGTATAACTGGCTCGTGCTGGCACGGAAAGCCTCAGACTTCCCAACCCGCGAGTACGACGTGCCCCTGGAAGGCAAGATTCCGTTCGACTTCAGGAAAATCGAGGGCTTCGCCAAGGTGCTGAACAGCGAAGTCACCCGCGAAGACGCATTGGACCTCGCCAAGCAGCAGATTGAAGCGCACCACCGTTACCTCCTGCAGCAGGACGTGGACAGAATAATCGACCTCAGGACAGAGCTGAACGTGAAGCAGATGGTCTACCTGCACGCGCCCCTCTGGTTCATCAAGTACGAGTATAAGGGCAACGCTTACCAGCTGATAATCGACGGCGCCGCAGGCAACGCTCTTAAAGGCGACATCCCATCAACAAGGTTCTAAGTGTGCAACTTTGGAGCGGTTGTCACAGGAAATTCTCTGAAAAACTGAACCGAGTGGGCTTGGCGGTTGGACTCACGGCGGCAGCAGCAAAGAGTCGGCTAGAGCTTTCATTCTCTCTCCGAAATTCGTCCGCCAGACGCCGCAGCAAACCCAACCGATGCCTAACCGAAACAACAATGCCTTGGTTATTGTACAGTGTTCACGAGATACTAGCTTGAGCCTCCCATTTTTGCGCGCGTGGCTTAGACCCTTCTTTAGTCTGACTTTTCTTTGGTGCCTTCCTGACGCATGAAATGGCGTTCTTCCACAATAAGTCAAAGTAGCTTTGAAGCATCTGAACGAAGCATGGATTGTTTGAAGTAAGTGCAGATACACTCGTTTGAAAAACGTTGGTTCTATCTGAATAGATCGCCAAGTGTCCTCTGGTTCCGTTGTAAATTGCGATTTCCACTGGAAATTCAAACTTGACAAACCTTACTTCACTGTTTTCAAAGGTATATCGGGACAAATCTTCTGGACGCGCACAAGTCACCATTCGGATTTTCGCGTCATCTCTGTATCTGAATGTAGATGCTTTCAAGCGCTCTGCAATTTGGTACGAAAAGCTGTCAAACTTTATGACTTGATCTATTGTGTATGCATTTCTTATCCATTCACTTAATGCTTGTCCAAACCGTTCGACCCCACTGATTAATGTGAAGTCGTAGTCCTCTTCTCGCAGACTTGCCTTTGGATTGCTTCTATATTGGTAGGTTTGAATTAGTTCAGCAGTAGTTTGTTTCAGCCGAGACATCCAGTTATTCTTTCGGTCAAGCAAGATTTTCAAGGCTTGGTCTAACGGGGCAGCCTTGTACTTGTTAGGCAACCCGATTCTTCTCTCAATCAACCCTAAATTGCACAATTCGTCTACAATAGAATATATCTCTTGACGATGAATGCTCGCGGTTTTGGATATATCCCTTACAGTAGCACAGTCAAGCATACTGAGTGACAGGAAAACCTTCGTTTGTGTTGGCGTCAAACCCAACTCGATTAATGTTTGAGCGATAGGCTCCATGTCTTTGCTCTCCGATAAGAGAACAATAGATAGTAGAGTTGAACCATTATTAGTTTTTCTGAAAAAATGAAATTCAAGACTCTTTCCTTCAACTGGTAAACGAATCTTCTTTGAGGACAATTATGAAAGGGCTGTCAGAAAAAATGTTTCTTACAAATTCTTAAAAAAGAATTGAATACCATTGCGTATGGAGAGTGGAAGAATGAGGAAAAACACTCTAAATCTAAAGATTCTGACTGCTATCTTGCTTTTACTGACAATTTCTTTAGCCCTCGTTGCAATCCGAAACTCCTCGGTGAGTATCGCTAAAGCACAATCCTTGACATCAACCATACCAAGCGACTTGCTTCAATACGAGTTTCCTCAAGCTACGGGTGATGCCGCTCGCTCTTTCGCCAGCGCTGGACCGGGCCCAAATTCCTTCAACATCAAATGGAGGACCCAAATACCTGGAGTTATTTCAGAACCTATAGCTTTCGATGGCAAGGTATTCGTTGAAGATACATCAATGAGCTATGGCACCGGAAACACCACATATTGTCTGGACGCAGCTACGGGACAAATTCTCTGGAAGAAAGAAGGAGTCGTTGGTTCCATTGTGAAGCTTGGCAACAATTACATGCTGATAGGAAACAACGCGTATAAAACAACCGATGGCTCACTTGCATGGACTGGCCCACCAGGATTCAACCTAGACTATAACATCCCGGGCTTTGGTTACTTCAATGGACTTTCACAGCTCACTGGAATAGGATACGAACCCTCGCTAAAAACAATCTTCACCGGAGGCCTGCTAGTCCCAGTAGGTCAAGCCTGGAGCATCCCCGACCCATCAAAGCCACCAACACTACTATGGAGCCGGACAACTCAGCCAGACTATGGCAAGTACGGTGTTGAAACTCCAAAAGTATACAGCCAAAGCATACTAGTATACACAACCACATTTCAATACTTGCTGGGCATAGATGCCACGACAGGCCGAACTCTGTGGGCTACTCCAACAAAAATCAGCCAGTTTCTCTATGGAATGAGCGTACAATCGGGCGTGATAGGCTTCGGTGGGCTTGATGGCATCTTCTACGGCTGGAACCTCACCACGGGGGCGCCCATGTGGACCTTCAACCCTGGAACCTACATGAATCAATTTGCCTCTGCATCCGGCGCCGCCTACGGAATGTTCTATGAACACAACCAAGACACATACGTATATGCTATAAACGCAACGACAGGAAAGATGGTCTGGGCAGCCAAGGGACCCGGCATTGGATACTCCAATACTCTAACCATTGCAGGCGGAAAAGTCTACGTACAGATGGGCGAAAACCAATACGTAGACTTCGCCACAGGGGAGCCAGGACACTCCGAATTTGCATGCTACGACGCCTACAATGGCGCGCTCGTATGGTCAGCGCCTTTCGAAGACGCGCCACCGTTCAACAATCAATGCAATGCATATGGCAATCTCTACGTCGTGCCCACAGTCTCAAGCAACCATCCCGGCACATGGATATATCCCTGGACTATCCGCTCCGGCGGAATAACAGGCGGTGACGGAGGAATTGACGAAGTCTGGTGCATCAGCGACACACCACAGGATTGGGCTATGCCTTTCAACGACCCAATGCACAGCGCTTTCGGCAACGGCCCCACAGACTTAACTCTCACTTGGACAGCAACAGCAAGCGGTGCCATGATTTCTTCTCCAACATTAGTCAACGGAATAGCCTACGAAGGCGCATATGACGGCAACATCTACGCATTCAAGGCCAACACGGGCGAAAAAATATGGAATTACTCAACGGGAACAATTGGACTAAGCAGTACAATGGCCGTTTCTAACGGAAAGCTGTACACGGGCGCGGACAACGGATACGTACTGGCTTTGAACGCAGCCACGGGAAGCAAACTATGGCAAACCAATACTGGCGGAATATACGCAGGCGGCTCTACCGCTTCTCCTACAGTCGTGGGCAACAAAGTCTATGTTGGTGCCGCGGACAAAAACCTCTACTGCATAGATGCTGATACTGGGACTGTTTTGTGGAAATTCAACACGCCTGGAACAATCTCTACAACACCCGCTGTGGATAACGGTGCAGTATTCATCCCCTGCAGTACAAGCGGGCTGGCTGCCTTGCTGTTCAAGCTCGACGCTAACACCGGAGCACAAATCTTCAACGTAACCCTCCCAGGCTTCGGCGGAGGAACCGTTTCGGCATCTCCATCGGTTGGAGGCGGCATGGTCTTTGTGCGAACAACATACAGGTTTAACTACGCGGTAAATGCATCCACGGGCAAAATTGTTTGGATGATCGATTCGAGATACAATGCAGGCACCCCGCAGCAGGTTACAGGACCCACCCAGGTCACGGCTATGCTATACGCTTTTGGTCGAGTCTACTTCAATAATTACTACGGCATAAGCTGCGTCAACGCTTTCAACGGCACCGAACTCTGGTACACGTTTCTGTCACGCGAAAACTTAGCCCAAGGATTGTCCTACTCTTACGGCAGATTATACACTGTTAACGAGAACGGGGTCTTGTACGTGCTTGATGCGTTAACTGGAGAGAAACTCTCGTACTATGAGTTTGTTGGTGGTGGCGCGGAGCTTCATTCCACCCCAACGCCATACAACGGGTCCCTGTACGTAGCGAGCTTTAACTGGAACCTCTACCGCTTTGACGAAGCTCCTCCAGCAGAGCCTTACACTCCTCCATCGCCTACGCCAACTCCAGCGCCCCTGACAGCGGACGAAATCGCACAAAAAGTACTAGAGAAACTCCCGCCATACCCATCAAGCGCGTCTGCGGACGAAATCGCACAAAAAGTCTTAGCTAGCCTCCCAGCAGGCGTGTCAGCGGACGAAGTCGCCCAGAAAGTGCTAGCGAATCTCCCAGCAAACCCAACGGCGGCGCAAATTGCCCAGGAGATCAACAGCCAACTCTCGACTAAGAGCACCGTCCTACCAGCGGAACCCAGCGCAGCACAAGTCGTCATCATAGTTGCAGTTGCAGTAGCCATAGCCATCGGCATCGTAAACCTCTACCTAATTCGAAAACGTAAATAAACAATCAACTTTCCCTCCTTTTTTTGGGAAAATCCAGAAGAAACAGGGGCTGAGTGGGCTCTGGCGGTTAGGCTCAAAGCGGTAGCAGCAAGGAGTCAACAGAGTTTCAGTCTCTCTCCAAGTTTCCGTCCGCCAGAGCCCCAGCAAACCCATGCAAACCTAAAACGCCCCCCGCAGTTTCTTTAGCATAGATCGACAACAAGTTTTCGGGTTGTTTGCTTGTCGCACTTCTGCCACTTCCAACTCAGCAGCCGAAACCCAGCCTAAGCCCAAGACACAGCAGTCTGCCTCGAGTTTTCTTTGAAGAAGTGCTAAGCACCCCGCCACAACTACTTCTATTCTAAGAACAACCATCAACAAAAACAAACTTTAAAAGAGACCCCCTATTATCAACGAATGTAAAAAAAGGCGGGAGAGAATAAAATGAGCGAGAAAAAAGATGTATATTCCGAGGCAAAAAGCCAAATGCGCCTCTCTGAGCGCATAGTTGCCGCAATCCCCGGCTTCAGAGGATACAAAGAAAAAGAACTCAGAAGAGAATCCGACAAGCTAATCCGCAATCACCTGTACCTGAAACTCTCCGGTGCAAAGAGCGACCTTAGAACCGTATTTCAGAAGCTTTCTGATCGCCGCTACTTCGACGTCCTCACCGACATGGACCGCTTAGTGGCTAAGATGGACCGCGTAACGGAGAAGGTCAACCACGCGTCTTACGGGTACACAGGCTTCTTCGACGTCGTCAAAGTCAAAGAAGACAGCCTCGACAGGATGATAGACTTCGACAACCAACTCATAGATGAAGTTAACAGCTTTGCGTCCGCCGTGGCAACGTTCAAAGCTGAACTAGCCAAGGGTGAAACCAAGGAATTGAAAGAAAAAATCCAGAGTCTAACCGACCAGCTTGAGAGTTTTGAGGGAACGTTTGACAAACGAGACGAAATCACCAAAGGAGTGAACTAACATGCCACAAGTCATCGAATGGCTAAACGCACGAAGCGAAGACATAGTCTGGCGCTACCCAAGCGAAGACATCACATGGGGAGCCCAACTCGTAGTCCACGAGTACGAGATGGCAGTGTTCTTCCGAGACGGCAAAGCCTACGACGTCTTCGGAGCCGGACGCCACACCCTAACCACCCTCAACCTGCCCCTGCTGACTAGTCTGCTTACAAGGCTGGCTGGCTTCGGAGGCAACAAGCCTTTCAAAGCAGGCGTCATATTCATCAGCACCAAAGTCTTCGCTGGAAAATTCGGCACCCGCGCCCAAACCACCGAGCTGGCTCCGCTGCAGACCTTCGGGCAGTTCTGGTTCAAAGTTGAAAACGCGCAGCTCTTCGTGAACGAGGTGGTCGGCGGACAGAACGCCTACACCACCGAAGACGTGAACAGCTTCCTCCGCGGCTTCCTGAACGAGAAAGTCATCGACGAGCTCAGCCACTACGACTTGGTCACGGTGTTCACTCGCCTAGACGAGACCTCGGTCATCGTGAAGAACACGCTCCGGGACTACTTCAGCCGCGTCGGCATCGAGTTAACGGACATGCGGTTCGAAGGCATAGACACCACCCCAGAGTACCGCGAGAGACTGTTCTGGCTGAAGACTGGCAGAACGGCACCTGAAGAAGTTCTTCGCATGGAAACAGTGAAGAGCGCAGCTGAATCCCTAGGCAAATCTGGAGGCGGCGGCGCAGCTTTAGGAACAGGCATGGTGCTCATACCGCAGATTATGACGCCGACCGGAGCGCAAGCCGCACCTGCGGCAGCCCTAGTCATCTGCCCCAAGTGCAGCAGCAGAGTCCCAGCCACGAGCAAGTTCTGCCCCGAATGCGGCACAGCACTGACGCCGCCAGCACAAGGCGCCATGAACTGTCCCAAGTGCGGCAAGTCGATTCCAGCTGGTTCAAAGTTCTGCCCCGAGTGCGGCGCGACGCTGACCTCTAAGTAGGAGAAAAGCAATGGCAGAAGATAAACGAGGGCTACTCACCCTCGGCGCCTTCTTCATCTCCGTCGTCGTCGGCATACTGCTCTACGCAGCGAAGTTGATAGACTGGACCCTCATAGTCCCCGTCGTTCTCGTCGTCTTCGGCATCTGGATGCTGGCTCTGGCGGGCATGCGCAGCTCAAGTCCAACCAAGTACGGTCCAAGCGGCTTCGCAACCATGAGTATAGGTTTGGTGCTTATCGCGGTGGGCGGAGCGTGGTACCTCTTCACAGTCAACTGGCTGTACTCCATCGTGCTTCTGCTGCTGGTTTTCGCAGCTTTGGCTGTTGCCGCGGCGATGAAGCGGAAATAGCCCTTCTCCTTCTTTCTTTGTAAACGTTTTTCTATCTCAACGCACAGTCAATCTGCAGAAGGCTCACGCATGACGGAGAAAACCATCGGCCATGGCACATGGTACGACATGATGGCGCAGAAAGTCATCGAACGCGAACGCAAACTCAACCGAAACCTCAGCCTCATCCGAACCGAGATGGGCTTAGGCGCCTCGGGGTTCCCCCACATCGGAAGCCTCGGCGACGCATCCCGCAGCTACGCCGTCACGCTAGCCCTGAAGGGCTTGGGCTTTAAAAGTGAACTCGTGGCTTACTGCGACGACAAAGACGGCCTACGCAAAGTCCCCGCTGGCTTGTCCAAGGACTTGGAGAAGTACCTGGGGTTCCCCGTGTCCAGCATCCCCGACCCGTTCGGCTGCCACGAAAGCTACGGCAAACACATGAGTTCCCTGCTGCTTGAAGCGCTGGACAAGTGCGGCATCGAGTACCGCTACTTCTCCGCCAAAGAGGTCTACGAGAAGGGCTTGCTGAAGGACGAAATCCGAACGCTGCTCCTGAACGCGCAGCGCGTGGGCGAAATCGTCAAGGAAGAAGTCGGCCAAGAACGGTACACGGAAGTTCTGCCCTTCTTCCCCGTCTGCCAGAACTGCGGACGCATCTACACAACGAAAGCCTTCAGGTTTGAGCCAGAAACCGACAAAATCCTCTACAAATGCGAAGGACTGGAAATCCGAGGCAGACTCATCGAAGGCTGTCATTACGAGGGCGAAGCAGGCATAAACGACGGCAAACTGACCTGGAAGGGCGAGTTCGCCGCCCGATGGAAAGCCCTCGACATCCGCTTCGAGGCTTACGGCAAAGACATAGCCGACAGCGTCCGCATCAACGACCGCATCTGCCGCGAAGTCCTCTGCTTTGAGCCGCCCAGCCACGCGCGGTACGAGATGTTTTTGGACAAGGGCGGCAAGAAAATCAGCAAGTCGGCGGGCAACGTCTTTACGCCGCAGGTGTGGTTCCGCTACGGCTCGCCGCAGTCGCTGCTGTTGCTGATGCTGAAGCGGTTCGTGGGCACCCGCACGCTGGACGTTTCGGACATTCCCATCTACATGAACGAGCTCGACGACTTGGAAGACGTCTACTTCGGCAGGAAGCAGGTGAAGGACAAGCGGGAACTGGAGAAGCTCCGCGGATTGTACGAGTACTGCTGGGTCATGAAGCCGCCCAAGAAACTCAGCGTCCACGTGCCGTACAACCTGCTCGCCTTCCTGGCCAAGAACGCGCCCAAGGAAAACGCCGAAGAGTTCATTGAGGAGCAGCTCAGGAACTACGGCTATCTGCAAAAAGATCAGCATGCAGACGAAAATCTAAGAATGCGATTCGAGTACGCCTCCAACTGGACCCGCGACTTCGAAGAAATAAAGGAAACACTGGTAACCCTGAGCGAGACGGAAAAGAAGGCTGTAAGTGCGCTCGTCGAAGCCCTGAAGACGCAGGATGACCCCGACGCGATACAGAACGCCATTTTCAACGCCGCCAAAAGCAACGGACTGCAACCGCGGGACTTCTTCCGCCTGCTGTACACAATATTGATGGGGGCACCGCAGGGACCAAGACTTGGACCCTACGTGCTTGCCATGGGGAAACAGAACGTCACAGCGGCGTTGCAAAGAGCTCTAGACAAGGCTTGAGCTTCGACGAGAGCGTGGCACACAAGAGTTTTATGCTGAAGTCGACAGATTAGACTGTGGTGTCCGTGTGGGCAGCGTAGGAGTCGCCGCCTTCATCGGCTTCCTTGTAATCGCTTTTCTAAGCTTAACCCTTGGTTTGGTTTTTCCTGTTGGAGGGCACTTTGCAGGTCTTTTTATCGGCGGAATGGTGGCAGGAGCCTTGGCTGGAGGCGCTGGTCGTGGGGCACTGGCAGGTTTTCTAGCTGGGCTGTTTGGCGCCATAATAATCGGCATACTTGCCCTGATAGGTGCAGCCATAGTGGGCGGACTTGTGGCTGGAATCGCGGGCGTGTTCTTTGGCGGACTCGTCGGCTTTGGGATCGGCATAGTTGCGGGAATTATGCCTTTTTTGGAGCGATTGTCTCAGCCGTCGGCGGCTTGATAGGCGGAGCATTGACCAGGTGACCCTAGCAGCAAGCACTTCGCATCTTAGAGTATTTTTCTGGAGATATCTCCTCGCAACCTTTTTTCAATGCCCATCCGGGAACGCGAAAAGCCTCACACTCTGGTCGTTAGATAGAACCCGGCCATCATGTATATCCAGAATTATTAATCCTGGGCACAGTGTCAGCTCCTTGTGCGATAGTGGTGTAGGTGTCTCCGTCCCTTGGGTTGTTGACGAAATCATCGCCATTAGTATCTTGCCACTTCACGATAACCCAACTAACGTTGTACGATGACAAGTTAGGCCAAATGGTTGTATCGAAGTATTTGCCTGCAGCGTATGTGCCTTTCCAGCCGAAGCCATAGCAAAGCAGCACGTATCTTCTATCAACGTCACGATACGTTTCGATCACGAACATGTCTTCTCCATGGTTAATCACAGACAACGGAAGACTAGCCCCGGCTATGCTGGTCCCGTTCCAATACTGGAAGTAGAAGATGCTGTCTCCCTCAAGGAATTGTATCGGCGCTCTGTCCGCAAGGGTTGTGGTATCACTCTCTGCGTACTTGACGACCGGGTTCACGAAGGGACCCCCAGAAGTTATTATCCCAACTCCTCGTTGACCTAGTGCTCTGCCAGTAGTCTGGTTGACGAATCCAGAGTTGGTGTCCAAACCTTCAACAAAGGTAGCTAGCTTTGTGGAAATAGCCATAGAAGTCAGCCAATCACTCACAGAAGCCGCGGCCAGACCTAAAGGCTTAGGAACACTATCTGAAGGATAAATCATTCTCACGTTATTCATGCCAAATGACACATTAAAATCAGCAATAGTGTGAGGCGTGAAAGTTGTCCATGGCTGCATCAACGGATAATTGTCGGTGTTGTCAGCGTCAATTGCATATGGAGTATCAGCTATCCCGTCGCTTCCCGTTTCGTTTTGATAGAGACCACTCTTCTCATCAACACCAGCGTAGTCACTCCAAAAGTTTCCACCAGAAGGATAGCCGTTGTCCCAGATGTTTGTTGAGGAGAAGTAAATCATTACTTGTTCCATGTTATCGACGAAGTTGTTGTGATAAATGTTGTTGTGGTTTGCAAGATCCAAATACATGCCAGACCTGCGGTTTGATGTTATGTTGTTTCCACAAATGTTGTTATAGTCTAAAGTTCCCGGATAGTCTGTATGGAGGTAAAAACCATCGAAGTTGGCCATTACATTGTTTCCATAAACGCTATTGTTGGAAGACATAGAAAGGTAGATGCCGTGAAGGTTGTTTGCAATGCTATTTTCGTGAATGCTGTTGTGGCTTGAAAGCGCATACAACGATATGGCACTATCGTCGTTTGCTGTTATGGCGTTTTCAGCAATGCTATTATTAGATGACCCCCAGAGGAAGATTCCAATACTGTTCGTTGTTATGCTGTTTCCATAAATAGTGTTGTTAAAAGCAGGCCAGAGCCTGATACCATGAAAGAACCCTTTGATTTCCATGTTTTCAATTGTTACGTTGCTTCTTCCGCTCAGGTCTATTCCTACGCCGCTTCCAGGTCCTTGGACAGCGTGGTCCGCCCCATCTACCACAATATTATCCCTTTCCACAACAATCGAATCGCTAATGTTGGCGGTGAAGGTGTAGATGTTGCCGTCTCGTTGGATAGGCGCAGAAGGAGGGTCAATGCTTCCATCAGCTCTGAAATAAACTACTGTGGGGTCTGCCCTTCCTAATTTTATGTCAAACACTAACGGTGCCGCACTGGACAAGAGTAGAATTATTACCAGAAGAGGGATGGCAGCCCTCATTAGCCCTTTCTCCAACTGTAATATTACTGCAACCTGTTTGATAAAGTTTTTTGGAGTTTTAGATTTTTAATTGGCTTGGAACACATCTTTAAGACTCAAACGGCTATTATTAGAAATAGAATTGTGAGAGTTTTTACCTTTTGCATTCAGTAACAAATTAACGAAGTCTTATTAGTCAAGCAACCGCAATAATTCACAAACGCTTCCAAATACCCAGACAATACAAGGCAACAACCGGATACGCCAAAACCAAGGACTCTCTCTATGTCCCAAAACTTCTCGGATGCGGAAACATAAAAAAAGACCCTAGGCTATAATCAACTCGGAGCGACACTCAAGAAAAATGCATTTGGCAGAGCAGCTAAACCATCGAAGAAGCAACACAGTTGATAGAAGCAGGATTCCAATACGTCACCAAAATCGGCGAAGCAAAACTGTTCCGAAAACTGAAAACCTCATATTTAGGAACCGCATAGTACCGTAGTCCAGACTTGTGGGCTCGTCGTCTAGTACGGATTATGACACCGGCCTGCGGAGCCGGAGGTCTTGGGTTCAAATCCCAACG
>JBHGBG010000043.1:0-21810 GCA_041946875.1 Bathyarchaeia archaeon
TCTAGCTTGGTTAGGACATTGGCTTTACGAGCCAAAGGTCGCCGGTTCAAGTCCGGCTCAGCCCACCTCCCCAATCTATTACGAGCAGAACGGCCATTCGTCTTTCGCCCTGTGGTGCTTGACGCATTCTTCGCAGTTGCCGTGGCGGGGGCATTCTCGTTTGGGGCAGGGGCAGTTGGGCGCTGACATAGCCGAGTCTGCGCATGCGTGGGATAATTGCTTTTGCCTCGGAAACGACTGGTTTGCACGGCGTTGGCTGAGGGTTGCTGGAAGGCAAAGGCTTAAGAATCAAGGCGGTATAAATTTCGGCTAAACCGTTCGAGGAAGGTTTGACGCTGAGCAGTATGAAAGTCTGCGTCGTCGGTCTCGGGCAAATCGGCCTGCCAGTCGCCCAGTACGTCCAAGCCAAGGGGCTGGAGGTGTGGGGCTACGACATCAGCCAGAAAACCGTGGACAAAGCAGCCAAAGCAGGCGGCTTCCACGCCACAACCGACTGGAAGCAGATCCCACGGGCAGACGTCTACGTAGTCTGCGTCACGACAAGCCAGGTGAACGAACAACCCGACATCTCGGCGGTTTTTGAGGTCTGCAGGAAAATCGCAGAAAAAGCGAGCTCGACCACGCTCGTGACGATTGAGAGCACGATTGTTCCTGGCACGTCGCGGAAGATTTTTGAGTCCATCTTCTCCCGCAAGGTCAGGCTGGTGCATGTGCCGCACAGGTACTGGGCAGACGAGCCCAAAGAACACGGGGTGAACCAGCTCCGCGTTGCAGGCGCCGTGAATGCTGCAAGCCTCGAGGCTGGGCTGAAGTTCTACCAAGAGGTGCTGGGGATTCCGCTGCACGCCTGCGGATCGGTTGAGGTGGCGGAGATGTGCAAGATAGCCGAGAACAGCCACCGTTACCTGCAGATTGCCTTTGCCGAGGAGCTGAAGATGCTGTGCGCCAAAATCGGCATGGACTTCGACGACCTGCGGGCGGCGATGAACACGAAGTGGAACGTGGACCTGCCCGAGGCGCGGGAAGGCATCGGCAGGCACTGTCTGCCTAAGGACATTCGGTACGTGACTTCGCTGGCGCCTGAGGAGGCGCGGCTGCTGGAGGGCGCTGTTGAGGTGGACAGGAAGTACCGGGAGTGGCTGGCGAAGCAGAAGCGATAGACCCCCTCTATAGAGGGGAGAGGTCGCTAGCAGTGTCCGCCGCAGCCGAATGCATGTTGAACCCCATAGATAAGGGAGCTATAGACTGCAGCGAGCACTAAGGCGTAAGCTCATCACCGCATAAGCTTGAACGCTGCATCGGTTAATCGTTCAAAAGGCGCTCCAACTACATTGTAAGCATCCGTTCCTAGGTATTTTCTGGCATAGAACTGGGCATGCGCCTTTCCGATGGCGAACTTGAGCTTTGTCTCGCTGAAGCTGGAACCGTACAATAACTTATGCCTAATCAAGCCCCAATTCTTCGGCTCCTCCCAATCGTCAACCACAACTCCACCGTTGTCCTTCACGCGCTCATGCAGCGCAGTCCCAGGAATCGGATAAGGCAAAGTAAACGACAAATAATCCAGCGGCAACTCGCTCGCTAGACGCACAGTGTCCAAAACCGTGCCATCCGTCTCACCAGGATAACCCACAATGAAGAAAGCACCCACCTCCAATCCAGCAGCCTTAGCCGCAAAAACCGCCCTTCGAGCCTGAGAAACCGAGATCCGCTTGTTCATTACCGCCAAGACCCAATCGTTCCCAGACTCAATGCCGAAGAAAACACGAACGCAGCCCGCACGCTTCATGCATCGAGCCACTTCAACGCCGAAGGTGTCCACCCGCGACAAGCATTCCCAACCGATGCCCAACCGCCTCTGCACCATCAACTCGCAAACACGCCTCAAATGCTCAGCATCCAGCGTGAAGCAGTCATCCGCAAACCAGACCCTGTCATAGCCGTAACCCGCAATGTCCTCCACCTCATCTACTATGTTCTCAGCAGAACGCCTGCGAAAAGAAGCCCCAAAAACCGGACGACTGCAGAAATCACAGCTGAACGGGCAACCGCGAGAACTAATCAAAGGCGAACTCGTGTAACCAAACCGACGAGAATAGTAAGCCTTGTACGCCGTATTGTCGAAGAGTTCGCGCGCTGGGAAAGCCAATCTATCCAAATTCTCGACGAATCTTTTGGCAGGGGTAAGCTTGACTTCCCCACCTTCCCTAAAAGCGATTCCCCTCACATCCGAAAACGGCAACCCACGCTCTGCGCAGACAACCAGCTCGACCATAGTTTCCTCACCTTCGCCAACCACAACAGCGTCAAAGACATCCAGAAAACTCGATGGGTCTAAGGTGGGCAAGGGTCCGCCTGCAACCAGCAGGTCGCAGCAGCCGCGCAGAAGTCGTGCAAGCTGCAGCGAGGTTTTCTTCATCGAGAACATAGAGTAGACGCCTACGATCTGTGGACGTGAACGCTTAACGCGTGCGACAGCTTCTTCCAGGCTGCGGAGAAAAGTGCAGTCCACCAGCTCAACCTCTGCGCCGTGCTTCTTGAGCGCTGCGGCAACGTAGCCCAAGCCTAGAGGTGGAAACCTGAAAATCGAATTATCTCTATCAGGCTGGAAATAGGGGTAAACCAGAGTCACCTTCATCTAAACATCACTGCTGAAAACTGTGCTCACATCGATTGGTGGACAGAAAACTCCTCAGAAGACTTTAGCGATTCATGGCTTAAAAACTTTGCAGCCTAGCCCAGACAAAGGAACAGAGAAATCCATAGGACTAGGTGGCAGGAGAACTTGCCGTTTCCGTAGTCTTTTCCGCTTTTTCCGCGTCAGGTGATAGGATGGTTTGCTTTCTCCAGAGCCACTGCGTGCCAGAAAGTCTCTGCATTAAAGGCACCGCGATAACCATTACAATTACAGCTTCAACAAGCCTCACAGCAGGATACAGGAATGGGCTCACCAGAAAAGCATCGCGTACAAAAGTCACGTCAAAACCGTAGATGCCGTTGTAGACTGTGGGCAACGCAAAAGCAAATGAACCCCACATGTTATCCGCCTGGTTCCCCACAAATCCCAGTAGGAAGAAAAACAGTGCACCGTGCGCAACCGAAATCTTCTTCCCGAACAAGGCAAGCGGGACAATTAAAGCCAACGTGATTATCTTGTCGAACAAGACCGCCAATGCTACAAACCAGTTCTCCGTCAACGGAGTCAGAGGTGGAGTGAACAGGAACGCAACTGCAAAAGCGCCAAACACGAGGAAGCCCCATTTCCACTTCCTGTAGAATATCAAGCCTGTGACAAGCGCGTTAAGCACAGGCGAAAGCAGAAACGGCAAGCCATAAGGGCTCATGCCTGTGAGACTCCACGTCACCGAAGCACCTAACAGCGCAGCCCCAGCACCCAGGTATGGACCAAGCACCAAGCCGAATATCGAGGCAATTAGAGCAGCGAAACTAATCTCCATGGTTCCGATGCTTGGAACAGGAATCTGGATAGGAGCGATGAACGAAAGAACGTAGTACATGGCAGCGAATATCGCCACCAACGCGACATGCCTTGTCGTTATCCTGCTCTGCATACTGAGCGCACTCCAAGTGTAGAAACTTGCATCGCTGTGTAAATCATTACACAAGGTATAAAAATATTTCCCAACTCACAAAAACACCTCGGAAAAAAGCCTGAACCAGCACCAACTGCTTCCCCACAATAACAACATCACGGAAACCACCGCAAACGACCACTTTCAGCCCAATAGCCGAAACAGAGAAAGAAACCTCTCTATTTTCCCAGTTCACCCTCTAACTACAGAGCTAAAAGCGCATCAGCCACGCGTTGAGCTTAGCAAGTCTTAAATACAAATTCGAGATAATATTATAATCCCGAGGTTAAACTCGTGGCCAAGAAACCCGCTAAGAAAGAAGAGAAAAAACCTGCAAAGAAGAAGTAAGCGTTTCGTTGCAGGCGGTGAAATTTACTTTCACCTCTTATTTTTCTTTTTAACGGTTCGGAAGAGTTGGGTATCGGCATGTGCCTGAGTTTCTCAGGAAAAAGGCAGCCGGGAGAAGTTAGGCCGAAGTTTGGTTAGAAAATCTTTTATATACTGAGCCGAATCTGTCTAGCAGAGTTGTGTGGTTTATTATGGCAGCCAAAACAACACCAGAATATTTTAGCCTGCTAAATCAGGCAGTTTCGCGAGAAATCCAAGTGTCTGTGCAATACATGCTTCAGCACGCGAAAATGGAGAAGCTCATACGCAAAGTCATACCCGAAAACATACTGCTGGACAAAACAACGTACGACGCAGTCGGCAAATTCCTCAAAGAATTCGCCATCGTCGAGATGAAGCACGCAGCAGCCATCATGGAACGAATCTACTACCTAGGAGGATCAGCCACGACGAAGTCCAACCAAGTCAACGTGGGCAACAGCCTGAGCGAATTTGCCCGTTACGGCGTCAAGGCCGAAGAGGAAGCTCTCGTGTTGTACCGCAAGATCATTGATGCCGCTGGAGAACTTGAGGATTGGGAGACTCGGGAGATGTTCGAGAAAATCTACGGCGAAGAAGAGAAGCACCTGTTCAAGTTACAGGAGTACGTGAACTATAAGGATGAACCTGACGAGCCAGGACCGTTGGCTGTGCCGTTGTCGGAGTGGCGGAAGATTTTCACGGATGACTACTTCGAGCTGCTGAACAAGGCTGTGGCAGCGGAGATTTCTGCGATTATTCAGTACACGAATCAGCATGAGAAGGCGAGTTTTCTGCCGTTGCGCATGAAGGGCACTCCGCTGGAGGTTGTGCAGGAGAGCAACAAAGCGAAAGTCGTCAGCGAACTCCTGAAGCCGATTTTCATGATGGAGATGGAGCACCTGGAGAAGATCAGTGAACGCATCTACCTGCTTGAGGGAGAAGCGGTGTACACCCCTGATCCACTCCCGCAGGTGGGTGAAACCGCAGATGACTTCCTGAAGCTAGACCATGAAGCCGAAAACTATGCGCTCGTGCTGTACCGGAAAATCATCGGCGAAGCCCTGAAGCGTGGCGACAGCAAGACAAGACGAATGTTTGAAGACATCGTTAACCAGGAAGAAGACCATTACTGGACGTTCGATGACTTTCTGCGATAGTTTCTCTTTTTTCAACTTTTTCTCTTCTTCGTCGGGACTCCAAAAGGCTAATGCGCTCTGTTGCTAGGTGTAGTCTATCGGTGCAGTCTATAGCCCCTCATTTGTGGGCTGAAGTGCAAAGTAAGCCTAGGTTCAGTTCTGTGCTTTCAAGAAAATCGCAGGTCGGGTCTCAATGCGTCAGGGCTATGGATCGAGTTTTTCTTTCTGAACCCGCGCTGCTGTTTCCAAAGTTTTTTCAATTAGTAGTTCCCGTATGTGCCTAGCCGTTGCCTCTGCCTTGGCGGGGTCGGGTTCTTTCTTCCTATGTTCCCCAGCGTGGGATTCGATTGCGCGGCTCATCACTTCTACTTGAGGAATCAGCAAGATTTTTGCGCCGCACTCACATGTGACAAGTGGCAACTGGGTTTTTAATTCGGTGTTCTTCTTCATCTCTACTCCACGCCCACTCTACAGTTAAACGCGTGAGCATATAAGGTTTGCCACATAAGGGCAAGATTGCTTTGCTAGAGCAATTGTTCCGAATCTGAACAATATGCACAGTAAAGTGTATATTTGTTGTACACCTCCGCTGACCAAACTTAAATAGTAACTGAGTAGATTATCTGTACGGGAGGAGGTCTGCTTGGACTACCTTGCGCCTCTGAGGTCCGCGCTTAAGCTGAATATTCTGCTGAGTCTCTTGAAAGGCGAGAAAAGAATCTCGGAACTTAGAGCTGAGCTTGAAACAAGCGAAACAACGATTCTCCATGCTCTCAAAGACCTTGAAGAACTGAATTTGACAAAGAAATCCGGAGGGGTCTACCAGTTGACCTCGCTCGGAGCATTAGAAGCTGAGCTGTGCAGCGGATTCTCCTCAGCTGTCCAAACGATGGACAAGTTCCACGAGTTTTGGCTGACTCATGACATAACCACCTTGCCTTCCAACTTGGTGCTGAAGCTTGGGTACCTTAAAGACTCGACATTGGTTCGAACTGAACTTGCAGAGTTGGGCATGGTTCATAAGACGTTCCTGCAGCTCCTTTTGTCGTCAAAGAAGGTTCGTGGCGTATCCCCCTTCTTTCACCCAGACTTCGTTGCGGCATTCAAAATGCTTCTGAATCAAGGCAGCTCAGTTGAACTCGTGCTCACCAAAGCCGTTCTCAACAAGACGCTGTCTTTGACGGATGCTGCAGAAATGAAACTCGTGAAAGAGTTTATTGCGGAGAATCGACTAAAGTTTTTCCTGAGAGAAGACCTGAAGGTGGCCTTGACCATCACCGAAAGCGGCTTTTCACTAGGTCTCTTCAACCGAGATGGAACTTACGACGACAAGATGGACCTTATATCTTTCAACCGAGAAGCCATAGAGTGGGGAGAGAAGTTGTTCGAAGCCTGCCTCAAAGACAGTAAGGAAGTGAAGCTAGAAGACTGGGGTTAGAAGCAAAAGATGTCAACGCGAATTATAAAGTTCCTAACGTCGAGCTCTCTTTTCTTGGCGTTAGATGGTCCTCTCATTGTCATTTTTGCCTATTTTCTGTACGGCATCGAGATAAACGTGGAGTTGCTCCTCGCTGCGTTCTTGGTGGTTTTTTCGGTGTACAGCTTGAACCGAGCCACGGACAAAGTTGAGGACTCGGTGAACAGGCCGGAAACAGCCTTGAAGAATCCTTTCTTCTACGTCGTACCCTCCCTGATAGCGTTGACTATCAGCATAGGAATAAGCGCGTCCGTGAGCCTGTTTGCGCTTTTAACTTTGCTTGTCCCCGTCGTTGTTGGCTTGTTTTATAGTGTTAGACTGTCGCGTTCGATGCCTAGGCTTAAGGAGATTGTAGGCGCCAAGAGTCTGCTCGTTGCTTTCAGTTGGAGTTTTGTGGGTTCCACCCTGCCTGTGTCTCTGCACCCAGTTGCGTTCGAGAACGTGGCTTTGGTTTTCGCGTTCATTTTTGTCAGAATTTTTGTGGGCACTGTTCTGTTCGATGTGTTGGACATGAAGGGCGACCGACTTTCCGGAGTGGAGACAATACCTTTGAAATTGGGAAAAACTCGCACGACCATGCTGCTCGTCCTGTTGAATAGCTGTTTGATTCCCTGGCTTGGCTATAGTCTGCTGAGAGGCTTGTTTGTGACGTATTTGCCGGCATTGCTTTTTGGGCTTCTCTACGGGTACGTGCTTATCTGGAGTTTCTCTTTCAACCGACGAATGAGGCTTTCAGCCGAGTTGCTGGTTGACGGAGAATGGATTCCGATACTGGCGCTCGCCCGAATATTCATGAAATAAACAGCCCTCGCGCCCAGACAAAACAGGAGAACTGTTTTCATAGTACACCGCAGTGGAATTGGTCCCCTTCCGAAACCTTAAATTCGACGCTCAAACAGAATAATGTAGAGACGAACATGATGACAAAGGAAGAAAACGTACCCCTCTGCGAGAGGTGCGGTAACCCCATCGACGACTGCAAGTGCGCATGTCCGTACTGCGGCGAAACTTCTGATTGCGACTGCTGCACTGGCTACGGAAAAGCAACAGGCGGATAAACAAAACAAAAACCGCAACGATTCTTCCTGGTTCTCAATCCTATTCCCAAGACTATTTAATGGTGAAAAACAAATGGCAAAACAGAGCATAAGCTGGATGGCTGGCGGTCCGCAGGGAAGCGGAGTCGACACCGCAGCCAACATTTTCGGAAGAGCCTGCGGCTATGGTGGGCTTCAGGTATTCGGCAGGCGCGAGTACCACTCCAACATCAAAGGCTTGCACAGCTACTTTCACCTGCGCATGTCGCATGAGAAGCTGCTGGCAAACGTCAATGACGTAGACTTGCTTGCAGCGTTCGACGCCGAAACCGTCGTCAGGCACCTGAACGAGGTGGTTCCTGAAGGCGGAATCATAGTCGACTCGCAACAGACGAACACGAAGGTTTTGGATATTCCAACGTTGCCGCCTGAATTCAAAGCTGAACTCCGCAAGTTCATGAAGGAAAACGACGTCGGCGAAACAGTCAACGACTGGCTTGAACACGCCAAGAAACAAAACGTCCACGTCTTCCCCGTTCCCTACCTGACGCTGCTCAACCAGGTTGGGCAGAAACTCGGAATCGCCCAGACCAGCAAGATCACGCGGATGATTAACGTCTTAACCATAGGTGTGTCGCTTGCGCTCTTCAAGTACGACCGAACACTCACGGAGAAGGCGGTGCGCGCCACATTCTCCGAAAAAGGCAAAATCGCCGACATGAACGTCGTCGCCCTGAACGAAGCCTACAATTACGCAGAACAGACTTTCAAGGAAGAGTTCAAGCACAAACTCGAAAAGATGGACGTAGCGGAAGAGCGCATATTCATCACGGGCAACCAAGCCGTCGCCATGGGCAAAGTCTTGGGCGGATGCAGAGTGCAGACGTACTACCCCATCACCCCAGCGGCGGACGAAAGCGAGTACCTGGAAGCACACGAAATCCTGAAAACCAGCGGCGAAGACGAAGCCATCACAGTCATCCAGACCGAGGACGAAATCGCCGCCATAAACTCCGCCTCGGGCGCAGCCTTGGCAGGCGCGAGAGCCGCAACAAGCACATCCGGACCCGGCTTTTCACTCATGGTGGAAGGCTTAAGCTGGGCAGGCAACAGCGAAGTCCCCGTTGTGATTACCTACTATCAGCGCGGTGCCCCAGCCACTGGTCTGCCCACGAGGCATGGCCAAGCCGACATGCGTTTCGTGATGCACGCGGGTCACGGCGAATTTCCACGCATAGTCCTCGCTTCGGGCGACATCCGAGAGTGCTTCTACGACGCGGCGAAGGCTTTCAACCTCGCGGAGAAGTACCAGATGCCCGTCGTGCACCTGCTGGACAAAGCTATGGCGAACTGCAGCGCTACGTACCCCGTCTTCGACTACGGCGGGTTCCGGATAGACCGCGGCAACCTGCTCACCGAAAAAGACTTGGAAGGCAAGGAATACCGCAGGTTCCAATTCACCGAAACCGGCGTGTCGCCCAGAGTGGCGCTGGGCACAAAGAACGCCGTGCATTGGTACACGGGCGATGAGCACAACGAGTCGGGGCACATAAGCGAAGAACCCTTCAACCGCAGGCTCATGGTTGAGAAGCGAATGAAGAAACTTGATCTGGTGGCGCGGGAGATTCCCATGGAGGAGAAGCTTGCCTTCTTCGGCGACGTGGGCTCGGAAAACATGGTGGTCAGCTGGGGTTCCCCGAAGGGCGCCATAATCGAGGCACTAGAAATGCTGAAAGCAGAGGGCTTGAGCGCGGGCTTCATGCAGGTGCGCCTGATAAACCCGCTCCCCGCCGAAGCGATAGGGAAGGCGCTTGAAGGCAAAACCCGCATCATCGACGTCGAAGACAACTACACAGGACAGCTCGGCGCAGTCATCAAGGAAAAAACGAGCGTAGCGCCGAACTTCCATGTCCTCAAGTACACAGGACGCCCGATGACGACGACGGAGGTCTACGATGCGCTCAAGGCTATTCTTACGGGCAAAGGCTCCGAAAGGGAGGTGTTGATGTTTGGCTCTTAAACCAACCGACTTCAGAGTCCCTGACGTCTTCGCGGACTGGTGCCCAGGCTGCGGCGACTTCGGCATCATGAACGGACTGCAGATGGCATTCGCAGAACTCGGCTTGCAACCGCACCAAATCGTGCTTGTCTCAGGCATAGGCTGCTCGGGCAAAGAAGCCCACAACGTCAAATGCAACGGAGTCCACACGCTCCACGGTCGAACTCTGCCCTTCGCCTTGGGCATGAAAGTCGCCAACCCAAGCTTGGAAGTGGTGGCCATAGGCGGAGACGGAGATGGCTTAGGCATCGGTGCGGGTCACTTCGTCAATGCCGGAAGACGCAACGTGGACATGACATACATTATCCACAACAACGGCGTCTACGGTTTAACCAAAGGTCAAGCCAGCCCAACGCTCAGACGCGATGTGCAAACCAAAGCCCTGCCAAAACCGAACATCAACGAGGCAGTCAACCCAATAGGCTTGGCGCTCATCTCGGGCTACACGTTCGCCGCCCGCTCCTACGCCTACGACATCCGCCACCTGAAAGAAACAATAAAGCAGGGCGTACAGCATAAGGGCTTAGCCTTCATCGAGTGCCTGCAGCCGTGCCCAACCTACAACAACATAAACACGAAGGACTGGTACGCAGGGGAAGACCGCAAAGATGCACAGGGCAAGCCGCAGAGCCGCCTGTACAAGCTGGAGGAACAGGGCTGGGACCCCGTGGTCCGCGACTGGAACGAAGACTGGAAGAAGAAAGCAGCGGCGCTCGAGAAGGCGCAGGAGTGGGGTGACCGCATCCCGCTGGGCGTGTTCTACAAGAACGAGCTGGAACCCACGTTCCAAGAACGCTTCACGAAACGCATCCCATTCTACATGGCGAATCCGCCGGCGAAGCAGAAACTCAAGGACGACGAGGGCAACAGCCACGTAGACCTAACCCAATTCATCAACGAACTGAAAACAAGTTAGACAGTCAATCGTGCGGGTAAAAATGCGATACTGGAAAAATGCCCGTTTTGGGTATGCAAGCGAAGGAATAGGAAACACAAAGAGAAATGATGGAATACGGGGAAGCCTAGCAGAAAACGCGTAACCGTTACCTTGGGTACAAAGGAAGTTGAAAGCTGACAATTACACGTGCGTGAAACCATCGCGACTTAACTGTGTTTGTCCGTGTGACTGAGTCTAACAACATAGACTATGTCAGTTGCTATGTTACTGGCTTGTTGTACATGGCACAAATACGAAAACGCACCTGTCAACTTCTGCGCTTTCTGTTTTTCAACAAAACAGTTGCAACGACAAAAACGACGGCCGCAACGACAGGTACCGCGAGATACTCCAAAGGAAAAGATGCACCGCTCACGAGTTCGGGAATTATGGTTGGGGTCGATGACGGGTGCGTGCTTGGCGCTGCGAACGTGGATGGTGAGTACGTTGGCGCAGGCTGGTATTCTGTGCCTTCGATGATTGCTGCGAGTTCTCTGCGTGCTTCCTCCCAGACGTCTGGGTTCGTTGACCAGCTGATGTCGGTGTGCAGGTAGGTTGGGTCACTGGGGTCTTCGGCGCCGTATTCCCAAGCGAATTTCGGAACCATGCGATCAACGATTTGGGTTACGCGTGCCTGATTCACTGCTGCAGCCAAAGTTAGGTAGTCAACGTCTTGGATCCCCCTACGCCACTCCTTCAGACGCAGCGAGGCGAACGGTCCAGCGACATCGTAGCTGTCTTCTGGGAAGCGCGTGTCTGTTCCGGGATACAGCAGGACCCCATCGCCGTTCATGTAATTGTTTCCGTTCTGTCCCCTTACATCGTCTGGGGTTTCGCTGCGCTGCCCGAAAGTTTGGGCCTCCTTGAAAACATTGGTTTGTCCCCGATAGCCTTGGTAGTTGTCGTAGTAATCTGAATTCCAATAGAACCAGCGATCAACGCCCAGTTTGTATTGCCCCCACGCCAAGACGCGCAGCCCAACCCCGTCGTCTTCAGTGGCGAATGTACCGCTCGCGGGGCGTTGGCCATTGTACATATAGAACGCGGTGTTCGGCTTGCTCCGCAGGGTGGCCAGAGCGTTGCTCCATGTTTGCGTGATTCCAAAACCTGGGCTTGAGCAGGGAATGTCAAGCGAGGGCACTTGCGCGACGGCAGCTGGCAAATCTATGGTGGCGAAGGACTTCAGTTTGCTGCCTGAGCCAGGGTTGCTGTTTATCCATTGTGCCCATTGCTCCGTCTGTGGGTAGTCTTCTGATTCATCAATGAGGTACAGGAAGTAGTCTGTTGGTGTGGTGAAGTTTTGGACATCGAACCAGTCTACCCAGGCATTGGTGTTCCGCCACATCTCCGACTTACCCGTGCCGTCCCATGGCCAGCCGCCGTATGTGCCGATGGCGTATACATTGTTTCCTGCGCCTTCGCCTACACCGCTGTAGCCTTTTGCGGTGGTGAAGAGCTCGCCGCTTAGTCGGGCAACCCACGCTTCACTCATTTGTGTGATGGGTATGGGGTTGTCGATTAGGCTGATTTTGTGGCGGTGTGCCAGCTGGAAATGCAAGTCTGCAAGGTTGAGCAACTTTTGGTATGTTTCGCTGCCTGGCTCAGGGTACATCTCGCCCAAGTAACGGTCGCCGATGTTTTCGAGTTCAAGGTATAGCATGGTTTTTGCGCTGGATACGTCGGGGAGCGCAAAGTTAAGCACAGAAACTGTTATAGGAATCTCTTGGTAAAGTTGGCCGTCTCTTTTGATAATGATTTTTCCGGTGTAGTTGCCCGCGGCGACGGTTTTGGGGATGTATATATCGCCCCAGATGCACTGGCTGGTTTTAGCCGCTATGGTGAAGGGAGAATTGAGTTCTAGTGGCACGGCGATGTCGGGGTAGTACTTGTCGTGGTCTGGGCGGTCGTTCCATCCGCCTGTTGCTTCGCCCGTTTCTGGGTTGTAGGGTCGTCTGAGGCGTTCGGGAACGTGGCGCTCATCATAGTAATAGCCGTCGTACGCGAGCACGCTTAGCCCTTCAATTTTTAGGTACTTCACGTAGAACAACTCGATGTTGCGGCCGACGAAGTTGAAGACGTCGTTGCCCGATGCTGGGCGAGCTGAGATGGCGCTTCCTTCAGGTCCTGTCAAGGAGTTCAACTCGACACTGATGCCGGCCACCGTTGATATTGGGGATTCGAGCACTAGGTTGAAAGAGACGACTTCATTATGAGCACCGAAGAGGGAGACGCAGCTGCCGTTCCACACCGAATTGATAACGCTGTTGGGGTTTATGGAGGCGCGCAGTTCGTCCTGGGTGATTTTGTCTTCGCCTTCGTTCGCCCAAGAAACAAGCACTGAATTTGTAAGACCCTGGATGTCTGCTGATGAAAGCCAAATTCCACATAGACTCGACTGCAATAGCAGTACAGCCAAGACTAATGCAAACAACTCAGCGAAGCTATGACGCCTAATTTCCTCAGCAACACCCTGCACAATAGTGTCTCCCACAGACGGCTTGTTCTCGTTCTGTTATTATTACTTTCGGCGAGGCAGTTACTCAAAGGGGTAAAACTGAGGAACGTTTGCAAAAATATCGGAGATATCAGCAGGCAGCTATAGAGTACGAATTAGCTCTAATCCTGTGCCAGCCAATGCTTTCATATGGTCACCTCAAGGCGAATTAAGCGGCCAGACATAGCCAAGAGATACGACGCCAAGAAGAAATTCTCCAGCGTTCTAAGAAAGCTCGCATCAAAGGGATACGTGGATGAGCATGGAAAGAGCGGAGATGTCGTCTCCCTTACTCGCTTGGGCGTCTTATACGTGAAAGGCAAACACTAAAGACCATAGCCTCAGGCTCATCAAGAAGGCAAAAGAACAGAACTGTTGCTAAGTGCGCTAAATTGGTCCTGTTTCTTTTTCGTGTTCGCCCTTCTCGACGACCTCAGCCTCGGCGAATTTCCTGCTTATCCGCGTAATCCTTATCCTGACATGGTCTCCAGTCTTGACCTTCGGGACGAAAACGACTAAACCTTCAATTCGGGCTATGCCATCGCCCCGCTGGCTAGTCTCAGTTATGTCCACCTCGTATTCCTCGCCGATCTTCACGGGTTTGGGCGGGAACCTGCCTCCTCTGAAGCCGCCTTCTCGGCTTCTGCCAAAATTCTCTTCTACCATGACGTTTCACCTCGCACTCTGTCGAATAAACTTAGCTGTTCTGTCGCGGCTTCCTAGAGAACCGTCATCTTGCCGTACTTGCCGACGTTTAGCTGGACTTCGCCTTTGAAGCTCGTGACGTAGCCGTTCTCTATTTTTATCTTGTCTCCGGGTTTCACTTGGCCTATCTGCTCGTTCCACAGGGTTAGCTTTATAGTGCCGGTTTCGTCTTGGACAGTGGCGTCTGCCACGGTGTAGGTTTCGTCCTTGAATCGGGACATGACCTGCCGTGGGTTGCCTATCTCCACGATTGTGGCTTCGACTTCGACGCGTTTCATTCCGTTTCGCAGATCTTTGATTTCCAAACTTCAAATCTCCATCGGTGTCTGTCTTCGAGAACTGTGTGTTCTGTCGGGTTAGACTTTACTTGCAGAAAAGCCCTCCGACCATATAAATCTTGCTAACTCCGATAGCAACTCTGCAGCACGTTCAGCCAACAGCGCTCCGCTTCGCGCCACTAGCCATTAAGGTCCCTTGTAGGTCTGATGGCTGAAGTGGTTTGCTGTTAAACGCCTATTAACAGTCTCAGGAGTATGACGGAAACGATGAGCGCAACCGCTGAGACCACGATGCTCTTCATTCTCGAGAACTCCGGAAGCAGCGCGCGGACGACGAACGCGCCCAAAGCGACTATCCACACGTAAACCGATAGCTGAACCACGCCCGTGACCAAGTCGAAGGTTGACCGGGCAGCGATGATTGCGTTAGAGGCTGCTTCTGCTTCAACAGGAACGCCCGCTAAAAGTTCGACAGGGTAGTGAAGCAGCGGCATTGTCGATGTAGCTGCCACGTTTATCACAGCTTGAATCGCCAAGACCACGAGGGCGAAACCGATTGCCACGAACAGCGGCTTCCAGATGACGTTCCCCTTCAGAGCCTTGATTACGATGTACATCAGCGCGGTGAATATGAGCCATTCGAAGAGGAACTGGACGAAAACGAGTTGCAGAACCGAGAGGATGAATCCGGTGCTGTCAATCGCCATCTGCGTCTGATAGTTACCTCGGAAGAAGACTCCTTCAGCTCGAACCGTTATGCTGGAGCTCGTTGAGTAGGCGAAATCGAGCTTCAAGCCCGTTATCTTGTTCCATGCGGGGCTGCCGCTGCTCTGCCAGCCACTCGCCTCGGGGCCAACCGGGACGGTGAGGTTATTCCAGACACCCACTGTTGAGTTGGAGAACGCGGAGGTCAGGTCGTACTGGAAGTAGTTAGAGGAACTCTCCGAGTACAAGTACAGAGTGATCTTTGAGGGTAAGGATTGCGGTTCAACCAGCTTCACACGCGCCGACAGAAGCGTGTAACCCGTTTTGTTGCAGTCGACCGAACTGTCAGCACCAAAGCTGGCTAGCTCCATGGACAGAGCGTTGCTGTTGGAAGCGTCAAATTGGAGGCTGCTGTTTCCCAAGAACGTGTTGTTTATTGTGTCCAGCGCGTTTTGGCTGATGGCGGCTCCTGAACTTGTAGTCCACATGGTGGCGTTCTGCGTCCACTCTCCGAAGTCTGCTCCACTTGGAGCGGTCTGTTCATACAGGTTTTGTGAGTAGAACGAGTAGTAGAAAGCGGTTTGCGCCGCAACGAAGACGAGCAGGGCTATCACGACACCCAGGTATTTTGGGTTCTGCACGATGTTCTTGAATGCCTTATGGGGTGCGTACAGCACTTTTGGAATGTCAGTGAGGGACAATTGCTTGGGCTCCGATAGTGAATGCCAACAGGGATTTATTAAACGTTTGTTGTTACATCCCCAGCTTTAACCGACGGTACGTGGTGTAGTCCACCCGCTCGGCAAAAGGATTCTCCATCTGGTACTTGATAGTGACTTTCTGGCGGTTGCGCTTCTCCAGCAGCTGACTCGTGGTTCGCAGTAGGTAGGCGTCGCTTCCCGCGCCTGAACCGTAGCTGGCTACGAGGATACGTTCCTCAGATTTGGCGATATCGAGAACCGCGGCTAAGCCGACGGGTGAGCAGCCCGAGTAGGTGTTGCCGAACTTGTTGACCTGCAGCGAGCACAAGTATTGCTCCTCCTTGAAGCCAAGGTCCTTTGCGACTTTGACTGGGAACTGCGGATTGGGTTGGTGCGCCACAAAATAGTCTACATCGCCAGCCGTCAGGTTCAGCTTGCCCATGAGCTTCGACGCAGCCTTCCGTACATGCTTGAAGTAAGCCGGGTCGCCTGTGAACCTTCCGCCGTGCATCGGGAAGGCTTCGCCATCTCTGCGCCAGAAGTCCGGCGTGTCCGACGTGACTGAGTACCAGCCGTCAATCTCTGCAATGACATCGTGTTTTCCGAAGATTAGGGCGGCTCCACCGTAGCCAACGAACAGGTCGAGCTCGCCGCCTGGGCAGCCTCGGGGCGCAGCCTGGGAGTTGTCCGCGCCGATGACCATGGCGTACTTTATGCCAGACCGCGGGTAATTCACGAGCGAAGCGGCGTCCTTGAACATGCTTGTGGCGGCTTTGCACGCGAACTCCGTGTCCACGGCATCCACGCCCTGAACGTCTCCGTCTTCCTCGCCCAGCTTCAGAACCTGCGCCACCTTCGACGCGATGGGTTTGACGGCGTATGGGTTGGATTCTGAGCCGACGTAGACTTTGCCCACCAGCGAGCTGTCTACGCCCGAGTGTATGAGTGCGAGTTTTCCCGCTTCAACCGAAGCGGTGACCGAATCCTCATCGACAAAGGGAACGGACCGCTCAATGCCTCCTTCGGCTATGCGGAATCGCGAGGTGTACACGCCGTAGCCCACGATGCCTGGCAACTCGTACTCCTTGTTCGGCTTGACTACACTGTACTCCTGGTGCGGGTAGTACTCATCCGCCAAGGTGAAAGCGAGCGAAATCGTGGGAACCACGTCGCTCTTGCTGACCGAATACCGTCGACGGAACCGCGGCACCACTTCCCTGCCCTCAAGCGAGGAAAAATCCACTGTCTCGTCATCCTTTATGATTCGGTCGGTGAGTCTCCCGGGAACGCGAATTTTCCCGTCGTGGAACGAGACGATGCCGTAGACGAAGCGTTCCAGCTTCGTGAACTTGTTCGTGGGCTCGTTAACCAGCGTGCAGAGCTCGATTTTGCCCTTGTCGTAGAAGAGGTCGACGGCGGACATTTTCTCGTAGCTTTTCCGTCCGCAGTTGCTACAGTAGTCCCGAATCTCGAAGTACTCTTTGCCGCAGATTTGGCATCGGCTTGCCTTCAACCTATCGCCCAGGTAGGAGACTCTGCGTTCGATGGGTTCGCTGCTCAAGTCTGGTTCCTCCCGAGCACGCAGACGTAGCCCTTTGTGCCGAAGCCCTCAAGTTCGAGCGACAAGCCGTAGCGCGGCATCTTTTCGGTTGCAGCCTGTCTTGGGCCCGCTTCGCCTCGGAGCTGCTTGAAGATTTCAAACAGTTGGGCGCCGCCCGTGGCTCCCAGCGGGTTGCCGTCTGCCTTCAGCCCGCCGTTGAGGTTTGTGAAGAATTTCTTTCCGCCGATTTCGTAGTAGCCTTTGTAGTTTTGGCAGCTGTCGTGAACCGTCTTCCAGGCTGTGCCTGGCTCGCAGTAGCCCAAGTCCTCCAAAGCAACCATTTCCATCACTGTGGACTGGTCGTACAGCTGCAGGATTTCTATGTCCTGGGGGTTCACGCCCGACATCTTCGTGGCGTTTTCCATGGCGATTTTGACGGCGGTGAAGTGCGCAAGGTCGTCTCTGGCCGGGTAGTTCAGGTAATCAGTGGCTGAGGCTGCACCCAAAACCTGCACGGGTTTGTCTGTTATCTTTCTGGCTATCGCTTCGCTTGTGAGTATGAGCGCTGATGCGCCATCCGAAATGGGTGCAAAATCGTAGAGCCCCAGCGGTTTCCGTGCTGCTTTGCGGGCGTTCAGGACTTGGTCAACGGTGATCTTTCTCTGGTATTGGGCGAACTCGTTTTTCATGGCGTTTTCATGGTTCTTGACAGCTACCTGCGCCAGCGCCTTGTTCAGTTTGACCAGGTTACCGCCTGCTATGCTGTGTTTCTTGATGTAAGCCCTGAGCATGAGCTCGTGGTTCGATTCCGGTGTGCCACCCGTATAGTAGCTCCAAGGATCTTCCAGAAGCATGAGGTCGTCGCGGATTTTGTCCCATCGGTCGGTCATCTTCTCGATGCCGCCGACGAGGACGGTACTGTACGCGCCGGCTTGGATGGCGTGGCACGCTGTGAGGAGCGCGGCGCTGACGGAACGCGTGACTTCCATGGGAACGTGGAGTTCGGTGAGCTCCGAGAGGAAACCTTCTTCGAGTCCGAGTTTGTTGGTGATTGGGAGGAAACAGTCTGAGAGGTAGCAGGCTTCGAGGTCTCGGCGTTCGATGCCGCATTCTCTGGATGCGGTGAGCCAGGCTTGTTCGATGAGTTTTTCTGGCTCTTTGCCGTAGTGTTCTCCGAATTTGGTTCTGCCTACGGCAACTATGGCGGGGCGGTTTTGCATGTGCCTGTGCCTTCTCGATAGCACTTACACGTTTTCAAAAGGGCTTTTAAGTGTTTGCCAACTTTCCGTCAAGTTCATACCTGCCGTGGACGCTTCAGAAGGGTTTTTCCATGGTGAGTTGTGCTTTTGACAAGGATAACGTGGCAAAAGTCAACGCTTCCATAAGTCTTGGATTTCGTTTTTTCTCAGCTTCTTGGTTAGAGTTTTCACGAGTTGTTCTAAGTCTTTGCTCAGTTCCACGGGGTACTCGGCTGCGCCGGTTAGTTTCTTATATTCTTCGGGGAGTCTTGTAAGGTTCTCTGCCGCGTTTGCCCTAATCTCGGTGAGCGTTGGGGGCTTGCGGCGTTGTTTGCCCTTGTCCATGACTTTGACTAGGAGCGGTTCGGCATCAAGTTTCTCGTTTGCCAGCGTAACTACGTCTTTCGTGAAGTTGCCCTTGCCGTCTTTGCACCTGTAGACTTGTTTTCTTCCCGGAAGCGTGACTTTGCCCTGGCTCAGCTTCATTATGGGCGTAAATTCGCTTGTCTCGTGCTGCTTGGTTTCGCACAGTTTGTAAATCGCGTCTAGGTAGGGTCTGTCGGCAGACGTGCCCATGCGGGTTCCCACGCCGAAGGCATCGATTCTTGCGCCGTCGGCGAGGAGTTGCTGTATCCTGAATTCGTCTAGGTCGCCGCTGGCGAAAATCTTCACGTTCTCTAGGCCTTCGGAGTCGAGGATGGCGCGGACTTTCTTGCTGGTCTCTGATAGGTCGCCGCTGTCGAGTCTCACGCCGTCTAGGCGGTGTCCAGTTTTCTCGAGTTCTTTGGCAACCACAACGGCTTTTTCTGCGCCCGCGATGTCGTCGTACGTGTCGATGAGAAGAGTGGATTTGTCGGGGAAGGTCTTGGCGAAGGCGCGGAATGCATCGATTTCCTTCTCATAGGACATTATGAATGAATGCGCCATGGTTCCGAAGACAGGAACGCCATACGCAAGTCCAGCCAGGACATTGCTCGTGCCCGCACAGCCTGCGATATAGGTGCTTCGGGCAACCTTCATTCCCGCGTCGACGCCGTGCTCGCGCCGCAACCCGAACTCGACGACGGGTTTGCCCCTGGCCGCATGCACCACACGTGAGGCTTTGGTTGCTATAGCGGTCTGGAGGTTGACGGTGTTGAGGAGAAATGTCTCGACGAGTTGGGCTTCGATAACTGGGGCTGTCACTCGGATGAGGGGTTCACACGGGAACGCGACCGTGCCTTCGGGCATTGCCCATACTTCGCCGGTGAATCTGAAGCCCCGGAGGTAGTCTAAGAAATCCTGCTTGAACCCAAGTTTCTTCAGGTACGCTAGGTGCTCCTCGGTGAACTTGAGGTCTTCCAAGTATTGCAGGGCTTGTTCGAGTCCTGTGAAGAGGAAGTAGCTGCGGTTTTCAGGCAGCCTGCGGACGAACAGGTCGAACGTGGCTGGCTCGAACCGCTGGTTGTCGTGGTAGCTGGCGCACATCGTCAGCTCGTACAGGTCCGTGAAGAGGGTCATGTTTTCGGGGGTCTGCCAGCTCAAGAAAGACTTCATGAGCCATACGTAAGTATGAACGAGATTTAATTCTTTCTCAGACCCGGAGAAATAGCTCAGCGACAAACAGGTTTCTGATTATTGCATCGTAGGAGTGCTAATAATCCAAAGAAACATTCCCTTCATGTTGAAAGTCTTATATATCCCCGCCACCATGCATAAAGTGAGATTCATGGCTGAAGTTTGCACAACATGCGGACTACCTAAAGACCTGTGCGTTTGTGGCGAAATCGAAAAAGAGCAACAACGAATTCGCATACGCCTTGAAACCCGAAAATTCGGCAGACCCACCACAATCGTCGACGGCATCGAAGACAAGAACGGCAACCTCCAAGAAATCGCTCATAAACTGAAGGCTTTTTGTGCATGCGGCGGAACCAGCAAGAACGGGCTGATTATGCTGCAGGGCGACCACCGCGACCGAGTTCGAGAATTCCTCGTCAAGATCGGGTACCCAGCCGAAAACATACAACGCCAATAGCATCAAAGGCAGACCACGGATGAAGAAGTTCGACAACGTACGTAATGTATTCAAAACCGTAAAACATCGAGGACCCACAAAGATTTACTGCCCAAGATGCGCCAGCCCAAACATCAGCCTCCACAGCAGCTTGGACTTCTGGCTAACGCCTCAATTGTATCTCTGCAAGGACTGTGGCTATCTAGGCGCAGTCGTCATGGAACTGGAAAAAGAAAAGGAAACGGAGAACCCGACTTAGTCGGGCAGCTCAAGGTTCAGCTGTTTCTTAAGCGTTTTGTACCGGTTCCGCACCGTGACTTCGGTGACTCCAGCGGCTTCCGCGATGTCCTTTTGCGTTTTCTTCTCGTTGCTCTGCAAGCACGCTATGTACAGCGCAGCAGCAGCCAACCCCATCGGGTCTTTTCCCGCGGCGGCACGTCTGCGTCTGGCGTCTCTGAGAATCTGAATCGCCATGCCCTGCGTCTTGCCTGAGATTCCAGTCCGCTCCGCAATCTTGGACACGTAAGTCAGCGGGTCGGCTATGGGCATGTGGACTTCAAGCTCGCGCAGCAGCAGTCTGTAGCAGCGCGCAACGTCCTTCTTATCGACAAGGCTTGCCTCGGCTATTTCTCGGAGAGTCCTAGGAGTTCCGCTACCGCGGCACGCAGCGTAAAGTGCGGCTGCAGCTATGGCGGCGATGCTTCTTCCGCGAACCAAGCCCTTGTCCAGGGCTTTGCGGTAGACCACCGCGGCTTTCTCTTTGATAGGCGGAGGAATGTAGACTTTGTCGCTTAGGCGATCGAGTTCTGCCATGGCTTGAGCCAGGTTTCTGTCTATGGATGAGTGCACTCGGCTGCGTATCTGCCACTTCCTCAGGCGCCACATCTGTAGCCTCGTGGACAGGGGCAGCTTTCTGCCGAAGGCGTCACGGTCAACTTGGCTGATTGCCGTGGATAATCCTTTGTCGTGAACGCTATAAGACGTGGGGACTCCGACCCGGCTTCTGGAGGCTTTCTCTTCTTGGGTGAAGGCGCGCCACTCTGGGCCCTTGTCCAGCATCTGCTCGTAAAGGACGAGTCCGCAGTCACCGCAGACTGTTTCGCCCGTATCATAATCGTGAACAAGGTTTTCGCTACCGCACTCTGGGCACTTGTCAACCAACCGCTGTGTTGTTCTCGGTGCCTCTTTCTTGCTCAACTTTTCCACTCCATTCCACACTTGCGCAAAACCGTCACCACGTTATCATTCCCTTGTGAGGGGCAAGAAAACAGTACATTCGGCCCGCGCAATTCTAAGCAAAGGAACAGAACTAATATATAAGTTTTGTGGTTTGGACAACGGGATTCGGTGCATAAAGTGGGAATACGTATACCTATTACAGGTCAACCTTAAAAGGGTTCCGTCGGAAGCCGCCGTCCTCAAGTCTTCTAAGTTCGTGAGAACCCTTATTAGGAAAAAAGGGCATCGTTAGCCCGAAACCTGCGGCAGCCCGGTGGTGTAGTGGTCAAGCATAGCGGGCTTTGGACCCGCCGACGAGAGTTCGAA
>JBHGBG010000044.1:0-21651 GCA_041946875.1 Bathyarchaeia archaeon
GTGAAGGTGAAGGTGAAGCTGCCGTTCTTGGAGGTGGTTACCTGTCTCGTTATGGCGGTCTTGGGGTTGGAGATGGTCAGCGTTATGGTTGCGTTGCTTATTCCGGGCGTCAGCTGGCCGAAGCCCGTCACGTTCTCGCCCGAGTTAGCTTGGTTCCTATTCAGCGTGACGCGCAGGCTGCTAGTTAGCACCGGATAGTCAGCGAGGCAGTAGACGTTCCAGTCGTTGTTCCCCACGTAGATTCGGCCCTCGTAGACGGTTGCTGCGGACCAGCTGTTGGAGTCCGTGACGAAGCGACTAAGCTTCTGACCGTCCGAGGCGTTGAGGACGAAGATAGACCGCTGGTCCGTGACGACGTAGAGCTTGTTGTCAGCGTAGGAGGGGGAGATATAGAGTTCATCGCCCATGTAGCTTTCCCAGACCTTGTGGCCAGTTTCGGCTTCGAGGCTTACGATGGAGAACTTGTCCACGATGAACAGCTTGCCATCCCTGTAGATGGGCGTGCAGAGTATGAACTCGGTGGCGGACGGGTCCTTGAACGTCCAGGTGACGTTGCCCGTATATGCATCTATCCCGTAGTAGGCACCCGTGTTTGAGGCGGCGAAGACCATGCCGTCGCCAACCGTGGGGGAGGCGTGCATGTCGGTGCCGCCCATAAACGTGATTTCATAGGGTATGGGTACTCTCCAGATTAGGGTGCCGTTGCCGGAAGTCAGCTTGTAGAGTGTGGCTGAGCCCGGGGTTTGCGCTACGACGTAGACTGCGCCGTCAGCCACGGCTGGAGAGGACGTGACGTAACCTCCAGTGTCGAAGCTCCAGTAGACGAGTCCGTTGTCCGCGCCTATGCAGTAGGTCTTGTTGTCCAAGCCGCCCACGTAAACCATGGCTGCCGCGACGGTGGGGGAGGACCGCAGTTCGACCGAGGCGGCGAACACGGCTGGAACGTTCACGGCTCCCGCGGCTGCCTTCCAGAGGAGGCTGCCGTCGTAGGCGTTTAGGCAGTAGACGTAGCCGTCGTCGGTTCCCGTGTAGACTTTGCCTTTGACTACGGCGGGGGATGACAGGACGCCTGCGCCCGTGGTGAATTTCCAGATGAGGGTGCCGTCGCGGGCGTTGACGGCGTAGATGTTCTTGTCCTTGGACCCGAAGTAGGCGATTTCGTCCGCCACTGAGGGTGAAGAGACCACCGCGCCGTCCGTGGTGAACCTCCACCTGAGCGTGAGGTTTTGCGGTCCGGATTGCCCTGCGCCCGTGTGGGCTGCGTCGTGGCGCCACATCCCCCAGGGTTGTGTGCCGATGGCCCAGACTTGATTGTTGGTGGAGTACTCGTTTCCTGATGAGGTGTCGACGGCGGCGGTGACGTTGCTGGGAATGAGGTACAGGTTGCCGTAAGCCACAGCGACCGATTCCCTGGGTGCGAAAGCCTCTATCGGTAACCTCCACAGCGCGGTACCGGTATAAGCGTCGAGGCAGGCGAATTCTGACTCGCCGTACTCCTCGCCGTAGGAGACGTCTTGGCCTGTGGTGGCGTAGATTTTGCCGTCTGCCACGGTGGGGTTGCCTGGGAAGATTAGGGTGCCGGGTCCCTTGTACTTCCAGACTACGGTGCCCGTGTTCGCGTCTAAAGCGTAGAGGTAGCCGTCTTTGTTGAGTTCGAAGACCATGCCGTAGGCGGCTGCGGGTCCGCTGCAGAAGTATCCGCCTTCGGTGCCTGGGCTGAACGTCCACAGGGTCTTGCCCGTATCCGCGTCAAACGCGTAGAGCGTGTTGTCGTGTGTGCCGCCTCGGAAGAACTTGCCGTCGTAGTATGCGCCCTGAAAGAGCATGGCTGCCTTCGTGTTCGTCGTCCACAGCACGGCACCTGTCCTTGCGTCGAGAGCCATCTGGTGCGCTTCGTAGCTGCCTGGGAAGACTTTGCCGTCGCCGTACTGGACGCCTGAGCCGACTATGCCGCCGCCTGGGACGTACGTTGCCCACACCTGCGTTGGCAGGCGTGAGGGGTTGCTGAAGTCCCACGCTTGGACGTAAGAGTTGACCTTGGTGTAGAACAGCTTTTCCTCAGGGCTGTAGACGCTGTCGCTGAATAGCCGCTCGGGCGAAGCTGAGAAGACAGGGCTGGTCCAGATGATTCTGCCCGTGTCAGGGTCGAGGCAGCTGCTCCCGACGACCATGTGCGAGTCGTCTATCTTGTAGACTGCGGGCCAGGGTCCGGGCTGGGGTATGACGGTGAACCAGAGTATGCCGCCTGTTTGGCGGTCCAGCGCGTAGACGGCGTTGAGGGTGCAGGCGAAGACTTTGCCGTCGAAGGCTGCGAGGTAGCTTTGGATGCCTGTGATGTTGGTTTTCCACAGGACATCTGGAGCTTCGGGGGCTGGGCCAGGCGAGTACCGGGTGAAGGAGGAGTCGCCCATGAACTGCGGCCACTCATATTGGAGCATGTCCTCCTTGTCATCTGTCTTGGCTGAGGTTTTGATTTCAGCGGAGATGGGCGACACTGCCAAACTCGAGACAATAAGAAGGAGAGCCAGAACAGCCATGGCGGAGCCTACTTTTGCGGTTATCATTCGTTCACCCTGCAGAACCTGCTTTGGCTGAGCATAGGCTGCTGTGTCCCTTGCCACATATGCAAGTTGATTAACGGCTGAATTTACATAAACCTTTTCCCAGAACAGCACCAAGCTGCAACTCGGACGTTTCTAGATAAAGTGTTCTGCCACGAGAACATTAGTGTTCCATAGGGAAAGCTATATGGAGGGTTTATCAATGAAGAAGCGAGGGGTATGACAAAAAACATCTCAAAAGTGACCACAGTACTGGCAATTCTGGTTTTGTCCATGGCAGGGTTGCAGGCGGTCAGAGCAGAATCTAAAGTCATCACCGTTCCAACAGACTATTCATCAATTCAAGAAGCCATAAGTAACGCGGCTAGCGGAGACACAATTTTCGTGAAGAAGGGCGTTTATGTAGAGAATCCAGTAGTGAACAAATCGGTCTCACTAATCGGAGAAGACATGGAAACAACGGTGATTGATGTGACAGCAGGCATGAAGGTGGAAAGCAACAACGTGACAGTGGAAGGTTTCACCATTTACGATGGTTGGCGCGGAATAACATTAACCGGCAACTACTGTAGCATCTCAGGAAACAAAATCACCGATGCCACCAACGGCATAGTGCTGTTCGGCTGCGAAGGATGCAGCATAACAAGCAACATCTTCGAATCAATCGGACTCTCATCTGCTATCCAACTAAACTATGCTTATGGAAACCGCGTAAGCAACAACTACATTGACTCTTGTGTAGAGGGAATCCAAATCTGGCAAACCAGCCGCAATAACTCAGTCACAGAAAACACGATAATAAACTGCCAAGACCACGCTATTCGATTCCAATACTCAAACGAGAACACAGTGGTACTCAACAACATCACACGTTCAGGATGCGGAACGTCAATCTATGGCTCCAATGGAAACAAAATAACCAACAACAACTATTGCAGCAACACATTCCAGTTCTCAGCCAACGAAGACTACTACCTCACCTTCGGTCACAATCGTTCCATCAACACAATTAGCGAAAACTACTGGAGCGACTACAACGGAACAGACGGCAACCAAGATGGCAAAGGAGACACGCCGTATATCATAGACGACAACAACCAAGACGATTACCCGCTGATGACACCAGTCAACCTCTCCACAGCATCAATAGGCAATAGTCCATCAGCAAGCCTCCTGAACCCTACGCCCTCAATTCCAGAGTTACCCTTCTGGACTGCACTGCCCCTCATGTTTGCTCTCATGGCATGCACAGCCCTACTAGCGAAAAGAAAGAGACAGAAGCCTTACCCGTTCTGCAAGCAGAGCCAGAACCTCAGCAACTGCCTCAAAAAGGAAAAATGGATCCACAAACTCACCGCAACATAAGCAGGCAAACACCCCCATACCACAACTGCAACCAAGACCCAAAAACGCACATAAGAGCATACTCAGCAACACCACGCACCCCCACGCAACAAAGAAGCACCAATTTCCAAAAAACCAAGACAGCCGCACAATCTTTTTTAGGCTCACAACGCTAGGGATACCTCACGCAAGCTCAGGACACACGTTTAGGGGAATCCTTGTTTGGGTCACAAAGGTCCATTACTCATGACTTCTTGGCGCGCCACAGGCGCCTGCAACGCCCGATGCCGATACTGCAACGTCGACGCCACAGGCGCCAAGGCACCGCACGAACTCACCACCAAAGAAGCTTTGCATCTGGTGGACGAAGTCTTCAAGTTCGGCGTCCGATGGTTCGGCATCAAGGGCGGCGAACCGCTCACGCGACCGGACATTTTCGAGATTGTGGACTACGCGAAGAGCAAGGGCTTGAACGTGTGCCTCCTCACCAACGGAGTGTTCGTTGACGGCTCCATCTACGACAACCTCGTCAAGAACCAGGTCTGGACGTCGGTGAGCATCGATGGACCGGAAGAAATTAATGACCAGCTCCGAGGCAAAGGCAGCTACCGCAAGGCACTCGCCGCCATCCAGAAGCTTTCGGCGGGCAAAATCCTCAACGGCTTAGCCTGCGCCATAACCACCGTCAACTACCAGCATCTAGACCACGTGTGCGAGCTGGCGGAGAAGTACAAGGCGAACTTCGTCTGGTTCAACCACCTTGTGCCCAGCGGCAGAGCCAAAGAAACAATGGAACTCGCCCCCACGCCAGAGCAGTACGAGTGGACGCTGAACCACATCTGGGACTTGACGGAGAAGTACGAGGGCAAGTTCGAAATCCACGTCCACTGCCCGCACTTCGCTCGCGTTGTGAAGCAGCGGAACATCAAGAACTTCGACGAATGGTACGAACACAAGTTCCACGGCAAATGCACCTACTTCGCGTTCGGCGGCTACGTCAGCGTCACCGAAAACGGCGACCTCATCCCCTGCTTCTACACCGACCTCACGCCTTCGGAACCCATGCGCTTGGGCAACATACGCAACAAGAGCCTCCAAACGGCGTGGGAAGAAATCAAGCAGTCACCGTTCTACACAAGCTTTCAGGACCGCAACGTCCTCAAAGGCAAGTGCCACGTGTGCGAATACCGCGAAATCTGCGGCGGATGCCGAAACCGCGCCTACGCCTACACGGGCGACATGTACGCGGAAGACCCAGCCTGCGCCTACGTGCCCGAAGCGCTGCGCAAGAAAAAATAGCTGCTCCACAGCTGAACAGCCCAGAAATATGTTGGCAAGCATGTTTCGGTCAACGCTTATTAGCGAGATTCCCATCAAGAAATGTCAGCCCTCCAACAGGGCAACCTTCAGGATACAGGACAAGCCGAGCGGGACACGAACATGAACAAGAAAACCAAGCCAAAAGTAGCCTTAGTCACTTCCCCACACTTAGAAGGCGCCTACCACCACCCGCTCTTCCCGCCCATCGGCCTAAGCTACCTCGCAGCCGTGCTCGACAAAGAGGGCTACGAAGTAAAAGTCATAGACTGCCCAGCCTGCGGCTTCACCCACCAGAACCTGAAAGCCGAGCTGGAGTCGTTCGCGCCCGACATTGTCGGCGTCGCTTCCATGACCGCCACCGTGCCCTCCGCCCTCCAGTCGGCGCGGACAGCGAAAGAAGCGTGCCCAGAAAGCACAGTCATCATGGGCGGTCCCCACGCCACTTTCGCCGACGAGCAAGTCCTCACCGAGGAAAAGGCGGTCGACATCGTAGTACGGGGGGAGGGTGAACTCACGCTTCTCGAACTCGCCCAGAACAACGCTGAACCTGAGAGTCTGCCGAAAACGCAGGGCATTACGTTCAGGAAAGACGGGCAAATCATCCGAACCGCCAACCGCCCTTTCATTGAGGATTTGGATGCGCTGCCGCGTCCAGCCTACAAGTTCCTCCAGATGAACAAGTACCGCATCTACGGCAAGATTTTCCTGCCCATAATGACCAGCCGCGGATGCCCCTTCCAGTGCAGTTTCTGCGTCGCCAGCCAGATGTTCGGCGCCAAATTCCGCGGCAGAAGCCCAAAAAACGTCGTCGACGAACTGGAGTGGCTGCGCAACGAGTACCACGCCGAAGGCGTAAGCTTCCACGACGACACACTGACGCTTGATAAAAGGCGCATCATCGACATCTGCGACGAAATCATCAAGCGTAAAATCAAGATTTCCTGGGGCTGCCAAACCCGCGTCGACACCGTCTCGCCTGAGGTTTTGGCGAAGATGCACAAGGCAGGCTGCAACGAAGTCTCCTTCGGCGTAGAATCCGGCTGCCAAAGAATCCTTGACGCCGTGCACAAGCGGTTCGAGCTGAGCCAAGCTGAGAAAGCCATCAAGTGGGCGAAGAAGGAAGGCTTGTTCGTCGCCGTCTCCACCATCATAGGCTACCCGGGCGAGACGAAGGAGTCAATGCAGCAGACGAGCAACCTGATGCAGAGAATCGAGCCCGACGACGCCTGGCTCTGCATAGCCACGCCCTATCCTGGCACGGAGTTGCGTGCGCTCGTGGAGAAGATGGGGTGGAAGATGACGAACGACTGGACGCTGTACAACACGATGAACGCCATCTTCGAAATCCCAGGTCTGCCCTCGGAAGAGTTCACGAGGATGAGGGAGGACTTCTACCGCAAGCTGTACAGCCCCAAGTACGTGATGAGGCAGATTTGGAAGGGCTACTTCAAGGGCAACTTCTACAGCAAAATCATGGCCAGAACAGCGGCGAACCACATCCTGTGGAGGATGAAATCCCGCTCTTAAGCGCGCTTTTTAGAGAACACCAGCGGAAGACCCACCACGGGCAGAGTCGCCATCCACAAATCCACGTTGTGGTCTATGGCGAAAGTGGGCCACACCGTCAACAGACTGCCTCCAGCCGGAACCAGCACGTGCAGGAGCAGGAGGATGTCGAAGTACAAGCCCAGCGCGGTGAGAATCAAGCCTGCTTTTCTGAAGTTCAGCTGCGAAAGAGAAGTTGCGCCCGCGGAGTTTCTGGCGTAGACTGCTGCGCCAACCGCTAAGAGCAGGAGGCCAACGACGGTCAACCCGAACTCGAAAGCGTAGACGAGGGATTGAACGAGGAAGCCTGTCCCGTTCAGGTAAATCTCGCTCCACCACTGCGACGTGTAGTTGAACCAGACGACGAAGATGTTCGCCGCCGCCGCAATCAGCCCCCACTTGATGGCGCCCTGCGCAGGCTTATCCGAGCCCAGCTTGAAGAACAACACAAGCAGCACCGCGGGCATGACTATGCCTTCAACCAAACAGGGTATGCCCGCCTCAATCATGAAGAACTCCTGCGTGTACAGGAGGCTTCGGTACTGGAAACCCCACACCGCAGCCGGGAGGAAGAACACCCAGTAAGCCACCTGCAGGAGAACGAGCCACCGGAAAGTGATTTTCACCTCGCACGGAGCGATGGGTCGCTTGACCAAGTAGAACAGGATTGAGATGACCGCCACGAAGCCCGTGACGGTTCGGAAGCCCAACCCGACCGAACCCGGCAGGTCAGTGAAAGCCACTTCAGGGTCGAAGTTGAAAATCGACTTTCCAGCTTGATAGATGCTGAAGGCAAACCACGTGAGGACGACGATGAACAAGCCGATTCTGAACGCCCACGTGGACTTGTTCTCCACCGCTTTCCCCTCCGTCGATGCGTCAGTGGTTTCAGGACAAGTACTTAAACTTATTCTGTAGAATACCCCACAGTCTACGCAGACAACGTTTTTCACGTCAAACCCCGATTCTGCGGAAAGACTCTGGTCTGACAGAAACGTTATTATGCTATCAAACGTTTTTTCCCCTGAACGCTTGAGGCTTCAGCTATGGTTAAGTCTGCATCTGAACAGGACAAATCACCCAACGCCTACGAATCCAGGTCAAACTGGCCACCCTACACCTACAGGGATTACCCGGAAATTAAGCCTGAAACGTACCAGTCGTTCATGAAGTTTCTTGACACCGAAAACACATCGGGCAGATTGATGGAGTTGCAGCCGTGGATAAGCGTCTGCGACTCCCGATGCGCCTTCTGCTACTTCCCCACCACAGCCACGAGCAAAGTCCAGATCGAACCCTACTTGGCGTTGCTGAAGAAGGAGCTAGAGATGTACGCGGCGACGAAGTACGTGAAGACAAGCTGTTTTGACGAGATAGTTCTCGGCGGCGGAACGCCGAGTGTCCTGACCGCGGAGCAGATGATTGACCTCATAGACTTCTGCAAGCAGCGGTTCAACATCAACAAGGAGTACTTCATCAAAGTCACCGGTTCCTCCAAGACGCTGGCGCTGAATAAAATCGACAAGCTCGCCGAGTACGGCGTCTACCAGATGGACATGGGCGCGCAGACGTTCGACGACAAGCTCAGGAAGATGCTGTGCCTGCCCGACTCGGCGGCGAGCGTGGAGAAAGCCATCCGCCACGCGCGGAAGCTGGGTTTGTGCGTGTGCGTGGACCTCATGTACAACCTGCCTGGGCAGACGATGGAAAGCTGGGTCAACACGCTCAAGAAAGCCATAGAGTTGGACGTCGAAATCGATACCTATTCGCTGCACATCGACCCCGGCGTCCCGCTGGAGAAGATGATTAAAATGGGCGTGGCTCCGCCACCGGGAGACGCCGAATACGAGAAATCGTTGTACCTCATGGCCTACAAAATGCTGACCGAGGCGGGCTACAAAGCCGTGGGTCACGATCGCTTCAGCCGCGTCGAGTGGCACATGCGCGAGAACTGCCTCAACGGCTGGCCCTGGGGCGGCATCCTTACAACTGGCGCAGGCTGCTTCATGGGTTATCTGCAGCGGTTCAGCTACAGCAACATCGAAGACATCAACGGCTACATGGCAACCGTCAAGGCGGGCAGACTGCCCATCCAGAGGTTGTCGGAGTCGACGGACGACGACATGATGCGCCGAGAGATGAGCCGACTATACCTGAGACTGCCCGTAAGCAAGGCGGAGTTCAAGGAGAAATTCGGCAAGCTGCCCGAGGACGTGTTCGCGCCGCAGTTGAAGCGCCTGAAGGAGAAAGGCTTAATCGAGATTGACAGCAAGGAAGTGCGGTTGACGAAGCGGGGCGAAGTTTGGAAGGGCAACATCGCCTGGGAATTCGCTCCACAAAACCTCAGCCAAAACCCGTAGCCGTCTTTCTGACTCCTCGATTGGCCCCATGCGAATTGAGAGAAACTGCTTTGCTACAGTCGGTTCCTGACCAAAGCAGCTCGTCTGCTGCTTTTAGAAATGAAGGTTTTTGGTAAACAAAAAAGAGAAAGGGGTTGTTTACTGGTGCCTCATGGGCTGAAGCCCATACCACATCATCACTTTCGAGATGATCGGCGCCAGTATGCCAAGAATAATCATCGGCAACATCGTTGTAAAGAGCGAGAAATACGGGTCACTCTGTGTCATCCAAGCTCCGAATGCAACCGTGTAGTTGAGAATGTACTGGAATACTCCCACCGCAACTGCAGCTGTCAGACCTGCGCCTAGCATTCGCTTGAAGCTGGAGGAGCCGTTGTTTAAAGCGCCTGCGATGTATCCTATTATTATTCCGCCCACGATGTAGTCTCCGATGAAGCTTGGGTCGCGATACAAACCACCTGGGTAGTAGGGTGCGCCCATGTCTGCAGTAATACCGACTGAGAAGTAACCCGCGTAAGCGAGGTAGTATAATGTGCCCGTTATGAAGCCTGCAGCGCCGCCTGCCCACCTGTTCCAGACCAAGCCCAGAACAATTGGGACTCCGAACATTATCATCATGGCAAAGCCGTGTGTGAAAATCACTGTCACGAATGCGTTTGGTCCGCTAGCAGGGAACGCGCTGTCCAAGATAGGGCGAAGGACCGCTGGGAATATGATTATAATGATGGCAACGATTATCGGTAAGACTAAGCCGTAGCCGATGTCTTTCAGCTTGAATTTCTCAGGTTCCATGTTTATCACTGTTTTCTTCTATTACGTTTGGGCGCGCATATAAATTTAACCCCAAAGCCCATGAGCTGATGCCAAAATTGACGAAAAATCCGCAGAAAAGCTCAGCAAACGGCGGAGAGCCCAGACAGCGGGCGCGTCCGCTGGTCGTCAGACAGAAAGAAAAAAGAGGTGGTTCTGCTTCCGCTAAGCCAGTGATTTTCCGCAGTTGGGACAGAACCTCAAGTTCTCGTCGACCACACGCCCGCACTGTGGGCAGATTCGCTTTATTTGCTGCGGAGCCTGCTGAGCGTACGGCTGCTGAGGCGGGTAAGGCTGCTGGTAAGGAGCTTGCTGCTGCGGGGGGTACCCTTGCGGTGGATAGGGCTGCTGGTACCCGTAGGCCTGCGGCGTAGGAGTAGATGGTTTGAAGGCTAGAGCCAGTATCCCGCCGACAATACCTAGCACAGTAATTGGAATCCCGAGAAAGCCTGTCCATAAAGGAACAAATAGAACCGTCAGTCCTAGCCCTATTATCGAAAAGAGTAGAATCACTATGCCCCACCTAATGTGGCTCTCAGGATGCGAGTTAATCCTTGCTCCTCCGACAAGCACTAGTATTGACGACACTATAATCCACACTACCAAGACTAAACCGAGCACGAAAACGCTCGTGGCTAAATCAGCATAGTACGAATAGTCAGACAACGCCGCATATGCTCCATATGCTCCAGTCGTAATCCAATCTACCAGATGATACAATGCTATTGCTAACCCTATGACTCCTGCAAGTATTGAAAGGACAGCTGCCGCTGTTGGTTTCTTTTGCGCTGGTTGAGCGTACATCCAATCTCCCTCTCGAAATAAGACGGTTGTATCTTCTGTTTGCAGTCGGTATAAAAGACTTTTGGACTATACTTCTACCGCAAAATCCCTTGAACCTGCACGTATCAGCAAGCAGTTGCCTTGAAACACCCGTTCTAAACTTGTTAAACTGTGTGAAGAACAAAAGAAAAGGTTAGGGGATTGGTGTGTGACTTCCTATTTCTGGCGCACCATGACCTTGGCCCTGAGTATGCTGGCTCTGAGGTCTATCCTTGCCGGGCAAATGAACGTGCAGTGTCCGCAGCCTTCGCAAAGGTCTGCGTGCAGCTTCTTCAGCGTCTCTACGTCTGTCTTGTCGTACGCGGTCTTGATCAGGATGGGGCTGAGTTTGTGGCAGCAGGCTCGCATGCAGGCGCCGCATCGGATACACTGGAATTCTTTGACTGCTGTGAACGTCTTGGCTCTGGGCAGTTTGGGTTCCTTCTTCTCAGCGTGGGGTTTCAGCTTGCCGACTTTGTCGAGTGCGGGCACGGTGAGGTTCATGATTAACAGCGCTAGGATGGAGCCTCCGAAGAAGTTCATGCCTGTCTGGATCAGCACAGTCAGTACGCCTAAGCCTACGCCGAAGATTGCCTGTCCCTGATACGTCAGCGGAGTGGTCGCAGGGTCGGTTGCCATGAAGAACGCCAGGAAGATTGAGCTGCCGATGAAGACGGTGAATATGAGTCTGAGCAGGATGTCTTGGTCCGCGAAGGCAAGGGACATCAGTATGGACATCAGCGCTACGGCTACGAAGTAGGATAAGGTGATTCGCCATTTTATGTATCTGCGTGCAAGGACAAATAGGGCAATGCCTGCTACGATGACTGCTATGCTGGATGCTCCGCCTGCCCATCCGTGAAACTTATCCAACACCATTAACTGCAGAATGTTGCCTACGTCTGCCGGTGGAGGAGCCACCATCGGATTGGAGAAACAGCCGGCCAGGTTTGCAGCGAAAGACTGCAAGCCGTTGCCGCCTATCGACAAGAAGTTCGGCGCCTCACCCCAACCTATTGGACCCGCCAGTGCGGGCACTTGAAGCATGCTAGTTTTAAGGTGGTCTACTGCAATCAACGTCGTAGTAACGGATGGCAACAGGACAATGAATTTGGAGGCTGCTGCTGGGTTTACGTATTTTCTGCCTGCTAGGCCTATGACTTTCTTGAAAAGCACCATACCGATCAGCGATATGAGAGCGACATATATGAACGCTCCAGGAGCGCTTACAGGTAGGCCCACCTCTGTGTTCATCGAGGGTACGCCCAAGGTGTACGAGTCTGTGACTATGAGGCCGAAGACGGCGGCTGACAATGGATTCAGTGGGCTGTCAGCAGCAAGCTTGTGAAGCAGCGCGTCGACTCCGACTGAAATACCGATGGAGATGAGGGCGCAGATGATAACAGTTAGTCCAAGATTGATTGGGTTCGGGTTTGCGACATACGGGTCGAGACTAACGAGGTCTATGGTCGTGATGGGAAACCACAGGATAGCGGTTACGATTGTGACTGCCAAGAGAGCACCAAAGGTGTAAAGCATCAGTCTGTCTTTCGTCATTGCAGAATATTCTTTTGGTTTCGACATTGCAATTTCCTCTGTGAATCTGAGCAGAATTTGGAGAGATTAGTTTATAAGACTTTCTCAAAAGGCGAGAAGACTTGAAAAACATGGCAATCATGGGGTTTTCGGGTTCTGGAGATTTTCTTGTTGCCCGCGCGTGACCAAACCAAGAAGCAAAGGAGCAAGCTCTGCAGTAAACCAGTTTTCGTGGTCTCTTCCCCTCGAAAAGTCCATTGTGTTCTCGCTGGAGAACCAAAACGGGCTCGGCGTGTTCTCTGGAGAGAACAATTTTTCCACTTTTGACGTTCGGAGGGAAGCGGGGGAACTAGTAGGAAATTTTATATCGTAAAGCCTCGTGTGTATCATTGTTGTGAGTTTGATGGCTAGCTCAAAAGCGCCACTGTACATGGTCACGTGGCGATGCACAAGAAGATGTGTCGGTAACTGTTTGTACTGCAGCTACACCCCCGAGTACGCTAAGGACTCCGAGCTGGACACGAAAGCTGCCTATAGGATGGTTGACGAAATTCACGATTTCGGTTCTCCATGGTTCGGAATCAGCGGCGGAGAACCCTTGGTTCGGGCAGACATTTTTGACATCATCGCCTACGCCAAGAAAGAGTACGGCATGGAAGTAAGCCTCATCACGAGTGGCTTCGCGTTCGACCAGAAACGCCTCGACCAACTCGCAAGGCATGAAGTGCACACGGCAGTCAGCGTGGACGGCAGCCGCGAGTCGAATGACATCATCCGACGCCAGGGCAGCTACGACAAGGCGTTGTTCGCAATGAAGAAGCTGTCCGAGAACGGCATCCTAGACTGCATAGTCACCACGATGACGAAGTACAACATCAAAGACATGGCGCACCCAGCCGCGCTGGCGGAAGAGCACAAGGCTCGCATGGTGGTTTACCACAACCTAGTTCCAGTGGGCAGAGCTGGCAGCAATATGCCTGACCTGGCGCCGACGCCCGACGAGTACGAGTTAGCCTTCAACGAGATTTACGACCTGCAGCGGAAGCTGATGGGCAAGGTCAAAGTGAACGTTTACGCACCCTTCTACGCCCGAATCGTACGGCAGAAGAACCCTGTGGATTTCTGGGACTGGTACCAGAACGGCTACCTAGGCAGATGCACCATCGGCGGCAGCTACGTCAGTGTCACAGAGAACGGCGACTACCGAAGCTGCGGCTTCCACGAAGGCTACAGGCTGGGCAATGTGAAGGACAAGAAACTCACCGCGGTCTGGGACCAGCTACAGCACAGCGAACTGCACCTGAAGCTGAGGGACAAGAGCAACCTGAAGGGCAGGTGCGGAGTGTGCGAGTACCGAGAGATCTGTGGCGGCTGCAGGACACGCGCGGAGTACTACACGGGCGACCTATTCGCCTCGGACCCCGCCTGCAACTACGTACCTAAGGTTCTGCGCGAAAACCCGAGACGCTAAGCCTTCGGCTGTAGCTTTGTTTCTTCTTTCTTCTCTTTCTCTTTGAGCAGAATCCTACAAATCCAGCTTTTCCCCGAACCTCTCCAGAAACGCCAGCTCCGCAAGCGGTCGCCTGCTCTTCCTGCCCTTGATTGGCTTGGCTGGATAACCGAACCCCACCACCGCTGTCAGGTTCATGCTGCTGGGAATCCCGAAGTCTCTTGCCATGGCTTTCAGGTCCACACCCGTGTAGATGCCTGAGGCGACGCCGAACGCCCATGCGGCAAGCATCATGCTCTGGATGGCTCTTCCAGCGTCAATCATGTGGAAGTCGTACTTCGGGTCGGTGAGGACTATGACGGCGAAGTTGGCTTTCGCCACCCATTTGCCCGTCGTGCTGTCCGCTGCGAGGCGCTCGAGGTTTTCCTTGTCGCGGACAAGGATGAAGCGCCAGTGCTGGGCGTTTATGCCGCTGCCCGTCTGCCTCGCCGCTTCAAGAACCTTCAGCTGCAGCTCGGTGGGGACGGTTTTCGGGCTGAATTCGCGGGATTCGATTTTGGTGAGTATCCGCTCGTAGAGGCTGGTGGCTGACTGCTCTTTTGCTAGAACGTTCAATTCTTGTTTCACCTTCAGAAACATGCTTGGGCTTCTTGCCCAAGAGAACAGTGCTGCGAGAGTTACTTAAGCCTTGAGCTTCACGCGTTCATATTTGGAGCCTAATAGAAACTCGATGCAGAAACCTATAGAGGGGGTCTACCCACCAGGAATCCACCAGAAAATTCCAAGCCGCCAGCTGCAAATAGAGGGGCTACAATCTGCTTCGAGCAACAGAAATCCATCAGCAGCAATTATATCATCATACTATCCAGCTCCGTCTAAACATCGCAGACCACGCCCAGACCCTACATGCGCATACACTTGGAAAATCGTCTAAATCCATCGACCACTTCCGCCACTTTCACACATTCCTCTGCTTCAGGAAACACAACTGCCACCAACAACCTGCACAACCAAACCAAAACCGCCAAACACAGCCAAACGCAGAACACAACCCAAAACACCAACCCACAGAAGTAGAAGTGCTAAGCAGCCACCCACAACAACAACTAAACAAAAACAAACCGCCAAACCCAACAAACACCCACAAAAAACACCCAACCCCAAGAACGCAGAAAGGCTTTTAAGAAATCAATCAAGTTACTACCTTCACATCACAACATTGGCGGAAGGATGCAGAATGAGAAACAATGGAACATGCTTGTTTACTTCGGAGTCAGTCGGCGAAGGTCATCCAGACAAGGTTGCTGACCAAGTTTCCGACAGCATATTAGACGCCATTTTAGCTCTTGACCCTAAGGCAAGAGTTGACGCTGAAACCTTAGTCATGCAGGGCAACGTCATCGTGACAGGCCAGATCACCACTTCCTGCTACGTGAACATCCCGAAAATCGTGCGAAACACGCTGAAGGAGATTGGACTGGACAACGCGAAGGATGGCTTGGACTGGGAAACCTGCGGAATACTCGTTTCCTTAACTGAGCAATCGCCTGACATTTCCATGGGCGTAACCGAATCGAAAGGCCACGAGCAAGGCGCTGGAGACCAAGGCATGGTTTTCGGCTACGCCACGAACGAGACAAAAGAACTCATGCCACTGCCCATCATGCTGGCACACAAACTGGTGAAACGCTTGGCTGACTGCAGGAAGCAGAAGATTCTGCCTTACTTGCGTCCTGACTGCAAGTCACAGGTGACGGTTGAGTACGTGAACGGCAAACCCAAAAGCGTGAAGACCGTGGTCATCGCCGCGCAGAACAACGGAAAAGTCGATGACGCTACCTTGAAGAGCGAAATCATCGAGCAGGTCATCAAGAACGTGGTTCCCGCGGAGATGCTGACGAAGGACACGAACTACATCATCAACGGCACAGGGCGATTCGTCATCGGCGGAACGCTCGCAGATTCAGGCTTGACGGGCAGAAAAATCATCGTCGACACCTACGGTGGAGTGGGCAGTCACGGTGGTGGCTGCTTCTCTGGGAAAGACCCCTCGAAAGTGGACCGAAGCGGCTGCTACATGGCACGCTACATCGCAAAGAACATCGTTGCCGCTGGGTTGGCGGATCAGTGCGAGATTCAGATCAGCTATGCCATCGGCGTTGCGCAGCCAGTCAGTGTGCTCGTGAACACGTTTGGGAATCAACAGTGCGGCGACGACGAGATTCTGGAGTTGGTGAAGAAGCATTTTGACATGCGCCCCAAAGCCATCATCGACCACCTGCAGCTGTTGAAGCCGATCTACAGGAAAACGGCGGTTTTCGGACACTTCGGCAGGGAAGACATGGGCTTTCCGTGGGAGAAAACCGACAAGGCAGAGGAACTGAGAAAGGCAGTCAAGAAATAGGCTTGAAACCTAACTCAGCTTTTTCTTCTTTCTTTTGACGCATCATGCTTGCCTCTCTAGTGCTCGTGGCAGTCTATAGCCCCCTTATTTATGGCGGAAGTACAGAGTGAACTCGCGGTTGAGTCTCCCGGAAGATGCGTATCACTACGCACATCTATGGTTGGGATGTAAGTAATGTTGGCAGCCATTGACCGTATGAATAGACGCGCCTCTTTGCTAGCTGGTTGGTGTTTGAGGAGCTGTGATTGTTTGGCTTTCCGCGGAGTTTGCTGTCTTCTTCCTCGGCTTGGCTGCTAGGATTATGGCTAAAACGGTGACCGCGACTGACGCGGCGATGACTGCCATGAAAAGCCAAGACATCACGGTCGCGTTCTTTGTTACGCTTGTTGTTCCAGCGTATTCCTCGTTACCTGTCCAGCTCGCGCGGAAGTCAACGGCGTCGAGCAAGCCCGTGGACTTCGGCTGCCAGGTGAATTCGAACCTTCCATTAGCCTGCGTCTTCACGGTGCTCAGCACCGTCCAGGCTAATCCGTTGCAGCTTTCGTAGATTGTGACTTCCTCGTCGGCTACAGTGGGCGAAACTTGTCCCTGAAGAATGACCGAGCTTCCTTCCGTCGTGATGACAGGCGAGACAACCAACGTGAGTTCGGTCGGGTTCAGCTTCTTAAAGCTGGCTGACACCTGCCCTGGCGCGATTTGCTCACAGTTCTCCAGCGTGGTTACCTGCACTGAAGCGTCCTTCAAGTCTGGGGGCACTCGCCCACTCGCCAGCCTTCCTTCCAGTTGTTGCTGGTGCATTCGGCGACGTAGTACTTGGCGCCGTCGTTGTTGAAAAAGGAGGCGCCGTCCAGCCGCGCGTCTTCAGGCGCTTTTGCAAGGCGGACGCCTACGTTCATGTGCTCTTCTTCGAGGTAACGGAGAAGCACAACGTCTAAGCCTCCTGCCTTGAGGATGGATGCCGCCACGTATGACAAGAGGTCGCAGTCACCCCTGCCCCTCAGCATAGTCTCAACTGGGTAGTAGGCGCGCACTATTTCCACAAACTCAACCTGATGCACAAGCACGAGGACACCGTTCGTGAAGTCCTCGTCCTCGGAGTAAATCTCCCTCAAACAGTCCGCAACGGGCTTCAGGGCGTAGGGCGTTACGAACTTGGGGAAGTCTGCGTTCGATGCCGACCTAACAGTTGACCTATAAGAAAGAGGGGCTATAGACAAAAAGAGCCCAACAGAAAAGCTTTAACGCTCCAACCACACAGCCTCATCCACACACAGAGGCGAAACAGAATGCCAGTAGTCTTCATCATCGGAACCGCAGGCTCGGGCAAATCCCTCTTCACCGCATCCCTCGCCGAATGGCTCAAAAACAACAAACAAGACGTCGCAGTCGTCAACTTGGACCCAGGAGTCTTGAAGCTGCCGTACTCGCCAGACGTGGACGTGCGCAATTACGTCGACGCAGGAGATATCATGGAAAAATACGGGTTAGGACCCAACGGCGCAGCCATCATGGCAGCCGACCTCATAGCTGACGAAACGGAAAACTTGACCAGAGACATAGACGAAGCCCACGCAGACCTAGTGCTAGTCGACACGCCTGGGCAGATGGAGCTTTTCGCCTTCCGCGCATCCGGACCCTACATCGTGAACGAACTCACCAAGGAACCCAAAGCCCTGCTGTACCTGTTCGATGCAGTGTTCAGCGTGAACCCGTTCAACTACGTCAGCAACATGTTTCTGTCCGCAGCCGTGTACAACCGTTTCTTCCAGCCTCAAGTGCACGTTCTCAGCAAAACCGACCTGTTGCCTAAGAAAGAGGTCAGCCAAATCGTGGAGTGGTCGGGGAACCCACGCGCCCTCGAAGAAGCCATTGAAGCCAAGCTCGAGGACACTAAGCGTATTTTCAGCCGGAACATGATGCACACCATCAGCCAACTCGGTTTGCAGTTCCACCTAACGCCTGTGTCAGCCAAGACGAACGAAGGCCTAATCGCCGTGAACACGATTCTCGAACGCCTGCTCATGCAGGGCGAAAAGTACACAACCTAGTCCCTGCTTTTCCCATCCAGCAGCGACCAGCTGGCAGCGAATGCTCCACGCTTCGCCTTCAGCAGCGTTTCGGCACCCGCAACGATGACCACGTCGTTCTCCTGCGGCTGCAGAGCCTGCAGAATCTGCGTTGCGGCTTTGGGGAACTCGTTTTCGATGTTCTCGCTGACGGATTCGATGCGCAGATGCCCGTTTCTGCAGACTATGACTATGGCTTTCCTAGCGCCAGCCACGATGGCTGCATCTCGCTGGTCGATGCCTGACTTGACCTTGTCACCTTTGTTCTTCACGAGGAACGCGAAATTGAAGTCAGCTGTTGCCAGCTCGTTCTGCCCGATGGGCACTCGCTTGGGGAAAGCTTCCTCGAACTCCTTCCACACCCGCTTGCCCTTCGCCGTGAGCGTGCAGCCCTCCTTCGAGGTGGTCACGAGTCCTGCGTCGACTAAGCGGCTGATTATGGTGCGGATTGCGCCTTCGCCCACGTTCATCTTCTCGGCGAGTTTGTTGCGTCCGATGGTTTTTTCGCCGATGAGCTCCAGAGCGTAGAATATGTGGAACACCGTGAATGTGGTGTTGGGTCCTGGAGCCTTGGCTCCTGCTAATCCTGAAATGAACTCCTTGAGCGAAGTCGTTTTTCCTCCCCAACCACTATTTAGCGTGTTTCGTTATAATTAATTTACGGAGAATTGAGAAACCACAGTGCGGTTCCACGCCGAGTTACGCTCTCGCAAAGACAAACCTAACGCCGAGTTTCCTGGAAAACTCCATCCTTCAGCACAGGGATGACTTTGCCTTCGCTCGTCGTCGCGTTTACTGAGGGTTTGCTGACCATGAAATCCATATGGTTCGTGCTGTCGTTCTTCCCGCCTGGGAAATCCGTGTTGTCGCCGAAAGCGATGTGGATTGTGCCGAGGATTTTCTCGCATTCTAGGAATTCTTCGACGAACTTGGCTTTGGGGTTGATTCCGAAGGCGAATTCGCCCACGACCTTCGCCATGGCATCCGTCTTCTGCGTGCCCAAGATTCTCTTGACCACGTCTGCGTTTGCGGAGGTTACTTTCTTGGCAACGCCGTTTTCCGCCGTGATTTCCACGGGTGCCTGCAGCGGTCCGATTCCGCCGATGGCCATGTCGCTGACGAGTCTGCCGTTGAGCGAGTCTTCCACGGGCGCAACCATAACTTCGCCTGTGGGCAGGTTGACCCACTTCATGAGTTTCCAGTCGAACCGCGTGTCCGTGAAGAAGGGTCTGTCTTTCACGCTCAGAGTGAGTTGGGTTCCGGCTGGGTTTTGTATCTCGATTTTCGTTGCGGGTTTGAGTCTCTCCATGAGCGCGTCGGCGAAGTTCTGCATGCGCTGATGTTGTTTGGCGGTGAGTGCGAGTGCGCCGTCCGTGAGCATGTCTATGGTGACTCCTGGGCAGTGCCCTAGCCGTTTCTTGTGGTCTTGGGTTTCGGTGTGGATGATTTTTATGCGGAAGGGTGTTTCTTCCCTTGTTCCGCGGAAGATGTTCACATAGATGTCTGGTCTTTCCGTAGTGAAGTACTTCTGGATTTGCTGGGGGATGTCCTTGCGGAAAACGTCTGTGGCTGTTTCGAGCAGGACCAGTTTCGTGTTGAGCTGCAGTGCTTGTGCGCCTTTTTCGAAGGCTTTTCCGATTTCGGCTTTCTCGTCGTCGCAGAGGATAACTATGCTGTCGCCTTCCCTGGCGTCCAGCACATATCTGAGTGCGTTTTTTGCAGCTAGACTGGCTAGCATGTCGAACCCTGTTCTCTGTATTCGCGGTTTATGGTGATAAGCTTTCAGTTGGCAGACCAGAGTTTTCTCGTCTTGTCGCAGTCTAAACGGAAAAGGAATGGTGTGTCCTTCGAGCACCGGAGTTTAGGATTCTCTGACCTCGATTGCCGCTCAGCCGGAAAAGACTCTCCCCGCGTCTTTGCCGATTTCTGTTTTTGGGCAGCAAGCCGCGGAGGTTAGGTTGTAATAGAAGTCTTGTGTCAAGGAACCTTTACAGACACGCTTTTACGCTGGCAGACGGTGTGGTTGCTGGTGGCTGCGGAAATGAAGAAGGCGGTTTGGGCGGCTTTCTTTACAGCAGCGATTCTTAGCGGGTTTGCTTTTGGCGGGTGTTTTAGCGTGGTGCGAGGCTCCACCAGTGTCAGCGGAATAATACGCGTGGATGCCACATGGACCAAAACAAACAGCCCATACATCCTGACAGGACCAGTGGCGGTAGAGAAGAGCGTGACGCTAACAATCGAACCTGGAGTAAGGGTAGAGCTCAACGGATTCTACATCAAGGTGAACGGAACACTGATTGCGAGAGGCACGACTGACAACATAGACATCAACAAAGGTTCAGTGGTGCTCAAAACTGTTACTGACGGTGAGTGGGATGAGCATGCTGGTTCAGATTGCACCATAGAAAACACGGTCTTTAACGAAGTTACCTTAGATATCACGGGGTCCCCAAGAATAAACAACAACACCTTTGCCGGCTCACTGGAAACATACGCAATATTTGTCAGAGCGGGTTCACCAGAAATTGCAAACAACATCATTGACAGGACAAACGTTGCGGTTGAAACTTCTGGATTCAACTCCCAACGGTCTCAAATAACACTATCAGCCGCTCGCAACAGGGTATCTCCATACGCTCTAGACATGCAACAGTCACTGAGAATACAGTTATGGGCTGTGCACACGCTGGAATAACGACAGGCGGGTCTGCAATAGTACAGAGAAACTTGGTCACAAGTAACAACGTAGGTATACTTATGGGTGGGAGCAATGTGACAATTCGAAACAATACAATCGCTTACAATGATATAGGAATATGGGGACCATCCGGTCAGTCGACGGTCATTTACAACAATGTCGAAAATAGCACTTCCTACAATTTCTACCTGTATGGCTTTACAGGCGTCTATAACGCTACTTACAACTGGTGGGGAACAACCGACATTCAGACAATCAATCAGTCCATCTACGATTTCAAGAATGATTTCAATATAGGCAATCTCACATTCGTTCCTTTCTTGACCAACGCAAACCCTGAAGCACCGCTAAACATACCTCCAACAACGCCTACACCTTCACCCACCCCAACAATCACAGCCACACCAGACCAAACCACAAATCCAACACTCATACCCACCGCTTCAACGACAACTGCGCCTTCCCAACAGCCAACTCAAACCATTTGGCTGTATGCAACAGTTGCCGCGCTTGCCGGAACAGTTGTGACATTGCTCATCATTATAGCTGTTATAATCAGAAAAATTCCTAGAACGGCGTGACCAAAGCCGAACTCGAAATCGAAATAAAAAAAGAGAAAGTTCTGCGAGGCTGTAGTCTTAGTCTAACCTTAGAAATCGTTTGTGCTATAAGAGCCAGAAACGAGGCGAACGTATTTGGAGCCTATTAGAAATAGAATGCAGAAACCTATAGAGG
>JBHGBG010000045.1:0-20608 GCA_041946875.1 Bathyarchaeia archaeon
GCGGAGAGTGCGCCGCCGCCTCGGGCGGAGCCGTCCAGTTTGGTGACGAGTATGGAGCCTATGGGCGTGGCTTCGTGGAACGTCTTCGCCTGAACCAGCGCCTGCTGCCCTATGGTGCCATCTATGACCATCATGACCTCGTCGGGCTTGACGTGTTTTTCCAGGTCTTTCATTTCTTTGATGAGTTCCCGCTCTTCCTTGTGTCGGCCCGCGGTGTCGACGATGACTATGTCCTTGTCGCCGAACTGCTTTAGCCCCTGCTGGACGACTTTGACGGGGTCTTTCGCTTTCTGGTCCCCGTAAATCGGCACGTTCATCCGTGTGGCGAGTTGCTGGAGTTGCGCGTACGCGCCCGGGCGGTAAGTGTCCGCGCAAATCAACGCGGGTTTGAGTCCGCGCTTCTGGAAGTACCGGGCGAGCTTGGCTGCCTGCGTGGTTTTGCCCGAGCCTTGGATGCCCACGAGCATGAGGACGTAGCGTTTGCCTGGCTCCATCTTGAGCGGCACGGGTTTCTCGCCCACGAAGCGGGTGAGTTCCTCGTAGACGACTTTTATGACGTGTTCGCGTCTGGAAATGCCTGGGGGCACGTTCTCTTTTAGCGCCCTGTCCTCAATCTGCTTGGAAATGCCCAGGACGAGTTGGACGTTGACGTCGGCTTGCAGGAGCGCCCGCTGGATGTCCCTCACGAGTTCCTTGACCGTAGCCTCGTCTACGACGGAGGAGCGGAAAACCTTCTTTATGGCGTCGTAGAGCGAGGAGCCCAAGCGGTCTAAAGCCATCCGAACGTCTCCAGTCTAAGAGCATGGCACACGCCTTTTAAAAGGATATTGCGGCAGGAATGACTTTCCAGAAGAAGGAGAATGTCAGTAAATTCGTGTCAGCTCTGAATATAAAATGGGGCAGCTAGAAGTCACAGAAAAGTATCAATTTGTGTTTCTCAGTCTTCCAGATTTCTACAGAACAGATTGTGAAGCCTCAGTTTCCCCATAGTTAGAGTCTTCGTCATCAGTTCAGACGGCTCTTCACGCATCATCGGCTCCATACTGTATTCGCGGAAGCGGGAATTAACCTTCACGGAAACTCTTTTATCAACCCAACATCCAACGTACCAGACAGGTGAAGCAAAGTGACCGCCGAACGAGCCATACACGCAGCCGTCTTCGCCCTCCTCCTCATCGGCCTCTGGATTGTCATCGGATGGGCAAGCTACCAGTATGTCACCGATGTCATCCTCATGATAGCCAGCATCGCGCTCGGCTGGGGCATAATCCTCTTGGTCTTATACCTGATTTTCCGAAGGCTCAACTGGCACTGGTGGTCAACAGCCTAACGTGAGCAATCGGCAAAGACAGAAAACAAAACAGAACCAACGCGGGCTACTTCACTCGGACAATCTTCACTTTGCCCATGATCTTCCAGTACTCGATTTCCACGCCCGAAGCAAGCTTCGACTTAATTTCCTCTTCCTCCGGGTATGGAGCATCCAGGTACTCGTACGTCTCCAAATCCATAATCTGCACGCCGCTCGGGTTCAGAGCAAAAACCTGCCCAGGTCTCTTGTCGATGATGGGCACTTCGGCGCCGCTGTCCACGGGCTTCACGAACTGGCGTTTCTGGCCGTCGAAGACGCCGATGGCGACGATGCGGGCTTTGGCAGAGCCGTGCTTGCCCGGTTTGGATTTGGTTATGTCCATGATGCGGCAGGGTTCGCCGTCGATTATCATGTAGCCTCCGACGCGGAGTTCTCCAACATCCATTGGTTTGGTCATGCTCTCACTAACGAACCGTTCAGTTGAATGCAATTCTGAACAACACCCATATATAGATTAAGGTACCGCTAATTACTGAACGGTGAAAAACTTGTTCAAAAGCGTCGGACTTGTCGCACGATACGACAAAAAACAAGCACTGACGCTCACCGAAACCCTCGCCGAACACCTCGAGAAAAACGGGGTACAGGCCTACGTCGAGGACACGCTCAAAGGCAAAGTCAACCCCAAACTCAAAGCCGTTCCGCTGAAGGACATGCGGACAGACTTCGTCATAACCATAGGCGGAGACGGCACCATCCTAAGAACCTGCATCGCCCTGCCCAAACCCGAGCCACCCATACTCGCAGTCAACATGGGCGTCAGGGGCTTCCTGACCGAAGTGAAACCCGAAGAGGCGTGCGCCGCCGTCGACCGAATCCTCAAAGGAGAATTCCAAGTTGAGCCCTGCCACAAACTCACAACCGCCGCGGGCGGAGAAGCCATCCCAGACGCACTGAACGACGTTGTCGTGTCCGCGGGCGAGCCCTCGAAGATACTCTACATGCAGGTTTACAAGGACGACCAGCCCATCCTGAAGTGCGAGGCAGACGGCATGATAGTCTCGACGCAGACAGGCTCGACGGGCTACTCGCTGTCCGCCGGTGGCCCAGTCCTGGACCCGGGAATAGACGCGGTCGTCATAACGCCCATCTGTTCCCTGACCACGTTCCGCTCTATGGTTTTTCCGCCCAAGTCCAAAATCACCATCGAATCCCTCAGGCCAAAAGACATGCTAGTGCTCGTTGACGGGAACTACCGCCTGACTCTGCCGGCGAAAAGCGCCCGCGTGACGGTGACGCGGTCGAAGAACGTGACCTCGTTCATCAAGTTTCAGGAAGACTTCTACCACAGGCTGCGAAGCAGGCTCCTGTTCAAGGGAACGGGATGAACATCCCAGACTCAAGAGAAAACGTCGTGCTGGTTCTGGACACTTCCGCGTTCGTGGCGGGGTTCGACCCCTTCTCCATGGGCACGGAGCACTTCACCACGCCCAAGGTGGAGGAAGAGTTGCGCGTCAACTCCATGACCACTTTGAGGTTCAGGACGGCGGTTGAAAGCGGAAAGCTCAAAATCATCGAGCCCGACCAGGAGTTCCTCGGGAAGGTGGAAGCCGCCGCCAGTTCAGTCGGCGACGTGTTTTATCTGTCGGAGACGGACAAGCAGGTCCTCGCGCTGGCGCTGCAGCTTCAAGCCGCAGGGTACAAGCCGCGGATAGTGACGGATGATTACTCGATGCAGAACGTCGCCTCCCAGATGGGACTGGAATTCGTGTCCCTCGCCACTTTCGGCATCCGCAGGCTCTTGAAGTGGGTGAGGTACTGCCCAGCCTGCCGCCGCGAGTACCCGGCTAACTTCAAAGCCAACACCTGCCCTGTCTGCGGGACGAGGCTCAAGAGGAAGCCACAACGCCCTGAGCGGAAACCACGCTAAGTCTATGAAGGCTTGGCTTCACTCTCGACTTCCAGAACCACGTCTTCCACGATGTCCAGAGCTGCGTCCAACAAGTCCTGCTGAATCGTCAGCGGAGGCGCAATCCTGAGTGTTGAGGCGCCGCAGGTTATGACGGCTACGCCGCGCTTCCAAGCCCGCAGGATGACTTCAGATGCCTGTTGAACGGCTGGCTTCTTTGTCTCCTTGTCCTCGACGAGTTCGACGCCTATCATGAGCCCCTTTCCTCTCACGTCGCCTACGGTCTGGCTTCGCTCCTTCAACTCCTCCAGCCGCTTCAGCGCGTGTGCACCTTGCTTGTTGGCGTTCTCCAACAGCCCTTCGTCAGCGATTATATCGAGGACGGCGAGTGCCGCAGCGCAGGAAACAGGGTTCCCGCCGAAAGTGCTGGCGTGAGAGCCGCCAGTCCAATCCATGACTCTTGCTTTGGCAATCGTGGCGCCGATAGGCAAGCCCGAAGCGAGCGCCTTCGAGGTGCAGATGATGTCAGGTTCAACGCCCCAGTGTTCGATGGCGAACCACTTGCCAGTCCTGCCCATGCCCGACTGCACTTCGTCGTCGATGAGCAGTAACCCGTGCTTGTCGGCGAGTTTCTTCAGCCGCGGGAAGTACTCGGGCGGAGGAACCACGTAGCCTCCCTCACCTTGAATGGGTTCGAAGACAATTCCAGCCACGTCTTCGGGCGGCAGGTACTTCTGCAAGACCAACTCGTCGATGTAGTCTACGCACCACAGTGCACAGTCTGGATACTCCAGCTTGAAGGGACAGCGGTAGCAATAGGCGTAAGGCACGTGAGTCACGCCTAGCATGACGGGCGAGAAGTAGCGCCTCTGAGTGGGTTTGCTAGCCGTTAACGCCAGAGAGCCCATGGTCCTGCCGTGGAACCCGCCGATGAACCCGATGAAGAGCTGTTTGCGCGTGTGCCACCTCGCCAGCTTGACTGCGGCTTCGACGGTTTCGGTTCCGCTGTTCCCGAAGTACACCTTCTTGTTGAAGCTGCCTGGCGCGATTTGAGTTAGCTTTTCGGCGAGGTTGATGACTTCGCGGTAGTAGAAGTCCGTGTTCGAGTAGTGGAGGAAGCGGTCGCATTGGGCTCTGATGGCGGCGACGACCTTGGGGTGGCTATTGCCTACGTTCATGCAGGCGACGCCCGAGTTGAGGTCCACGTACTCGTTGCCGTCCACATCTTTCACGATGCAGTCTCTGGCCGATTCGACGACGAGAGGGTAATACCGCCTGTAAGAGGGCGAGATGAACTGCTCGTCCTTCTTCAAGAATTCAACAGCCTTGGGACCCGGAGGAGAAACAACTATACGCGGTTGAGAACTCATGTTGTCACCGAGAGAGACTGAACCGAGCGCGTGTTTATCTGAGTTTTGGCTCACACAACCGCCAGAAGCAGAACGAGGAGCAGCCCTTCAAGGGCGAAGACGGGCGCAACTATCTGCTTTGCCCGCTGAATCGTCCTGTCCACCAGAACGGTCAGCGAGCTGAGGCAGTCGCCTCCGATTACTCTGACGTGCGGAACGACCGTGCGAATGCTGCCTGTTCTGCATACTTCGAGGCGACCAGTAGCCGTCTCTGCAGCCTTCCTTATGTGACCAATCAGGGCCTCGTGGTTCATGGCTTCGCCCACCGGGTGGTATCCTCGGCGTCCCACAACTACGGCGCTCACCGCATGCGTGTCCGTCGTGAAGACCTCGCTTTCCTGGAATCCAGCGGAGGTCAGGGCGCTGAGGATTTTTTCGCGGAGCCCGCTGACCATGTTGTTTCCGTCGATGACGACGTAGACGGTTTTCTGTTCGGCGATTCTGATGACTATGGCGGTGATGCCGCCGCTGCCCATGCCGTCCTTCAGGCTAAACTCCTCAGGGTAGAGGCTGGCTGTGCCTACCTCAAACGGATACGCGGGTGAGACGGCGATTTTGTCCAGGCATTTGGCTGCGACTCGATTCAGCATTTCTACCGAGGCTTCGATTTCCACCGATTCAGTTAGGCTGTTGTGTGCGTTGATCGCTATGACATCTTCGAATCCGCGTTTCTTGGCTTCTTCCAGAACGATGCTGCCCAGTTCTTGGGGCAGGTCCTCGGTCGTCTTGGGCGCGAGAGTAAAGGAGATGAGGGCGGTTTTTCCGAATGCTTGACCCGACACAGCCACAAATCCGTCGCTCACCCTGACGAAGGGCGTTGCCTTGTCCGTTAAGGCATTGAATTTTGCAGACGTCAGCACTTGGCTTATTATCTTGTGGTTTTGGGCTTGAGATGCGGCGTCGAGTTCGTGCCCGAGAAGTCCGAGGGGCACGCAGGCGTCGCAGCCGAATTTCTTCTGGAATTCGTACTTGAGCATGGAGGGGAGGAGGCTGCTGCCAACGTTCTTGAAGGGCCCCGGGTGAACCATAGGCACGATGAAGGCTGCCTTGGGTTTCTGAGAGTCGAACTTAAGGAGGGAAACCGCGATGTCTTCGTCCTCGCCCAGTCTCTCAAGAAAAGCCTCCAGCTGATCGTTGGAGCCTGTTATCCAGTTCGCCAAGAACGCCTTGAAGATGGACATGGATGAGGTGCCGTACGCTTTTCTGCCCATGCGATCGAGCAGGGAGACGAAAAGGTAGGCGAATCCGCACGCGATCACGGGAGAAAGGACAAGGAAGGGCACGTAGCCCATTGGAGGGTAGCCTTGGGTTGCCCAGAAAGCGGCGAAAGGCACCACGCATGGGAAAGGCTGGAGGAGAATGGCGGTCAGCCGCCGCGCCAGACTGGCGTTTGAGACCGCAAGGAAGACCACAGTGCGAAGCGTCAGGAGGCAAGCAAAGCCCATCAAGCACAGCCTAACCCACCAGCTGAAACCGTAGGCTGCTCCGAGAAACGCACCTGGAATCTGGAAGGCTATCCAGAAGAGCCATCCGATGAAGGAGAGAGCCAGAGTCCTCCTGAGAACGAAGATAGGGTCTGCCAGAACGCTTCTGCTCAAGAGAAGGTCGGAGAGGAGGTTCAAGCCGAAGAAGGCTGCGCCTAGGAGAAGTCCGATGGCTACTCCTTCAACCGAGAGAAACAGGACGGAGGTGAGGGCGCCAGCCAAAAGGCAGGTCAGGGCGAGTATGGTGAGGTTCAGCCTGAGGGACGGAAGGGAAAACAGTGACGAGTAGTGCCTCTTCGCCTTACCTATTGATTGACTGAGCGAAGCTTCGTCCGTCAAAGCCATCACACTGAGTGAATTCCTATGAGGGAAGCCATGCTTATTAAACACTACCGAAACGGGGCCTGCTCAAGCGACGGATAAGACATTTTTCAGGCAACCTATACCATCGCGGTGTTTGTTTTTGACACGGAATCATTAAAGAACCATGCAACTTAATTCCTACAGCGGATGGATTCAACATGAACGTGCGCTATTCATAGGGGGGCAATTGTTTTATCTGTATGGCGCCTATCATAGTTATTTTGCGAGGTCTATGACAGAGCGAGAATTGCCGCCTTCCATATTCCAGATGCTCGAACGGAACACTGGCAAGCAGATAAGAGTCATCCTGGACCCAGCTTACGGTTTCGAAGGCACCCTCGTTGCGGTGACGAGCGAACCCGCGGGAATCTGGCTCTCAGACGCTGAAGCCATCGTTTTGAGGTCAACCATCGCGCAGCCTATTCCTCAGGTGGCGAGCCGGGAGGACAGGAGCGAGATATTCCTTAACCTGCATTCGGTTCAGAGAATAGAAGTGCTGCATCCTCCTAAGCAGCGTTGATGGCGATTAGAAGATTTTGACTAGCGCAGAGACTATTATCAGTGCAACAGCCATGATCATGAGAAGTTCGGGTCTGATTTTGATGCCCTCGGTTTCTTCCTCAAAGAACCTCAGCAGCCCCGCGCTTGCGGCGGGCATGGGTCCGCGGTCTTCTTTCTTCTTTCTGCTCAATGCGGTTTCCTCTTGTGGTTGCCTAAGCAATAAGGGCTATACCCTGCTGCAATATTAGCATTACGCATTCTCCGCCAAGAACCGCGACAGCTGCGTCTCCACGGCGCCGGAATGTTCACTTTACTACGTAAATGTGGGTGTCCATTTACGTAGTAATAACGCAATACTACATGCATCTCGCATCGGTGTTTACGTAGTAAAGCCTCGCAGCCACAGGCACCAGCACACGCCAAGAGTCAACAGACTGCACAGAAAGGCGCTCAAGAAACATGGTGAGGTTTAAACCCTGAAACCGCGTAGCCCTAGCATTAAGGCAGGGAATCCGAATGCACATACACGAATTCCAAGACATGATGAAACGACTATACTTCCATCGAGATTCCGAGCGAGGCGTGAAAGGCAACTACGAGTGGCTGGTGGACGAAGTCAAGGAACTGGGCGAGGCCCTACAAGGGAAAGACAAGGAGGCAACCGAGAAGGAATTCGCAGACGTCATCGCCTGGCTTGCATCTCTCGCCAACGTCACAGGTGTCGACCTCGAAACAGCAGCCATAAACAAGTACCCCCACAAATGCCCAAAGTGCCTGCATTCACCCTGCCAGTGCATGTTCTAGTCGGGCAGTCGCTTCTGTCCCAGCCCGGTCAGCGCCCAAACGTGAGGTCGCTTGCCCTTCCTTTGGACAGTTCCTTCAACCTCGAAGAGACGCAGGTGATGCATCACGGCATTGTAGGACATCGCAGTCTCCTTCGCGATGGCGAGTGCGTCAGCCGAGTTCCTTTCTAGCATGGCGAGAATCTTGGACCTAGCTCTCAAACCGCTCTTCACACTCTTCACACGATGAAGGTAAGCGTTCGGGTGAAACGTCTCTCGGATGGCTGAACCCTCTGGAATAGATAGGCGGTCTGAGTTGAAAAAACTTTAGTCTACCCAAAGTCGAAAAGACTCGCCTGCTTGGGCTTCTTATTGTCGAACGTTGAACGAATCTCCTCCCGAATCAGGGCAATACGCTGAGCATAATACTTAGGAAGCCCATACTTGTCCACCAGTTCCTGCGCCGCCTCCAGATACTTCTCGATGCCTCCTCGGTAGACGGTCAGTGTCAGCTGACCCTGACAGAACGGGCATTTCCCCCGAAGAGGCAAGCGGCGGAAACGCTTGTTGCATGATTTGCATCGGAAAGCCTGAGTCGAGAAAGCCCGCAAGTTACCGGCGATGTCTCTGATGAAATGAGTCGTAAGCACCTTCAACGCGACACGTCGGACGTCTACGGCTTCGATTCTCTCGCCCAAATCCAACTGCAGGTGCAACTTTTCAATCATCGACTTGAACTGCTTGTAAGAACTCTCCGAGTTACCGATGTTGATGTCCGATACAGGCGTGGTGAACCGGAAGCCTTCAAACTGGGCGTCGGTTCCCAGCCTGTGGCTGATGACGTCCATGATGGGGCTCACCTGCTTAGCCTCCGCCTTCTCCAGAGTGCGCTCATAGAACTCTGCGGGGTATTCCGCGTCGACGTCAAAGTCATGCGCCTGACGCTGCACCTCCTTAGTGTTCACGAAAGGAATCAGCTCCATCGGAGCATCCATGATTCCGCCAATCTGAGCGGGCAGATACTTGCGAGAGAAGTTTAGCAGCGTATCCAAAGCTAGCATAATCGCGTCTTCGTCGCCGTCGCAGTCTCGTCGCTTGGCGGAATGCCAAATCGGGTGGGCGTAGATCACCTTGAGGTCGGTGAAGCCCACGACCCGACCCAAGATGCAGGCGCAGGTATGCGGAGCCAACCCCATGATCAGATGCCCAACCAACTCATCGGGGCTCTTCAGGTTGTAGTAGCTCGAAAGCCCATAGACTTTCGACAGCAAGGCGTCAATGAAGTTCGCCACCTGCACGAAGTACTCCGCCGCGTTTCTCGGGATGATCACATCCTGAATCTTCAGCTCAAGAATCTGGCTGGGACTAGCAAGGGGCACGCCGAAGATATCGTGTGAATAGCCAAGCTGCCTGAGCCTCTCGACCGGAACGCCGATTTCCCCGGGCTTGATGTGGGTCAAGGGCGCGTTCGTGGCGTCAAACCTTATCGTACCGTCTTTGTAAACCGACAAGTCATACTTTGCCCGCAGGATGCCCTTTTCGATAGGCTCAGGAGTTTTATCCGCATTCGTCAAGCCCTTGACACCCCTGAGCTGCTTGGGCATTGGAACTCCGAGATTCCGCGACGCCGTCTCAACAAGGTCTTTGAAGTTCATGGTCTGCCTCTGGTAAGGCACCGCCTCAGCCTTGCAGGTTGGGCACCCACTCTCCTTCAGGGTCCGTCCGCAACGCGGGCAGCTCTTCTCCGGAACCGTTTCACATCCGCAGTCGATGCACTTTACGCGGAAAGTGTACGTTTTGCAGGTTGGGCACTTACGCTTCACAACATCCACGAAAACCGGCCCCTTCCGTCCCGCTTCCACGAGGTCGCGGTGAGAACCGCCCGCCAGACTAACAGGGAACAGCACCTGTACTAGAGGCTTCATCTCCCGGCGCTTCGCTTTCTCAGGACGACCCATTCGTGCACCCACGAAGGTAGGCGCCTTGTCCCTCACCTCCACACCCGAAAGGTAACTGACCGCACCAAGCACTGACCCGCTTGAATCCTCGGCCAGGGTTCTGGGCGAGCCGTATCCAAGTGAAAAGGCTAAGGCGCAAGCATCTTCGCCCTCGACGGAGATTCTGCTGTTCACGATTCTGTTTGGGGCGAAAAGCCTGCGCAAGACCGTAGCAACATCCCCATTGTTTTCACCCATTATTCTGTTGACCAAACCTTCAGTGCACTCAACCTCTGATCGTGAGAGCCAGTCTTTCAGCAGTCTGACTTCCTGAGCAGAGTTGAGGTTTGACCAGAAAAGAGTGAACTTGGGATGCAAAGGAACGTGCAGTTTTGCAGACAGGGTGAAAGCATCTTTCGCTGAAATCTCGGCGCTGAACGGGTCCTCCAGAAGCTCCTGCAGTCTTGGACTGGAGACGCCCGCAAACTCCGATGCCTTCTCTATGTTTCCGCCAAATGAGCCTTCGACGCTAGTCTTGAGATCTTTTGCCCACCACTCCTCAACGTAGCCTGAAGGCGGAAGCGCCTTGCTCGTGTAGAGGAAGTCACCGAAACTAATCAGTATGTCACCCAGAAACAGAATTTTCGCCACTTTGCCCTTCACTGCTTTGAAGTTTTCGAGCGAGACTCGAACTACTGAGCCATCTTTAAGCAGCACCACAGGAGTCTCAAGGGAATCAACAGGCACCGTTACGCCGCCTTTGCCTGGGAGTTCCAGCCGAAGCTGCGTACCCGCTGCCAAGAAACTCTCCAAGACGAGCATTGTGGCTGGATGCACGCCCACGGCCGACAACCCCGTGTTGCGAGACCTGCCGTATCTGAGCCTGAAGCCGCCTCTCCTAGAAGGAAAAGAGAAAATGGGGCGTCCAGCGATGACGTCGTCCATGAACCCCGTCGACTTCTTCTCTTCAGACTTCTTCTTGAACTCCCGCAGCCAATCCCAGCCCTGAAAGCCCAGCTTCTCGATTATCGTGAGCACCTTGAGAGCACGCCCGACGATGCCGTCGTTCACAACGCGTAGCGCGCCGCCTCGGACGCGGTTCGTCTCCACTCTCGGAAGGTTCCTGTACGAAGAGACTTCCACGGGGTCTGATTCGGTGCCCGTGACCTCGACGGGGATAAGGTCGAGCGCCTTCTTCAGCTCCTCGTCCGGAATGTGGTACTGGAACCGCCCGACCGACCGCTCGTACAGTCGCAGTTCCTCAATGAACCGTGAAACCTCCTCGGGTGTAGGCTTGTACCGGTCCAGAGCGAGCAGGCGGCGCACAAAATCGCCAACCACCAGAGTCAGAGCTTGGTCTGTGCCGCCCGCAGACCTAATGGGTCCAGCGAAGTATATGGCGAGGTAACGTGAGCGGTCTAGGTTTGTCTTAATCTTTACCTGCGCAACGCCCTGTATTGGAGCCGCCGTCAACCCTTCGGTGAAGATTGCTAGCGCGGTTCGGATGGCTTGTTCGGCTGCCGGCTCTGGCTCAAGATGGTCAAACTTGCCGTAGACGATTTGCTCGGCGACCTTGAAGGCGATTTCTTCTCGCCCCAGCCGCGTGCTGAGTTCTCGAATGCTGGCGGCTACGCCTTTCGGTCCGACGAGGCCTTCGACGAGGTCGGCTATGTCTTGGGCGATGGCGCACTCGGTCTTGAGTTCAGGGTCTAAGCCTTTTGCTCGGGCAGCGTCGCTGACGGCGTAGAGTTCCCGCAGCTGCTTCTCCATCGACTCGACGTACGTTCGGTAGCTTTCGCTCATTGTGGTTGTGATGTGCCGCGACCCCGCAACTACTTCTGAGCGTCGGGTATATTTCGGTTTTCCAAAACGCAAACTCCGGGGCTGGAAAAGCGGGCTGAGCACTCGCGCGAACTATGCTTGAGAAAGGCGTGGTGGCTTACGGCTTGATGCCTTTTATGCCGTCGATGATTTCGGACACTTTTTGCTTCGAATCCGTCGTCTCCACGATGTTGCCCGTGACAATCACGTCGGCGCCAGCTGAAGCGGCAGCCAACGCCTGCTCCTTCGTCCTTATGCCGCCGCCGACAACCAGCTTGGCATCGATGTAGTGCTTGACCGCACGAATCATCTCAGGAGGCACGGGAGTTTTTGCTCCTGACCCGCCTTCCAAGTAGATGAACCGCATGCCCAAATACTGACCAGCGAGTGCGTGCGCGGCGGCGAGTTCGGGCTTGCTGTACGGCACGGCTATGGCTTTGCCAACTATCCCCGCGGTGCCGCCGTCGCCCACTATCACGTAGCCCATCGAAATGGGTTCCAGACCGTACTTCTTCACAAGGGGTGCACCCAGTATCTGGGCACCCGCCAAGAAGTAGGGGTCAACGGAGTTCAGGAGGGACATGAACCAGATGGCGTCGGCGTACTTGCTGATACCCGTTATGTTGTTTGGAAAGAGAATCGTGGGGATTTTAACGGTGCGCCGAATCGCCTTGACGACATCGTCCAAGTGTGACTGAGAAATGAAGGTTGAGCCTCCGATCATTATGGCGGCGGTTCCGCTATTCTTGGCGTTTTCCGCTATCTGTGAGGCTTGAGGGGGCGTGATTTTCTCCGGGTCCATCAGGGTCATGTGGATTGAGCCTTCGACCCGGATTTTTTCGAGCAAGTATTTCTCAACACGCCCAACCATCGGCATATCCCGGCTAAGCCTTCTCCACGCTCGGTGCTGATGTCCTTCGGGAAGCGCCGTAGATCTTGTCGGTGAACATGCAGTAGATGTCAACTTCGCCTTGAGCTGCCTTGATTGGGAACTCCTCTTGTAATCCGCAGCTGCTGCAGCCTACGATGGCGCGACCTTCTTCCCGGTTGATTTCGACGCGGACAGTTTCCTTTCCACACTTGGGGCACGAGAAGAATTTGGGCAATTTCTTCTTAGGAATGTGCACAACTTTCTTACGTCTTCGTCCCAACTCAGCGTCCTCTCTTGCCTCATTCGTGTGCTTTCTTATTATTCATGCTTGTCCTTAAATACTTGCCTACAACCCTAGACCTTAGGGTTCGTGACCACTTGGATCTGAAGCCCTCTGTTCTCGAATTCGACATGCCCGAAACCGTGAAAAGAATACAGCGGTTCATCAGGGAGTACGTAAACAACGCCGGCGCTGACGGCGTAGTCTTGGGGCTTTCGGGCGGAGTCGACAGTAGCACGGTCGCAGCGCTTTCAGCTCTCGCCATCGGAGGAGACCGCGCACTGGGGCTGTTGCTTCCCGAAAAGGAAACCTTTAACAGGAGAGACATTGAAGACGCCAAGGCGGTTGCGGACAAGTTCGGGCTGAAGACGCAGGTGTGTGACATCACGCCACCTCTCGAACGCTTCTACAAGTCTATACCCGCGTTCGACCCGGCGGACAGGCTCTCGAAAGGCAATGTAAAAGCGAGAACCAGGATGGTTTTCCTCTACTACTATGCGAACAAGCAGAATCGCATCGTCTGCGGAAGCTCCGACAAGTCCGAAACCATGATGGGATACTTTACGAAATGGGGAGACTTGGCCGCGGACATATCGCCCATAATGGACCTGTACAAGTCGCAGGTGCGTAGACTCGCCGAGCACCTGGGCGTCCCACACGAAATTGCCACGAAGCCTTCCACACCCGGGCTGTGGCCCAATCAATCAGCGGAAGGAGAACTCGGAATCCGATACGAGACCCTCGACCTAATCCTGTTCGGACTTGAAAGATTCATGCCAACAAAAGAAATCGCCGACCAGCTCGAAGTGGAACCCGCGCAAGTTGAGAAGGTCAAAGCGAGATGGCTCGCAGTCGAGCACAAGAGGCGGATGCCCCTGACGGCGAAGCTCGAGTACAGGACGGCTGGAACCGACTTCCGCCTTCCACATCACACGTACTAAACTAAGAGGCTGGAAGAATGAAAGAGAAGATTAGGCTAGCGCTCGCCCAGATAACCAGCAAGCGCGAAGACAAGGAAGCCAACCTCAAACGATACGAAGAGATAACGCAGAAGGCAAAGGAACAGAAGGCAGACCTCGTGATTTTCCCCGAGCTGTCATTGACCGGCTACGTTATCAGAGACCAAGTCTACGAACTGGCCGAACCCGTGCCCGGACCTTCAACCCGAAGGATTGAAGAGATAGCCCGAAAGGCGGGCATTCATGTTATCTTTGGTATGCCGGAGCTAAGCGAGAAGACTAAAGCAACTGTCTTCAACACCGCAGTCTTTGTGGGACCCGATGGCCTAATCGGCAAGTACCGCAAGATGTACCTGCCCACCCACAGCGTCTTCGAGGAGAAAAGATACTTCCGACCAGGATATCAGACGGCAGCGTTCGATACGGCGATCGGTAAGATTGGGCTCTGCATCTGCTATGACCTCTTCTTCCCCGAGCTAACCCGTCTCACACGTCTGAAAGGCTCGCAGCTGATTGTCTCAATCTCAGCTTCGCCTGCTGTGCGCAGGAGCTACTTCGAAATCCTGACGGCGGCCAGAGCGTTGGAGAACACCGCCTTCCTCGCCTACGTCAACCTAGTGGGCATTGAGGATGGCTTGCAATTCTGGGGCGGAAGCAGACTCGTCAGCCCAACAGGCGACGTAGTCGTGAAGGCAAAGTACGATGAGGAAGACTTCGTGGTCTGCGACGTCAACTTCGGAGACATCCGACCGGCGGAGACGTTTATTCCAGCCCTGAGGGATTTGCGCCCTGAGCTGTTTGATGAACTGAAGAAGAACGCAGAGCAACTTTAAGCAGACACGGTCAAGCCCATTCCCGGCGTCGGAGTGTCCGAATCACAGGCGCATCACAGCACCGTGATATCAAAGCGGAATCACACCCAATCACACGTGATTTAGAGATTGAGAGTGACATCACGAAGTCATATCTCAGCGCGCCGGTCAAGAAGCAGGAATGAGTTGTGGTGGCGACTCTGTCTAGAAAGGCAAGTCGTGTCTACAGTTTGATGTACCGTGACTGCGTGAGATTGAGTCATTGCCGTCAAGGCGGACACCACGCAGATGCGAAAGATTAGTTCTTGATGCTAGATAACCCATACCACGCCGTCTTGACCGTAGGAAAATACGCAGAAATTGCGTATGTATTGAACGTTTGCGGCGAGTTTGTGACGCAAATACCATAAAGAGGAGAGGTTGACGCCTAATCACCTTTTCCTATCTCCTCGTGGGTCGATTGAAGAGGTTAATGAGAGCGGTAATATTAAGAACCATAGCCAGTATACAAAAGTGTATCCATCAACCATGTCGGAGAGCATGAACAAATGAGGCTAAAAGACACCGTACAAACATGGCTAAACGGCGCACTGAATGACCCCATTGTCAAAATCCTCGTCAAAAACAGCCAATTAACAAAAACACAGCTTGAAACGCTTCTAATAGACGTTTTAGCCGAAAACATGGCAGGCAAACAACTAAAATACGATGAAAAAGCCAGTTTACGCCTAACCAAGGCTAAACTAAGCCGAGGCGCCTTCAATAGGACGCTAAAACAGTCCAAAGAAAACGTCATAAAATCGGTCTATACAATCTTGCTACTAGGCTACTTAGGGGTCTTTGAGACCACAACTCTCGACCCGTATCTCGAAATAGCGAACAAACTGAAGGAGTACATGGAAGCGCACCAAGACATGCCCGACACATACGACGAGCTAGAAAAGCACCTGAAAGTCATCCAAATCATCAGAGAAGAGCTCGAAACAAGCCTAAAACAGCTATCTAATCCCTCAGAAACGCCTCTGTGACGTCACAAATCACGCCTAGAATCACCCAAAACGCCCGAGGACAAAGCGCAGAAAAACCAAGAAACACGCAGCCACAACTTAAGGCTATAATCGTCAAAACAGCCCGAAAATAGCTTGTTTTAGAACAGTCAAAACACGCAGAGCAGTGAACGGTTCCAACCTAATAGTGTGATGTGTGACGTCATAAACCGCTGCAAGCCAAAAAAGACCATAAAACTTAAATTCACCATGAGAAACTGTGATATGTGATGCAACAGCTCGAATCACGCGCAAATCACGAGCGAGTCACAGAGGAGGTCAAGTGATAGAAATCGCACTCATTCTTGCCGCCATCCTGCTCGCAGCAACCACATACGCAGCTATAGAATACTATAGACAGCTGAGAAGGGCTCAGAAGGAATACGAGAAAGCCCGAGACTCCGTTGAAGACGTTGTGATGAGCTTCAACAGGGAACTGAAGCGAGAAACCGAGAGAATCGAAAGTATAGCCTACAAGCTTGATGCAACGACCTCTCAAGCAGGCACAGCACTCAAGAAAGCCGAAGCCATCGAAACACGCATGACGCCTATGGAGAGTCAGCTCACCGCGCAAGCCACAACCTTCGCCTCTGCCTCGGAAAGCAACGCGCAGACGCTGAACAGAGTGGCGAGCGTCGACGCGAAGCTCCAAGAGATGGAAACGCTGGGAGAGGCACTAAAGAACAGAATCGCGGGTTTGGAAGAGCAAGTGCAACGGCTGACCGCCCTGCCCGAAGCGAGGCCAGAGCTTGCCGTGCCCGTCATTCCGATAAGGCGAGACAAAGCGTTGGCTGCGCTTACCGACACTGAGGTGGCGGTGCTGGAGTACTTGTCTTCTGAAGGACCCAAAACTGCGCCCGAAATCAAACAGAAAGTGCAGCTCAGCAGAGAGCACACCGCGAGACTCATGAAGAAACTCTACGAGGAAGGCTACTTAGAGAGAGAGACGGGCAAGCTGCCTTTCAAGTATAGCGTCAAGAAGGAAATGGAGAAACTCCTCAGAAGACCGGAAACTTCGGCAACCTGAGAAGCAACCCACCCATACATCTACGTAGTAATGACCCGCGGGTGTGCCCTCGACAAAAGGATTATTGAGTCGCGTGTACGTCGAAGACCCACCCAGCACCGAACTATTACCACGTAAACCCGAGGCTGGCATCTACGTGGTAAACCTCAACAGCCAACAGTTCACTCTACATTTCCCCTTAAACGCAGCAGCAGACAGCTCCGAGCGACAGAAGTTCAGAGGGAAACGTTCGATTGCCCGCTCAGTTTCTTCAGCCGTTCATCCATCTCAGATAGCTTCGGAGAGTCAGGAAGCCCATAGTCTCGCTTGCCAAGCCTCTCCAAGTATTCCGGGTAATGCGTCACCTTCACAGGCACAGCGAACTTGATCTTCGGCTCCGAAATCAACAACGCCTCACCCACATCCAGCATCTTAATCTCCGTCTCGCTGTACTCCATGTAGGGAGTATTCTCCGTCAAGTACTGCCTATCCTTCTTCAACTCAGTCTTCATGATTACCTTGGTCCACAGCTCAGCGAACACGTCAAAGTTAATCCTTGACGGTCTAGGAGTGACAGCGTTCAACCCCACACGATACTTCCGGTAGGTCAGGGCAATGTCCGAGAAAATCGTCCGCTGCTTGTTCGGGTCCAGAAACTCATGCGCCTCCTCCAGCGTAATCAAAAGTGTAGGAAGCTTCCGCCACTCCTCATAGTTGTCCTCCCACATGCGCTTGTAGTGCTCTGCGATTGCGGAAGCCGAAAGGCAGACAACCCTGTTCTGGTCCTCCGAACGCAGACCTGAAATGTCAATCAGGCAGGTCACACCTCTGCACACGTTCTGCAGGGCGCTGTCGACGAACGTGTAGCTTGAGGCGGGAAACAAATCCTGTGGAAGAGACGCAAGTTTCTGCAGCAAAGCCTCGTTGACCGACTTGTTCTGCGACTTTATCCCCACCGAGCCATCCGCTCGATACGCCTCGCGAACTTTCTCAATCCACTCCGCTCCGAAGTGTCTGTACAGAGCCCAAGCTAACCGCTTCTGCGGCGGGAGAATATCGGGAAACAGCGTATCCAGCTTGCCTGGAGTAATCGTTCGCAAGCCAACAGCCATCTTCCCGTCCCTGGCTGAGTAGTACTGCACGCGACTGTGGAACAGCGGATGGTCCCGCAGACCCCTCTGCGGCTTAATCTCCTTGCCGTCCAACAGCTGCCCGGCAAAATCGTAAATCAACGCCACCGTCTGTGGACTGTGGTCGATGAGCTGAGCATTCAGAATCAACTCCGTGTTCGTTTTGCCCGAACCCGTCATTCCAAACATGCCCATCATCCTCGGAACAGCTTCAACGTTTATGCCCACCGATCCTAGGAGTTGCTCCTCGGAACGCAAGCGCCCAACCTCAAGCGCCCCACCCAGCTTCAGAATCGAACAGTCTTCCTCGCTCGCGGCGTAAACCTTATCCCGATAGCTGGGGTTGAACGTCGGCGAACGAACCCGGTCACCACGCTTCTCCAGAAACAGCATAGCCTCCACGCGCCTGAAAGCGGAATACGGCCCGAAAGCCTCTTTCCCTTCCGCCTCCCGCAGCTGCTCAATCGTCTCCAGCGTGGAACTGCTCTCGGAGTTCACCACTCTCGCGTAAAAGTGGCGCTCGAGCGACTCTATGCGGACGATTTGGCCGAAAGACAGGGCAACGTCCTTGCCCACTATGAAAGTCACCGAGTCTCCCTTGGTTCCGCAAACGAAGCCCAGCGCGTTAGAGTTGGTCAAACCAGCCCTCCCGTTCGAACGCATGTTTCACTCCGTGAACCTCATCGGCGAAACTGGAACATAACTCTTCTCGCTTCAACGTGTCGTACAAACCAGCCCTCTTCAAGATCTCTTCAGCCTGGTCGTGATAGAAAAGGAGCATAGAGTCCGACGGCGCAGAAAACTCATGCGCCAGCCAAAGACTCACCGGATAGCCCATGCAGCGCGGGTCTTCGCAGACACTTGTTAACGGCGAAAGCAAATCATCTACGGGTCGATTCACCAAGTAGTCCATGACATCGCAGCGGAAGACATGTGGACTCTCGGCGCAGAGTTTGACAAGCGAGACGTCGCCGTAGAGGCATTGGTCTTTGTCGGCTCTGCGCACCGGATGGTAAACCCAACTACCTTGAGGAGCCAACGCGTAGGTGGCGGCAACTAGATCTCTTCCTTTGTCGTCGTGAAGAGAGGGAGAATTCTTGCTGATGGCGAGAAGGTTAATTCCCTTCTTTTCACACTCCTCGTAGAGGGAAACGCGGAACTTTCTTTCTCCTCCGAAGTACCCTCCCCCATCGAGGAGAAGATAGGTACTACGTAAATCCCTGTTTACGTAGTAATGAGGAAGCTCGTTATCCGTCAGGAGGCTCAGAGCCATCTGACTCTCCAACTCTATGCGGAAATCCTGAAGGAAACTACCACGTAAATGGGCATCACCGACGACCGTGCACATTCTCTCGGAGAAATTCCACTTGACCTCTCGCCCCGAGACCTCAGCAAAGCTGGCGCGCATAAGATAGATTCCCCAGTTGTTCGCCCTCTTCAGAGTGCGCGTGCCACAGTCGACGGCTACGAAGCTTCCATCGAAGCTGGTTACTCTACGCAGAGGCTTAATCTTGGAGGCATCTGGCCTGACCGCGAGCATTGGTTCGTTCTTCACTTCAGCTGCTCCAGCTACCCTGCCTTTGTCTACGTAGCATCTGAGCTTCTTCTCCATCTCGGCGAAATCAGCGTCTATGTGAAGGCTCATGGAAGCACTCCTCGGAATGACTACAGGGTCAATTCCTAATTGTCAGATGCAGTTTTATGTTTTACGAGTCTCGTGCATCGCACCATGAGATTCAGTCGGGAAAGACACGATAACGGCAAGCTCTAGAAATCACTTAAGCTTCTGTCGGATAACTGTCTCGGGAGTTGAGGTAGAAATCTTGTACTTCAGGTTGTTTGACCCTCCAGCTCTCAGCAGCAAACCCTTGTTTGCCATCCTCGCCAGATAAGTCGACACCGTGCTCAAGCTTATAGGCTCTTTCAACTCCGTCTCATAAACCGTCCGAATGTCCTTGGAGGAAAACCAGACGAGTGGGAAGTTCTTCTGAATAACAAAGCGAACCTTCTCGAGCCTAGAACTGACGGTCAATTGTGAACCGCTGTCAGCGTTGGCAGCCTGATTCTCAGCAGGCATGCCACCCAGGAGCTCCATGAGGTCCAGTAATCGAAGAGCCTTATCTCTGGTTATCTGCCCCTCGAAAGCAACAGTGTACCGGTTGCCTTCGCTATCGAACAATTCCACGCGCATTTTCCGAGTCGGCATCCGTGGTGTGCACCTTGGGCGGAGTTCACAACTTTACACTTCACAGTTTATAGCTGTTATGGTGAAAGCGGAGAACGTAAAGTGCTCCTCAAAACCATCAATCGGCAAATTAGGGAGAAAATGCACCGCTTCTGGGATTGCAAGCTTCACTATTCTTTGCCAAAGGAAACGGATTCCTTTCGTTACCCATTTTCAAGCTTCCAGTAGAAGCGCAGGGGTGTCTGGTTCACTGTAAAGGGACAGAAAAGAAGTAATTCTCTTCGAAAGGGCTATGCTGGAGAGACAGTTTCGTCACAATTTCACAAGGGAATCACATTCTTGTGAAGGTATCTACGCTACAGAGACAGACTAGCTAGCATCACCATGCAAGGCTCGACTTTTGTATTGTCAACTTTCCCATGTAACGACCATTTACGTAGTATGAAAGAATCAGTCACACTTAAATTTCGGAGAAATAACGGACACACCCCTCCATTTCCTATCGAGGCAACAGGCAGTCAATCCGCTGTCGAGTAGGGCTTAAAAATCGGCAGGAGATTTGTCTAAATCCTTCTACAGTTACTATTAATACAGTTTCTGTTGTCTTACCTTTCAGAGTATGATTTTGTGATTTACAGTGCAAGAACATTTTTCCTCACAAGGCCAGCTGAGTTCCAGCGGAAATTCTGGGGTGTGCCAGTTCATCAGGACAGAATCCTCTCGACAAGCGCGCATCTAATTTTAGGAATGTCAGGCTTGAGGACTACTTTTCTGTACTGCATCCTTTATCTGTTCCACAAG